>NZ_JBEPKL010000040.1:0-29701 GCF_040544655.1 Sphingomonas sp. 1185
ACGTTTGAAGGCCTCGCTGAAATTCGGCTTCCCCATCATCGCCTCCTGTCCTCAAAATTAGGACCGAAGGCGTCCAGAAATCTAGGGGCTACTCACCGCATGCCCGCGATGCTGCGGGCGCAGCCGTATGCACGACCCGTCGCCCAGCCAGAGCTGGCGACGCTTCGGCTGCCTCTTTGGTACCTTGGGACCCTCCCGCCGCAGATACGCTCGACGACCGACAGGCTGACCTGCCAGCCCGCATGGCCGAGCAAGGCGTGGATGCGACGATCGCCGTAACGACCGTAGTCCTTCGCCAGTGCGATGATGTCGACGGTCAGGCGCTGCTCGTCGACATCGTCCCTCGGCGGCGCTGGGTCGAACGATGCTGGCCAAGCACCTTGCAGGTCCGCCGTTCCGATACAGGCAATGCGCGACGGACCCGATCGATCGCCTCACGGCGACGGGAGGGACTCAAAAAGTCAGCTTCGACGCCTCTTGCAGGATCGCCTTGTCCAACGTGAGATCGGCCACCAGTTTCTTCAGCCGCGCATTCCCGCGCTCCAGAACCTTCATCCGCCGCGCCTGATCTACCTTCAGGCCACCATACTCCCTGCGCCACCGATATAGCGTCTGTTCCGCGATCCCGATCTGGCGACACGCCTCCACCGCCGTGCCGCCCCGTCCGACCAACACATCCACCTCACGCAGCTTTGCAATGATCTGCTCCGGCATAAATCGCTGACGTCCCATATATTCCTCCAATTCTCATGCTCGGCAGGGCTCTCTTCAGAATTGGACCAGTTTTTCCAAGGCAGACCACCGGTCGGGCAACGTCTGGAACAACGCGGCGATGAAGAGCTTCTTCTTCTCGCTGAAGACCGAGCGGGCTGGATGGAAAACATATCGAACCCGCAATCACGCAAAGGTCGACGTGTTCGATTACATCGAGCGCTTCTACAATCCGACGCGCTGCCACTCGACCCTGGGCTACCTCAGCCTCATGGATTTCGAGCGGCAAGCGAACGTAGCTTGACCTCGTGTCCGCGGAACCGGCAGCAGCTCGCATCGACCGACAGACGGATCAGGAGCGACGCTCTGCCGCCCTGACAAGATTGCCCGCGCAACTTGCTTTTCACGATTGGGAAGCGAGAGCCAATCGTGTCTTGTCGGCATATATTACGCGAGCGATCCCATAAGCCGATAGCGCGTCGGCAAGCGCAGAACCGCCGCCATCGATCTTCAGGACGCCGCTGAACACACGGTTCTCCAGGCGCTTGTCGGTAAGTTCGATGTGTTGCGTGGAATAGCGGTTAAGCTCGGCCACAACCTCCTTCAATGGCGTAGCCTCGAACGTCAGTTCACCCTTGCGCCATCCGGTGGCGATATCGGCACCTGCGCTGGTGAGTTGCACACCCGATCGGTCGATCATTAGCGTATTGCCCGGCACCAGCGTCATCGTGCGATCCATCACGCGGTTGTCGACGCGAACCGATCCCTCGACCAAACTGACGACGACCCGGTCGGCCACCGCGCGTACCGCAAATTGCGTCCCGAGCGCGGTGACGCTGTTTCCGCCTGCCGACACGATGAACGGATGGCGGGCATCATGCGCGACTTTGAAAAACGCCTGGCCGCGATCGATCGCCACACGGCGGGTCGCACCCGGCACCGCAACGCGAACCGCGGACGCGGCATCGAGGGTCATCAGCGTTCCGTCCGGCAACGTGACAGTGCGCACTCGTCCGGTCGGCGTCACATAGCGCATATCCGCGACCTGGGTCGCTGGCCGCGCCGCATATCTGTCGACGACCAGCGCGGCAGTGGTGCTGATGGACAGCAGCACGGCAGCGGCGGTCGCCATCGGCCACCAGCGACGCACAGTGGCGGGGCGCGCTTGGTCGCGGGCCGCTGCCACCATCGCCAGCAGCGCCGGATCGCTTCGCGCGTCATCCAGGATCCGGATTGTGGAGACTAGTTCATGCCAGGCGCGATCATTCGCATCGTCCGCCGATAGCCACTGCCCGAACGCGGCCCGATCTGCTGGTGTCGCGTCATGGGCATGCAGTCGCGCATACCAGGATGCGGCCGCGGCGTCCGGATCCCTCGATACGGAACCCATCAGCGTAGCGAGCCTGCAAGGTGCTTGATGGCTTTCATGATATGCTTTTCGACTGCGCTCACCGATATGCCCATATGTCGGGCGATCGCAGCGTAGCTCATTTCCTCGAAGCGATGAAGGATGAACGCTTGGCGCATGCGCTCAGGCATGTCATTCATCGCGGCGATGAGCTGCGCGAGATGCTCCTTGCCTTGTAGGACGCGCTCGGGCGAGCGATCCTCAACGGGATGATGAATTTCTTCGAGGCTGTCGTGCGCGGAACGGTGGCGCACCGTGTCGCGGCGGCCGCGATCGGCGAGCACGCTTTGCGCGACCTGGAACAGATACCCGTCGATATTGTCGATGGGGGCATGCGTGCGGCGGGTCTGCATGCGCAACGCGACCTCCTGGACCAGATCGTCGACTTCGCCGATCGGCGCACGCTTCGTCAGGAACCGCCGGACCGCGTTGAGATGGCCCGATAGGTCGATGGCCCCCCCGTCATCGCCGGGTCTGCGTGCATAGGAATTCCGCATGATCGGCCCCGTCTTGTCCGCCCGAGCCTCCGGCATCCCCCTTTATATATATTCGCCGCAATCGACCATGTTGCCAGCAGGCCGTCAAGCGTACAGTGTCACCAAACCGTCATCAGAGCGGATGGGAGAGGCAACAGCGTATTCCGGGGGTCGAACCACGCGTCCTGATGCATGCCCGTGACCTTGCCATACGAATGATTGCGATATCTCTAGCCTGCCTCATTCACGGCAAGGCGGCATCGTCGCCGCACGACCGGGTCGCCTTAGCCATCCCCGCCGGACGGCTGGATGTCGCGCTGCGTCGACTGGCGATCCAGACGGGGCAGCAAATCCTGTTCGATCCTGCGGTGATCGGCCGCCGCACCAGCGTGGCGCTGCACGGGCCGATCGAACCGGAGCGCGCGCTTCGGATTCTGCTCGCCGATACCGGGTTGGTCGCAAAGCGTGTCCGCGCTGGCGTGATCATCATCGTTCGCGAGGCCACGCGGCGATCGGTTGCCGGGACCTTGGCGGCGGGACCGGCGGGGCGCGTGCCGGACATCCCGGCACCGCCTGCCGAGATCGTCGTCACGGCACTCAAGCGCCCGACCTTTCTCGGCGATACCGAGATCAGCATGGACGCCGTGAGTGGTGCCCGGGTCTTGGCCCGGGGCGCGTATGACCTTCGCAGCGCCGCCGCCATATTGCCCGGGCTGGTACCGATCGCCACGGCACCGCTGCAGCAGCGGATCGCGATTCGCGGTGTCACCGGAACCGGCGAGTCCATGGTCGGGGTCTATTATGGGGAAACCCCAATCAGCGGGCCGTCGGGAACCACTTTCGATCCCGCCGCGAGTACCCCAGATATCGACCTGGTCGATATCGACCGGATCGAGCTGCTTCGCGGACCACAGGGTACACTCTACGGCGCCAGCTCGATGGGCGGTACGCTGCGGGTGCTGTTCAACCAACCCGACGCGACGCGCTGGACGGGGCATGTCGAGGGTGGTGTGTCGGCGATACAGGGCGCCGGGACAGGCGACAATCTCGCTGCGGTTGTCAACGCGCCAATCGTCCGCAACACCTTGGCAGCGCGGTTCGTCGTGCATCGTCGGACGGTTGGCGGCTATATCGACAATGATCGGCTGGCGTTGAAGGACACCGGCGCCGTGCTGCGCCAAGGCCTCCGGCTGGGACTTGCCTGGACACCATCGCAGGCGGTGCGCGTCGATGCGCTGGCGCTCCACCAGCATACGCAGATCGACGACGCGGGATTCTGGTACCCGGACCTCGGCCGCTATCGCAACGATCAGCCGGTACGTACGCCCAATAGCGAGCGACTCGACCTCGCCAGTATCACCGCACACTGGACGACCGCCGCCGTCGCGGTCGTCGCGACGGGCTCGCACTATCGCTGGACGATCGTGAAGGAGGGCGACTTCACGGCGGTACTGGCGCAGCAGGCGGCCAGTGACGCGAGTTGCAGGCGATATGCGATGCTTGTCGGCAAAGCCGGCTGCACGTCCGAACAGCGCAGCGCATTCCAGGCCTATCTGCAAACGCGATTGCCGGGCGTGCTGTACCAGCCGTTTCGCGTCGAGAGCACGACCGCGGAGGTTCGCGCGTCCTCCGACCGGCCGGGGGCGCCCGCCTGGACCATCGGGGCGTTCGTCGAGCGGCGGCGCGATTCGGCGGAAAGCTATACGGTCCGTGCCGACGCTGTGACAGGGCAGCGAATCGTACCGGTCGACATCACCGGATTGCGGCTGCTGCACAGCACGCTCGACCAGCAGGCGTTGTTTGCGGAAACGCGCTGGGGCATCGCGCCGCGACTGTCGGCGACATTGGGGCTGCGGTATTTCCACTATCGGCGTAGTGCCGATGGGTCGGTCCCGATTCCCAATATCATCACGGGGACCGGCGCGATCGGCAACGGCCGCTATGCGCGCGCCGACGACGGGGTCAATCTGAAGGCGGAACTCGCCTATCGGCTGCCAGGCGAAGCCCTGGTCTATGCGATCGCATCGGAGGGGTTCCGGCCCGGCGGGGTCAACATCACGCCCGACCTGACCGAACAGGAACGCATTTACGACGCCGACCATGTCTGGAACTACGAACTGGGCGTCAGGACCAGGGGGGCGGGCGGGCGGGTCGCCATCGAGGGTGCAGTCTACCACATCGATTGGTCCGACGTGATCTATGCGGCGTCGAGTGCAAACGGCGCGTTCGGGTACAATACCAATATCGGCACGGTGCGGATCGATGGTGTCGAGGCCAAGGCAAGCTTGGCGATCGGTGCCGTACGGCTCACCGGGTCGGCCAACTATACCTATGCGCGGCTTGGCGAGGACCAGCCGGTCGGTACCACGGATGGCGCCGGACGGCGCGGGGATCCGCTGCCCAATGTGCCCCGGCTGGGCTATGCGGCTGGGGCGCAGGCTAGCATGCTGGTAGCGGGCGGCAAAGTTGCCACTTTCGGTATCGACGCGCTCGGCGCGACCCGTGTGCCGACCGCCTTCAACGATCGCAGTACCTATTACGAAGTTACCCCGGCACGGTTCGTAATGGACGCCAACGCCGATATCCAGCTGGCAAGGTGGCGCGCCGCGATCAGTGTGCGCAATGTGCTGAATGCGGTCGTCGCGAACCGGCTGACGTCGAGTTCATTCGGCGAGCGGCAATTCTACAGCAGCGCGCCGCGCACGGTGACGCTGTCGCTCGATCGCGATTTATGACAGGCGCGGCGTCGTGGCGGTGAGGGCATCGAACGCAATCGCGTCTCGCAAAGAAGGGGGGCATCGCCCCGGTCTCGAACGATGGACGTTTTCTATGAAGATGATGCTGCTTACCGGATGTGCGATGATGGCAAGCGTCGGCGCGGCGTGGGCCGACCCCGCGCCCGGCCCCGCCGTCAACAGGGCGGCGATCGATGCCCAGATCGAGAAGACTTATCCCGCGCTCGACGCGCTGTACCGTGATATCCATGCCCATCCCGAAATCGGGATGCAGGAGGTGCGCACCGCGGCGCTGCTGGCGAGCAAGATGAAGGCCATGGGTTTCACCGTGACCGAGAAGGTGGGCGGAACGGGGGTGGTCGCGATCTACCGTAATGGCCCCGGGCCTACCGTAATGGTGCGCACCGAACTCGACGGCCTGCCGATGGAGGAGAAGACCGGGCTCCCCTATGCAAGCCGTGCGCAGACCGAATATGAAGGCAAGACGACCTTCGTTGCACAAAGCTGTGGCCATGACGTGCACATGGCGGCGTGGATCGGGACGGCCCAGGCGCTGCTGGCGATGAAATCGCAGTGGAAGGGCACGTTGATGTTCATCGCCCAGCCCGCCGAGGAGCAGCTGAAAGGCGCCAAGGCGATGCTTGATGACGGGCTGTTCACCAGGTTCGCCAAGCCGGATTACGGTTTCGCCGCGCATGTTGGGTCGGGCGAGACGGGCACGGTGCTGATCAAGGACGGCGTCACCAGCTCCAATTCGGACAGCTTGCAGATCACCTTCAAGGGGCGCGGCGGGCATGGATCGATGCCGAGCGCGACGATCGATCCCATCGTGATGGGCGCGCATTTCGTTACCGACGTACAGGCGGTGATCAGCCGCCAGAAGGACGCCAACGCGTTCGGGGTGGTCACCGTCGGCGCATTCCAGGCGGGAACCGTTGGCAACATCATCCCCGACACCGCCACGCTGAAGCTGAGCCTGCGGTCGTTCGACAAGGATGTGCGGCAATTGCTGCTCGACGGTGTGAAGCGGACCGCCGAGGCTTCGGCGGCAATGTCTATGGCGCCGGTACCCGAGGTGAAATGGCTGTACGGCACCGCTGCGGTGTTCAACGACCATGCGCTTGCCGAACGCGCGGCGGCGGAACTGAAGGCGGCAGGTGGCGACCGCGTCACCTTTGTGCCCGCAACCGCGCCCGGATGGTCGGCGAGCGAGGATTGGTCAGCGTTCGTCGATGCCGGCGTGCCGTCGGTCTATTTCACGATCGGCGGCTATGACGCCGCGACACTGGCCGCGTTCAAGGCCAAGGGCGAGGCGGTGCCGAGCAACCATTCGCCCTTCTTCGCACCCGATCACGACAAGGCGATCCGTACGGGTATCCGCACCCTGACGCTTGCCGTGCTGATGGTGACGATGCCCAAGTGACCGCCTCCGCGACGATGGAGCAGGCGCGGCGGGCCAAGGCGGCGGGCGATCTGCGCACCGCCGCGACCCTGTACGCCCGCGCCGTCGCGGAACGACCCGAAAGCGCGGTGGCGGAGCATAATCTTGCCTCTACCTTGGGGGATCTCGGCGAATTCGCCGGGGCGGTGGAGGCATCCGCTCGCGCCCTTGCCAAGGGATCGACCGCGCCCGAAACCTGGTTGGTCCACGCGCGGGCTTTGCAGGGAACGGGGGATCTTGATGCGGCGGAGGCGGCGTTCCTGTCTGCGATCGGGGCGCGCGCGGACTATGTCGCGGCGCATCGAGACCTGGCGCAACTGCGGTGGATGCGGACTGCTGACGTTGGCGCGGCACTGGCGGCGATCGACACGGACCGCGTACCGGCGCTCGCGTCCGTCGAAGCGGTCGTGCTGATGAGCGCGGGCGAGCCCGCACGTGCGGTAGCGGTGCTGGACCGAGCGATCGGGCGCACCGAGGATGCCGGGCTGCATTTGCTTGCCGCCAATGCGCAGGCCGCTTTGGACAACGTCGACGGCCAGCTTGCCCATGCGATGGCGGCCTTGCGGCTTGCGCCGTCGTCCGCCGAAGCGGCGAAGGCGGTGGTAGAGGCCTTGCTGCACGCCGGGCGTCCCGCAGAGGCGGTGGCATTGGCGATGCGGATCAGCGCTGCCGCACCGGACGATCAGGGGGTGATCGCATTGCTCGCAACCGCGTGGCGACTGTTGGGCGATCCGCGTCATGCCGCGCTGTGCGATGATCCCGCACTGGTCTCCGTGCACCGCATTGACGTGCCGCAGGGATGGCCGTCGCTCGCCGCATTTCTGGACGATCTCGCGCAGACCTTGCGCGCGCGCCACGCATGGCGAACCCATCCGCTCGGCCAGTCGCTTCGCAAAGGTAGTCAGACGCAAGAAGATTTGAGCAAGGTCGATCATCCGGTTCTGCGCGCGCTGTTCGTGGCGCTCGACATGCCGATCCGTGCGCATCTGGCGCAGTTGGGGACGGGCGCCGATCCAGTACGGCGGCGCATCACCGGAGGATATCGTTTTGCGGGCGCATGGTCGGTGCTGCTGCGGCCCGGTGGCTATCATACCGATCACGTTCATCCGCTGGGCTGGTTGTCGTCCGCTTTCTATGTCGATCTGCCGGCGTCCGTGGCGGAGGAACCGCAGGGCTGGCTGGCCTTCGGTCGGCCCGGCGTGCCGACCAGACCTGCGCTGCTGCCGACCAGTCATGTCCGGCCGGTGCCGGGGCAACTGGTGCTGTTTCCCTCCTATCTCTGGCACGGTACCGAGCCGTTTTCCGGGGACGCCCCGCGGCTGACGGTGGCGTTCGATCTTCTGCCGGGCTGATTTATCATCGAAGCCGACTGAGGGACCGACATGAGCATACGTCTTGATGAACACGGGGGCGGTGACGTCCGGCGGCAAAGGGGCGATATCATATGTCGAAGGTCATGCTATTTCTGGGCGCCGGCGCGTTTGCGCTTGCAAGTGCGGCCTCCGCCGAACCGATCACGCCGAAGGTGGGTACCGTTACCGCGCCGTTCGAAGCCTTCGCGCAGGAACCGGGCAGCGACTATTTCCTCGCCGATTACGACGCCTACGAAGCCTATCTGAAGAAGCTCGCGAGCCAATCGGATCGTATGAAGCTGGTCGATATCGGCAAGTCGGCGGAGGGGCGCACGATGTGGGTCGCGATCGTCAGTTCCCCTGCGAACCTGGCGAAGCTCGACCATTACCGGGACATCGCGCGCAAACTCGCCAAGGCGGAGGTGAAGACCGAGGCCGAGGCGCAGGCGCTGGCGAACGAGGGCAAGGCGATCGTATGGATCGACGCCGGCATGCACGCGACCGAGACGGTGACGACGCAAAGCCAGATCCATGTGCTCTACCGCATGCTGACCGGGACCGACGCGGAAACGATGCGCGTGCTGAACGACGAGATCATATTGTTCGCACAGGACAATCCGGACGGGCTTCAGCTGGTTGCCAACTGGTATATGCGCAACTCCGAGGCCAAGGACCGCGAGTTCCGGACCATCCCGCGCCTCTACCAAAAGTATATCGGCCACGATAACAACCGCGACAGCTTCATGGTGCAGATGCCGGAGACCGAAGCGGTCAATAGGATGTTGTTCCGCACCTGGTTTCCGCAGATCGTTTTCAATCAGCACCAGACCGGCCCTGCCGGCATGGTGGTGTTCGTGCCGCCGTTCCGCGACCCGTTCAACTACAATTACAATCCGATCGTGATGACTGAATTGCAGGAGGTCGGCTCCGCGATGCACAGCCGGCTGGTGTCGGAGCAGAAAGGCGGATCGGGGATGCGCAGCGCCGCGCCCTATTCTACCTGGCATAACGGCATGGAGCGCTCCGTCGCCTATTTCCACAATTCGATCGGGCTGTTGACCGAGATCATCGGCGGTCCGACGCCGGAAAAGATCCCGCTGATCGCCGACACCCAACTCGCGCGCAGCGATGAGCCGTTGCCGATCGCACCGGGTAACTGGCACCTGAAGGACAGCCTGGAATATCAATGGTCGCTGAACCGTGCGGTCATGGATTACGCGTCGCGCAATCGTGAGCGGCTGCTGATGAATGTCTGGCGGATGGGCAATCAGGCGATCGTTCGCGGCAGCAAGGATAGCTGGACCACCACGCCAAAACGCGTCGATGCGCTGAAGGAGGCGGGGAAGGGGGCCAAGGCCGATGAGGGCTATGTGGGCTATAATAGCCGCGCCAAGGAGGGGATGGTCGCGCCTTCGCTCTATGCCACGGTATTGCAGGACCCGGCCAAGCGCGACCCGCGTGGCTATGTGCTGGGTCCCGACCAGCGCGACATGCCGACCACGATCGCGTTCCTCAACGCGCTGATCAAGAACGGCGTCGATGTCGATCGTGCCACCGCGCCGTTCACCGCCGGCGGCAAGCGCTATCCGGCGGGGACCTATGTGGTGAAGACCGCGCAGGCATATCGCCCGCACGTGATCGACATGTTCGAACCGCAGGATCATCCGCACGACCCCGAATTCCCCGGCGGCCCGCCCAAGGCGCCGTATGATGTCACCGGCTATACGCTGGCCTATCAGATGGGCATCCGCTTCGATCGCGTGCTCGACGATTTTTCGGGCAGCTTCGAACCCGTGCCCGACCTGTTGACGGTAAACCCCGGCCGCGTGATCGGATCGGGCAAGGCGGGCTGGATCATCGGGCACGAGGCGAACAACAGCTTCATTCTCACCAATCGCCTGCTGAAAGCGGGTGTGCCCGTGGCCTGGATCGAGACGGCGACCAAGGCGGGCGGCAAGGATCTGGCGGCGGGTGCGATCTGGGTTCCGGCGTCGGCGGCCGCCGCTGCCATCATGGCGCCGTCGATCAGGCAGCTCGGGATCGACGCCTATGCCGTGGATCGTGCGCCCAATGCCACCAAGCTGGCGTTGAAACCGGTGCGCGTCGGCTTGGTCGATCGCTATGGCGGGGTGATCCCCGCCGGCTGGACCCGCTGGCTGCTCGAACAATATGAATTCCCGTTCAGCGTGGTGTATCCGCAAGAGCTGGATGCCGGGAATCTGAACGCCAAATACGATGTGCTGCTGTTTGCCGACGGTACCGTGCCCTCGACGCCGGGCGGGCCGTATCCGGGTGGCAATCGGTTCGCGATGCCTGCCGCGAAAAGCATCCCCGCCGAGTATCGCGGCTGGCTGGGCGAGGTCACGCCCGAAAAGACGCTGCCAGCGGTCGCGGCGTTCGCAAGGGGCGGGGGGACGGTGGTGACGGTCGGCAGCGCGAACCGGCTGGCGACCCTGCTCGATCCGCAGATACAGCCTGCGCTGGTCACAAAGAAGGCCGATGGGTCGCTCGCTGCGCTCGACAAGAAGCAATTCTACATTCCTGGCGCACTGCTGTCCGCCCGGGTCGATACCCGGCAGCCGCTGGCATACGGCATGACGCCGACGGTCGATATCTTCTTCGACGAGAGTCAGCCGTTCACGCTGTCCGGCACCGCGAAGAAGGTCGCGTGGTTCGAGGGGGCGGCGCCGTTGCGCAGCGGCTGGGCGGTGGGGCAAGGTCGCCTCGACGGCACGGTCGCGATTGTGGATGCCGATTTGGGCAAGGGCAAGCTGTTCGCGATGGGCCCTGAAATCACCCAGCGCGCACAGCCCTATGCGACGTTCAAGCTGCTGTTCAACGGCCTGCTATACGGTCCTTCGGTGACCGCCACACGTTGACCTCATGATATATTAGTACGTGAGAATGGTATTCGGGGAGCGGTTGGAAACAATCGCTCTCCTTTTCCTGGAATCTTTTTCTTTTCGCGCGTGAGGTGCCGCTATCGGACCGCGTCATGATCCTTGAGGCCGTCAACGATGCGGTTGGTTCAAGGGGGAAGTTCGACATGGTTGTACGGGGTATCACGCGGGCGTTTCTCGGCGGGAGCTGCGCTTCCATTGCACTCGCGGCCGGCACGGCCCACGCGCAGAGCAGCGTGCCGACGGCGCCACCGGCCAGCGCGCAGGCTGAGCAGCCCGAGGATGCATCGCTCGGGGAAGTCACCGTCACCGGATCGCGCATTACCCGGTCCGACTATGTCGCTAACAGCCCGATCGTTTCGCTATCGAGCGATACGCTGGAAAATACTGGTCGCGTCACCGTCGAGAGCGCATTGTCGCAGATGCCGCAGTTCACCGGCGCGTTCGGCCAGGGCAATACCGGCAGCACCAGCACCGGTCTGAACGGTGGCCAGGCCAATGCCAGCCTGCGCGGCTTGGGGGCGAAGCGCACGCTGATCCTGCTGGACGGCCGCCGGATGCAGCCCTCCAACCCCGATGGCTCAGTCGATCTGAACACCATTCCGGAAGCCCTGATCGAGAATATCGAGGTCATCACGGGCGGGGCATCGACCACTTATGGGTCGGACGCGACCGCCGGCGTGGTCAATTTCCGGTTGCGGCGCAATTTCAAGGGCGTGACCCTCAACGGCCAGACCGGTGTGAGCGACTATGGCGACGGCAACACCTATCGCATCACGGCAACCGCCGGTTCGACGTTCGCCGATAATCGCGGCAACGCCGTGCTGTCGTTCGATTATACCCGCCGCGATCCTGCACAGCAGATCAAGCGCGACTATTATACCTTCCGCACCACCACGCCCGGGCTGAGCACGATTCCGCAGGGCACCGCGCTGTTCGGCGCCAACCTGCCGACGCTCGCCGCGGTCAATTCGGTGTTCGTGGGACAATATGGAACGCCGGCTCTGACCGGCAATGCCGCCGGACGCTATACCGGGCAGATCGGCTTCAACACCGACCAGACGCTGTTCAGCACCGCGGGCGTGCCCGTGCTCAACTATCGCGATCCCCAGACCGACGAAGCCTATATCGTCAACAGCGGCACTAACAGCCAGCAGGTCAATTTCGGCTATAATGGCGGATCGCTACAGGCCGATCTTGATCGCTATTCGGTGTTCGGCAAGGTCGACTACGACGTCACCGACAACATCAAGGCGTTCGGCCAGTTCAGCTACACGACCTATAATTCGGTCGGGATCACCAACCCAACGTTGGCCTCGAACGTCTATGGCCTGAGCGTGCCGACGACGAACCCGTTCATCTCCCCGGCCTTCCGCTCGATCCTGGCGTCGCGGCCCAACCCAAATGCGGCGGTCACCTTTTACAAGGCGCTCAACATCCTGGGCCCGCGCGTCCAGTCCTATGAGTACGACGTATATCAGTTGACCGCCGGACTGTCGGGCAAGCTCGGCATCCGCGACTGGACCTGGGACATCTACGCGAACACCAGCAAGGCCAAGTTCCAGAACGCGCAAACCGGCGGCGCCAGCGCGGGCGCCATCTCGCGCCTGCTCAACAGCCCGACTGGCGGCACCGAACTGTGCGCCGGTGGCTTCAACCCGTTCGGTAACGTGACGCCTTCGCAGGAATGTGTCAGCTATATCTCACGGCGCACGCTCAACACCAACGAACTTCAGCAAAAGACGATCGAGGCAAATATCCAGGGCGGCCTGGCAGAACTCCCGGCGGGGAGCCTCCGCTTCGCGCTGGGCGCCGATTATCGCAGCAATTCCTATGCGTTCCAGCCGGATGCACAGCTTTCGCTGCCTGACGGGACCAGCGATATCCTGGGCTATAGCGTGTTGCGCGCGGCTGGCGGAACGGTCAGGGTGGGCGAGGTCTATGGCGAACTGCTCGTGCCGTTGCTGCACGATATCCCGCTGATCCAGCAGTTCGATCTCGATCTCGGCTATCGCTATTCCAACTATAATTCGGTCGGCGGCGTGCATGCCTACAAGGCCGATGCGAACTGGCAGGTGTTCGACGCGCTGCGGTTGCGCGGGGGATATAACCGCGCGATCCGCGCCCCGAGCGTGGGCGAGCTCTACGCCCCGATCTCGACCGGCAGCGTCGCGATCGGCAGCCCCGCCGCGACCACCGCGAACGGCGATCCGTGCGATGTGCGATCCTCCTACCGCGTCGGAGCGAACGGCGCACAGGTCCGTGCGCTGTGCCTGCAACAGGGTGTGCCGACCGCGATCATCGATAGCTATCAGCTCGGCACGGCGCAGGTGTTCGCGCTTACCGGCGGCAACCCCGACCTTCAGGAGGAAATCGCCGACACCTATTCAGCGGGGGGCGTGATCCAGTCGCCCTTCTCGTCGCCGCTATTCCGCAACATGTCGCTGTCGGTCGATTATTACCGCATCGACATCAAGCAGGCGGTCGGCCCGCTTTCGATTGCGCAGGCATTCCAGTTCTGCTTCAACGCGGGTGGCAACAACCCGCAATATGCAGCAAGCAATTATTACTGCTCGCTAATCTCCCGCAATACGTCGAACGGCGTGCCGGTGAACCCGCTGCAACCGCTGCTCAACCTCGGGACCTTCAAGGTGCGGGGCATCGACGCGCAGTTCGACTGGAAGGTCAATCTTTCCGACATCGGGCTCGGAAGCAACGCCGGGACGGTCGCGCTGAATACCGCGGTCAGCTATCTGGCGTCGTTCACGATCCAGGCGCTGCCGGGCGCGCCGAGCTATGATTATGCCGGCAGCATCGGGACCGGCGTCGAAACGACGGCAGGTCTGGCGCATCCCGAATGGAAGTCGGTGACATCGTTCACCTATTCCCTGGGCGGAGCCAGCCTCGGGCTGCGGTGGCGGTATATCGACGGCATGATCGCCTCGGCGAAGGTCGTGAATCCCGCGAGCAGCACGCGCGGCGTCGCTGCATACAGCGTGTACGACCTGAACGCGCGGTTCGAGGCGGGGGGCACCACCGAATTCCGGATGGGCGTCACCAACCTGTTCAACACGAAGCCACCGCAGGTCGGCGACACCCAAGGCAATTACGACGCGCAGAATTACGATGTGATCGGTCGCTACTTCTTCATGGGAATCACCAAGAAGTTCTGATCCGCGCGGAGTTGAGGAGATAGATGATGAAGACCATGATGCTCTGGGCAGCGCTGATGACGACGACCGCCACCATGCCCGTAACGGCACAGGATCTGGCGCCCACCGATCGCGCCGCGCTGATCGCCGCGATCGATGCCAATGCCACGCCGATCTCGGACACCGCGCTGCAAATCTGGAAATATGCCGAGATGGGCTATCTGGAGACGAAAAGCTCGGCGCTGCTGCAAGCCCGGCTGAAGGCTGCGGGGTTCACGGTGAAGGCGGGGGTGGCTGGCGAGCCGACCGCCTTCGTCGCGAGCTTCCGAAACGGGACCGGACCGGTCATCGGCGTGCTTGCCGAATATGACGCTCTCCCCGGTCTGTCACAGGCCGCAGTGCCGGTACGGACCCCCTTGGGTGGGGATGCCGGTCATGGTTGTGGCCACAATCTGTTCGGCACCGCGTCCACCTATGCCGCGATCGCCGTCAAGGACTGGATGGTCAATTATGGCGTGCAGGGCGAAATCCGTGTCTATGGGACGCCAGCCGAGGAAGGTGGGTCGGGCAAGGTCTATATGGTTCGCGAAGGCCTGTTCAACGACGTCGACACCGTGCTGCACTGGCACCCGGGCAATGTGAACTCGGCGTCGCAGGCACCGTCGCTTGCCAATATTTCCGGCAAGTTCCGTTTCCACGGCAAGTCGTCGCATGCATCCGGCGCGCCCGAAAAGGGGCGGTCGGCGCTGGACGGCGTCGAGGCGATGGACGCCATGGTCAACATGATGCGCGAGCATGTCCCCGACCATACGCGGATCCACTATGTCATCACCAACGGGGGCAAGGCGCCCAACGTCGTGCCCGACGAGGCCGAAGTCTATTATTATGTCCGCGACCAGGATCCGGAGATCGTCAAATCGGTGATGGAGCGGGTCAAGAAGGCCGCGCAGGGCGCCGCGATGGGCACCGAAACGACGGTCGACTTCGAACAGATCGGTGGCGTCTACAGCCTGTTGCCGAACGAAGTGTTGATGAAGGCGATGGATCGCGGGCTGCATGCCGTGGGCGGGATCACCTGGACACCCGAAGAGATCGCCTTCGCCACGCAGTTGCAGAAATCAATGCCGGCGGGCGCGCCCGCGCTTGCCAGCGTCGGCCAGATCGAACCCGCTCGGCTCGAGACCAAGGCGATCGGCGGGTCGACCGATGTGTCGGACGTCAGTTGGGTGACGCCGACGGTTGGGCTGTCGACCGCCACCTTCGTGCCGGGTTCGGCGGGGCATAGCTGGCAGAACGTCGCGGCGGCGGGATCAAGCATCGGCGTGAAGGGCGCCATCGTCGCTTCCAAGACGCTCGCGCTGACGGCGGCTGAACTGTTCCGACACCCGGCCGAAATAGGTGCTGCCAAGGCGGAGTTCCAGAAGCGTCGGGGGCCGAATTTCACCTATGAGGCTATGCTGGGGAATCGCAAGCCACCGCTGGATTACCGAAAGACCGCGTCGAGATAACTACGAACAGCGGGTGGCGTTTGAGCAGCCCGCTTCAGAGTGGTGTATCGACTATGACAGTCTGGACCAAGGTTGAGCCTCACCCCGTCTCTGTCCGGTCTTTAGAAGAAAACCGGCTCTTTTTTCCTCAAGGCAGGCATGCCTGCCCTGAGGAAAAAGTGCGCTCGATCGGGGTCTGTTGCCTAGAGGCTGTTATAGACTTGTAGGGGCGTCCGACTCATCGATGATAGATGAGCATTCGCCGCAGGCCGCATCCGTCTGACGTCAGCGACGAGGGATGGTCGCTGATTGTACCGTACCTGCTGCTGCAACGCGAGGATGCCGGGCAGCGGGAGTACGACCTTCGGGAGGTGTTCAATGGCCTTCGCTACATCGTGAAGACGGGCGCACCATGGCGATGGATGCCCAACGACCTGCCGCCCTGGGCGGCAGTGTACCAGCAGACGCAGCGCTCGCTGGCGGCGGGCTGCTTCGAGGCGCTGGTGGACGATCTGCGCGCGGTCCTGCGCGCTGGCGGCCGGGCACAGGGCCG
Source organism: Sphingomonas sp. 1185 (assembly GCF_040544655.1). NCBI lineage: Bacteria > Pseudomonadati > Pseudomonadota > Alphaproteobacteria > Sphingomonadales > Sphingomonadaceae > Sphingomonas > Sphingomonas sp. 1185. Next base: position 16,216 of record NZ_JBEPKL010000040.1, read on the forward strand.
AGCCGAGCGCTGCGCTCCACGCCCGAGAGCGGCGAGCGTGCTGGCTATGACGGGGCAAAGCGCAAGAAGGGCTCGAAGATCCGCATGGCCGTCGACACGCTAGGCCATCTGCTGCCCCTCCATGTCACGCCAGCCAGCGCCGAGAATCGTGGCGAGGTGGAGTTGCTTGCTCGCACCGTACAGGCGGTCACCGGCGATACGGTCGACCTTGCCTGGGTGGACCAGGGCTATACCGGCCAACGGGCCGCCGATGCCGCAGCCTTGCACGGCATCGCGCTCGAGGTCGTCAAACTCCCGCAGGCCAAGCGCGGCTTCGTCCTCCTGCCAAGGCGCGGGATCGTGGAGCGGTCATTCGCTTGGGCAACCCGTTTCCGTCGCCTCGTCAAAGACTATGAACGCTATGCCCAGACACTTGCCGGACTTCACGTCGTCGCTTTCGCCTCCATCATGATGAAACAAGCTACCGCACTCGCCGTAGGTTCATAACAGCCTCTAGTCAGCCTTCGCTTTCCAAAATGATTGCCAGGGTGGTTTGCAACGCATCCAGCCCTGGCCGGTTTTCATGATCGGGAAGGACATGATGTTCATGGGCGTGACGGCCCGCGGCGTCGGTGAAATACACCGGATCCCAGGTCACGACTATCCCGGAATAGGGGAGGGCGATGAAGAGCAGCGAGCCCTGTCCCCGCGACTTGGAATGGTTGCCCGCCGATTGTTCTCCGACAATCTGCGCGATGCCAGCCCGACGTGCCAGGATCGCGAATACTTCCGATGCGGAGCCCGTCACCTCATCGATCAGGATCCAGATCTTTCCGGCAAAGGGACTTCGGCGGCTGGTCGGCGAGAATGTCATCCAATGATTGTACGCGCCCGCGTCGAGCATGGCTTCGTCATCGGCGTCCAGCGCCGGGAGCATTCCCCGCCGTACCATCGTGGCCAGGTCTATCCGAGGATAGCGGTCCATCGGATAAAAGGTCTCGGTGCACAGATGGGCATGATCACCCGCATCATACCGGGGAAATAGAACGAACCCGCTCAATTCGACCGGGGCGCTCAAATGCGGGCCGACCAGCATCCGTTCGACGAACGGGGTAAAGCCACCCGGATTACCCCGCACGTCGAAGATGAGATGCCCGAACGTCGCGATCGTCTGATAGAAATCGAACAGACGTTCTTCCAGCGCCGAATAGAAATCGGGATACTGGGCCATGTTCGGACCCATGTTGTCGATGGCGACGCGGGCGACCTTTCCCTCGATCGGAATATCGGTCGTCACCGTCGGGAGGCGACCATGCGATGGCCTTTCATACAGGCGCTGCCGGCTTTGGAGCGCAAGACAGCCGATCTCCTCGATGCGATCCGGTCCATCCTGTATCCCGGTGTAGAATTCAATCACCTCCGGTCGCTTCAGAAGATCGCCGACATAGGCATCATAGCCTCCTACCGCGGACCGGGTCCGCAGGAAGAATTCGAAGTAGAATTCCCGTGGCAGGACGCCGACGTTGCTCGGCATCGCGTGCCAGGACCGGCTGCCGGCTCGCTGGACACCCGGCGTGAAGATGAACCGGTCGAGAAGGGCGTGAAATTCGTGCGCGTCATAGGCTCGGTCCGCCGCGGCGATCGTCGCGGCGAGCGATTCCGCCTGCCGCACGATATCGACGCCGAACTTGCGACGCGCATGGTAGATCTGCGTGAAGCTCCGCCCCATTTCACGCAAGAGATGATCCAGATCGTATAGATGTCGTTCGTTCGCGGCGACCCGAGCCTTCATTCCAACCTGCCCCCCCGTGTCGATCCGCACCGTTCCGCCCCGCGTTCGTTGGGTCGGGGCGGAACAACCACTGCTCTTTAGAACGACTTGCTCACCTCCAGCATGAAGCTGCGGCCATAGACGTTGAACAGCGATGCATTGTAACCGGGAAAGCCCTGCCAATTGCTGGACGGCGGCATCCGGTTGGCAACATTGTTGACGACACCGCTGACGTTCAGGCCTGCACCCAGGTCATATCGCGCGCTCAGGTTCACCAGCGTCCATCCGCGGTCCCATCCGGGTGTTCCATAGCTGGTCGAGGTCGGGCCTCCGACCAGCAGCGCATAGTTGGGCGAGGCGCCATAGCGATTCACGAACACGGTCCCGCTGACCGGCCCACGGTCCAGTGTCACGCTGGCATTCAATATATCCTTGAAGATGCCGCCGTTATTGGGGTTCCTCAGCTGGTCGACGATCGGCGACACCGAGTCCGCCTGCGACTTGAACAGCAGCGTCCGATTGTAATTGGCGTCCAGACGGAATGTACCGATCGATGCCGCAGGCAGCGTATATTGCGCGGCGATCATCAGTGCCTGGGTCTGCTTGGTGGAGACGTTGAAGAAGCCGCGGGTGATGTCGGTCACGCGGCCCGTCGCGGGATCGCGCTTGACCAGCGACCGGGCATAGTCGCAGCTGGACAGGTACGAAACGTCGCGTCCTTCGCGACAGGCGGCTTCGTCGAACAGGATGTTCGCGACCGTCAGCGCCCGCACCTCGTTGCGGATGGTGATATTCATGAAATCCGCGCTCAGGCGAAGCGCCTTGGTCGGCGACCATATCGCGCCAACGGTCCAGGACCGCGCGGTCACGGGCTTCAGGTCAAGATTTCCCGACGAGGTGTTGCGCATGATGTAGCGACAACTGTTGGACGTTCTCGATACGCCCATCTGGTCGCACAGGTACAGGTCGTAATTGTTGCTGTTCCCGGTGCTTTGGCCGAGGAACAGATAGGACATGTCAGGCGCGCGGAACGCGGTGCCCATGCCGCCTCGGAACACCAGGCTGTCGACCGGATGCAGTTCCACGCCGCCCTTCCAGGTTGCCCGGCCGATCGATTTCCCGACATAGCCATAACCGTCATAGCGCGCCGCGAAGCTGCCGCTCAGCCAGGGCAGTACAGGCAGCGCCAGTTCGCCAGCGACCCCGGCATGACGCCGAGACCCCAGCGAGGCCAGTTGCGCTCCCCCGAAATAGAGTCCCGCCTGATACCCAGCATCGGGAGTGTCGATCCATTTCTCGTCCCCGATCTCGCCCTGGATCGCAAGCCCCGCGCTGCCACCGGGTAGATCGAGCAGCGTGCTGTTGAAGACCTTGCCGAGAATCTGCTGTATCCGGTTGGAGGCGAGGCGCGTCTGAGTGCCGGAAAAGCCGCGATACTCCTCGGGAGTCAACGGGACGAATACCTGCGCGATATTGCCGTATCGCTGCGCCAGATAGCTGGTCATCGTGGCCTGAACAGGCAGCAGCGTTTTCTGCTTCAGTCGCGAATCCGATCGCGAGCCGTAAAAATCATATCGCCACCCGCCACGGGCCATCGGCCCGCGCGCGCCGATGGCGACGTCATATTGGCGACCAAACTGGCGGGCGGCCGAAGTGGTCCAGCCGCCCATCTCCTCGGGTGCGATTTCGCGCGAGACAAGATAGGTCCGCCCCGACCCGGTATCGAGGAAGTTCTGCCAGACATAGACGGGACCGAAATTGGACACGGTGCGCGACAGCGTACCCGTCAGGTCGGCATAGAGGACATGGTCGCCCGACAGCGGCTGGCTCAGGCTGAGATAGCCGCTCCCATTGCGCCGCGCGCTGTCGTAGGTGGCCAGCATGCTGCGCGTATAGTCGCTGCCGCAATAGCGCGCCGCGCCTTCGGCGCGATACGTCATGGTGCCGCCGAACAACCCGGCCATCGCGGCGCATCCTGCGGTGCCCGGATCATAATAGCTGCTGGACGACAGACGGGCGAAGGCCTCGTCCTTGAAGGGGGAATAGGCGGTCCTGGCCCGATCGATGCCCAGAATGGCCTGGCGATCGTTGAATTCCCACCCATAGGTCAGCGTGCCGCCGGTCGGCAGGGTAGCGCCGCCGGTCAGTTGCGCCCGGATGCCCCGGCCGCCGCCCTCGCTATAGCCCGAACCGCGCAACGATACCGTAGTCTTGTCGAGGCTGGTCTTCAGGATGATGTTGACGACCCCGGCGACCGCATCCGCGCCATAGATCGCGGACTGGGTTCCCGGCAGGATCTCGATCCGGTCCACCATGGCCATTGGAACATTCGCCAGATTGGCGAAATTTCCGGCGTCGCCCGAATTGTTGTTGAGCGGATAATTGGCGGTCGGCCGGCCGTTGACGAGCACCTTGGTATAGCTGGCCCCCAGGCCGAACAGATTGATCTGCTTGACCCCCTGCATGTTGCCGGTTCCCGGCGTGGAGTCCCGCATGGCCCCGGTCATGAAAGACTGGCTACGCAGCGCGTCGGAGACCTCGCCGAAACCCTTATCCTGCATATCCTCGGCGGTGATGACCACCATTGGTCCCGCCGTTTCCTTGTCCGTGCCGGGCAGCAGCGAGCCGGTCACGACGATGTCCGAGCCACCTTCGCGCGTGTCGGCGCCGTCCCGCTTTTCCGGCACGGCTTGCGCCAGGGCGGCAACCGGGAGCGATACGGCAAGCCCCGCGACGAGCAGACCCATGCGACGGAATTCATTGCAATATTTCATTGTCCTACACCCCCTGTTTTGGTGTTGAGTTTTCCTCAACGGGATGTTGCCGGCGCCTTTTTGAGCGTCTCGGACAACGTTTCCTGCGCTGCTGATGCCGGTACGACCGGCGCATCCCCGACGGGGGAAATGGTGAAAATCTGGTCGTGGAGCGCGATCACCGATCCCCGATGCGCGACGCTGACGATGGTCAGGTCGGGCTGGGCGTCGCGCAGCCGCCGGTAGAGAAGCTCCTCGGTATCCTGGTCGAGCGCCGACGTGGTTTCATCGAGGAAGGCCAGCGACGGTCGGTGAAGGAAGAGCCGCGCGAAGGCCAGCCGCTGCTGCTCGCCCGGCGACAGACACTTCTGCCACGGCGCCATGTCGCGCAGCCGTTCGACGAGGCGAGGCAGCCGGGCCGAGACGAGGGCGGCGCGACAATCCCGGTCGGTAAAATCGTCCAGCGACGCCGGATAGACGAGCGCGGCTTTCAGCGTGCCGCCTGGCACATAAGGGCGCTGCGGGATGAACATCGCGGGTCCGGTGGGCAGTTCGATCTTGCCCCGTGCGTGCGGCCACAGCCCGGCAAGCGCGAGCAGAAAGGTCGATTTGCCGCATCCGGACGGCCCGCACACCACGCTTGACGAGCCGGGGCGGATGGTCAGCGAAACCGGATCGGTCAATGCGAGTCCCTCCGGCGTCACCAGTGTCAGGTCGCGAGTGCGGAGCATCTCGTCGCCACTGGCCTCGATGGTCAGGGCGCCGCCCCCCTCGGATCCCTTCGCCGCCCCGGCGCGGCCAGCGAGCAGTCCGTCGAATTCGCAGATGCGACGGCTTGTCGCGCGCAACTCGGCCAGTTCGCGATAGTTGAGGACGAACCAGGACAGCGCGATGCGGATTTGAAGACAGGCCTGCACCATCTGGGTCAGGTCTCCCAGCGTCATGTGCCCGCTGAAATAGCCGCCAGTGGCGATCAGATAGGGCAGTACCTGTCCGAACTGGTTGACGCTGTCGACGCCCAGCATGACCCGCTTGGTATCGCCGACCAGCTTTTTCCAGTTTCCGCGAACCCGCGCGAATGCGGTGCCCAGCCGTGCGCTCTCGGCCTGCTCGCCCCCATAGAGCGCGATCGGTTCGGCATATTCGCGCACCCGGACCAGATCGAACCGATAATCCGCCTCATAGGCTTGCTGGCGATAGCGGGTCCGGTTCAGCGGTCGGCCGATCCATTCGACGATCGCGCTACCGCCCAGCACGAACAGGATCATCACCCACAAGGCGAGGCCCGGTATCGCTACCGAATGCCCGCCCATGTCGAAGTGAAGCGCGCGTGATGCGGCCCACAGGACTACGCCAAGCGTGACGATGACCCCGAGCTGGCGATAGATCTCGAACCCGTATTCGAGCGCCTTTTCGGAGTAGAGGGCCAGATCCTGCGCGATGCGCTGGTCGGGGTTGTCGATCTGTCCGGCGCGCTCGATCCGGTAATAGCTCTTGTTTTCCAGCCAGCCGGCCAGGAACCGGGCGTTCAGCCACACCCGCCAGCGCATCTGCAGGATCATCCTGATCCAGATGGTGAAGGTATCGACCAGGACCGCGATCAGGCTGAGCCCGGCCACGAACAGAAGCTCGGACCAGAAGGCGTCGAGATTGCGGACGCCGATCGCGTCGTAGAGCCGCTTGTTCCACAACGAGAACTGCAACGTGCACCATACCGACCCGGAGCGGAGCGCGATGCTGGTTCCCAGCAGCAGCCATGCCCAGTATCGGTCGCGCGAAATCCAGTAGCCACCCAGCAACCGTAGCGCGGCGCGCATCGTCGGCTTCTGGATCGGCGCTGTCCCCAGTCGGTCGCTCATGGTCCCGCCCCCCGGCATGGCTGTTGAGTGTGATGGCTGTTGGTTTGGGATGCGAAGGCGCCGTCGTCCCCGACACGCGCCGCCTTCGCATCGGTTGGGAGCCAATCAGGCAGGAACGACGGTGAAGCCCGCATCCTTCACGATCGTTTCGAGCCCCTGCCGATCGATCAGCGCCGGGTCGAAGGCCACGACCACCTGCTTGGTCGCCAGTTCGATCTCGGCCGACGCGACGCCCTCCGCGGCCTCCATCACTCGCTTGAGACGGCCCGAGCAGCCCCCGCAGGTCATGCCGTCAACCGTCATCTGCACCGAACTCATGATTTCCTCCTCATATGAAGCGCGACCGATGTCAGCGCGGCCTCCAGCGGTTCAGCAGCAAAGAATTGCTGACCACCGAAATCGAACTCATCGCCATCGCCGCTCCGGCGATGACCGGGTTAAGCAGCCCGAAGGCGGCGAGCGGAATGCCCAACACGTTGTAGATGAAGGCGAAGAACAGGTTCTGGCGGATCTTGGCCAGTGTCGCGCGCGACAGTTCGACCGCCGTCGGTACACCACGCAGGTCGTTACGGACGAGCACGACATCGGCCGCCTCGATCGCCACGTCGGAGCCCGCACCGATCGCGAACGAGACATCGGCCTGGGCCAGGGCAGGGGCATCGTTGATACCATCGCCCGCCATTCCGACCGTGCCGCCGATCCCCTGGAGCCGCCGGACCTCCTCGGCCTTGTTCTGCGGCAGGACCTCCGCCGCGAAGCGGTCGATCCCGGCTTGGGCCGCGATCGCTTCGGCCGTATGGCGATTGTCGCCGGTCAGCATGACCACAGCGATGCCCATCGACCGCAGGTTGCGTACCGCCTCGACCGAAGTCGTTCGCATCTGGTCCGCGATCCCGATGAAGCCGGCAGCGACACCGTCGACGGCCAGTCCGACCACGGTCTTGCCCTGCGCCTGAACCCTGTTGACCCGTGTCGCGAGTTCCGGTCCGATCGCCATGCCCAGTTCGGTCATCCAGCCGGGCGAACCCAGGCTGAGCCGTTGGTTGCCGACCATGCCGGATACGCCCTTGCCAGGAACGGTATCGAACTGGTCGACGGCCTCGGGTACGATCCCCTCGTCTGCCGCTTTCTTCAGAATGGCGCGGGCCAGCGGATGCTCCGATCCCTGCTCGAGCGCGGCGGCCAGGCGAAGCACGTCCCGAGCGGCCCAGTCGGAAGCGGCCAGCATGTCGGTGACTTCGGGCTTTCCCTGGGTCAGCGTGCCCGTCTTGTCGACGACCAGCGTCGACAGGCCGCGTGCGCGCTCCAGCACCTGGGCGTTGCGGATGAGGACTCCGTGCCTCGCCCCCAAACCGGTTCCGACCATGATCGCGGTGGGTGTCGCCAGCCCCAGCGAGCAGGGGCAGGCGATGACCAGCACCGCCACGGCGTTGACGAGCGCGGTCTGGAACTCGCCTGTCACCATCCACGCCACCACCAGGGTGGCGAGCGCGATCAGGACGACGACCGGGACGAAGATACCTGCGATTTTGTCCACGAACTGCTGGATCGGCGGCTTCGATCCTTGTGCCTCGTCCACCATGCGGATGATCTGCGACAGCATCGTGTCCGCGCCGACCCCGGTCGCGCGCACCCGCAGCATCCCATTCTGGTTCACCGTCGCCGCAAAGACCTTCGAACCCGCCTCCTTCGCGACGGGAAGGCTCTCGCCGGACAGCATCGCCTCATCGACGCTCGACCGCCCGGACAGAACCTCGCCATCGACCGGCACGCTCTCGCCCGCCGCGACGACGAAGATGTCGTCGACCAGCAGGGTTCCGGCATCGACCTCGACGATCACGCCGTCGCGTTCAACCTTCGCCGTCTTGGGCTTGAGATTGAGGAGGGCGCGTATGGCGGACGATGTTTTGCGCTTGGCATTCGCCTCGAGCAGCCGCCCGAGCAGGATGAGGGTGATGATTGAGGCCGAAGCCTCGAAATAGACGTGCAGTTCGATGATATCGAACAGCGTCACCACCGCGCTGTAGAGATAGGCGATGCTGGTGCCGAGCACGACCAGCACGTCCATGTTCGCCGTGCCCGAGCGAAGCGATTTGAAGGCCGCCTTGTAGAAGCGTGCGCCGATCCAGAACTGCACTGGTGTGGCCAGCGCGAACTGGGTCCAGCGCGAAAGGATTTCCACATGATGGCCCTTCACCAGATGTGCCATCTGGCTGGGATCGAACATCACCGCCATCTGCGCGAACAGCGGCAGCGTCAGGACGAGGGACGCCAGGAACATTCCCAATTCGCGGCGCCAGGCTGCCTGATCGCGCTTTTCCTTGGCAGCCAATTCATCGGCGGACAGGTCACGCGCCTCGGTCGCCCCGAAACCGGCCTTGGCGATCCGGCTCGCGATCCCGGCAACGTCGATCACGCCCGGGATATAATCGACTCGCGCCTTGGCGGACGCGAAGTTCACCCCGCCGCCAACCACGCCATCGGTCTTCTTCAGGATGCCATCGATCCCAGCCGCACAGGCCGCACAGCTCATGCCCGTGATGTCGAAGACCGCCGTTTCGGGCGGCACCTCGAAGCCCGCGCGGTTGATCGCGGCCACCATGTCAGCGGGGGAAACCTGCCGGGCATCATAGCGGACATGCGCGCGCTCGGTGGCGAAATTCACCTGCGCCTGGACACCGGAAAGCCGGTTCAGGATTTTTTCGATCGTGATCGCACATGCCGCACAGGACATACCCCGCAAAGGCAGGTTGAGGGCGACGGCCCTTTCTTCCGACATTGAACCGACCTCGTTAGCTAATTCGTTGCGTTCCACCATGGCAGCAGGATGGTGGCTCATCCGCTTCGCCGGGCGTGTCGTCCCGGTCCGCATCTCCGTGCAGCGCAGACAGGATCGGGCAGCATTCGGGTTCGCCGGTTCCGGGGCAGGCTTCGGCCAACTCCTTCAGCGCATCGCGCATTCGGATCATCTCCGCGATGCGCATGTCCAGTTCGTGAATTCGTTCGTGCGCCCGGATTTTGACGCCCAGAACACCGTTCTCCCGGTCGGTTTCGAGCAGCAGCAGATTCTTGATCTCGCCAAGCGTAAAGCCCAGCTTCTTGGCGCGGCGGATGAAACGAACCCGTTCGACCGCCGCCTCGTCATATTGACGATACCCCGATGCCTTGCGCTCCGGCGGTTTCAACAGGCCCTCACGCTCGTAATAGCGGATGGTGTCGACCGCCACGCCTGCCAGCTTGGCAAGCACCCCGATCGTCAGGAGCGGCGCTGTCCGGGATGGGTTCCGAATCGACATGGGCAGAGCCTAACGCTTGGACCATACTCCAGAGTCAACGGTAATTTCGCGGTTGCGGAACGATCATGCCGCGATGCCGTGCGCAAAAACCGTGAACTGTATCGAACGTGTCGCGATCTTGCATGGCGGCGACGGAAGAATATTATCCCTTTTCAGTGTTATGACTAAATGTCGGGACTATGGTCCAGAGTTGGTCTCCTGCAAATATTCTCTTGAAATCTTGGTTGGTGCGTTGCGAAAAACCGGCGCAACCTGATATGTCGGCCGTGCTCTGGACGAAAAAGAACCGTTTTCGTCACCACAATTGCAGCTTCGGGATGTGTCTTGGCCGGTTTCCCCATCATTGTGAGGATGCTGATTTTGCTGGGCCTGACCATGGGGTCGGTCGGCAATGCCGCCGCGCACGTCCCGATGCGGACGCTCGCGATACCGATGACGATGACGGCCACCGCCAACTGCCATGATGCGGCAGCGGCAGGGCGGGATATTGCCATGACGGATCATGCGAGAATCACGTCCAGCCATGATCCGTCCCCAAAGGACGGCAAGGCGGATAAGGCCAAGTTCGGCTGCTGTACGGTGCAAGTCCCGCAGGTTTTCCTGCTCGGTAGCGATAGCTTCGAACGGCGGGGAGTGTTCGCCCTTGCCATCTTCGAACGGTATCACGGTTTCGCGGTGGCACGCGCGCCCCGTCCGCTTCTGCTGCGCCCTCCCATCCTAGGTTGATCCGACCGAAGAAACGGACGTGATCCGCCATTCCCCGCCTTTCGTGGGGATCGGCCGTAATCAGGATGCTTTCCATGACTTTATTCTCTTCCGCAGGGTGCGGAGGGGCGGCATTGCCCGACGTATCGCGCAGGCGCTTCGTCCAGGGTCTAGCCCAGGGACTGGGGCTGTCGGTGGGCCTTTCCGTCGCCGGCCGCGCCAGCGCCGCTACCGCGACTTCCCCCCGCGCCAGCCATGCTCCCCAGATGCTGACCGGCCCCGACCTTGCGCTCGACATTGGTGCGACGCGCGTCAACTTCACCGGCCGGGATCGCCCCGCGATCACGGTGAACGGCGGCCTGCCGGGCCCGACCCTGCGCTGGCGACAGGGCGATACTGTCACGGTGCGCGTGACCAATCGCCTGCCGGGCCATGTCCAGACCTCGCTGCACTGGCATGGCATCCAATTGCCCGCCAACATGGACGGCGTGCCGGGAATGAGCTTCGACGGCATCTATCCCGGCCAGGCCTATCTCTATCGCTTTCACCTGCGGCAGGCAGGCACCTATTGGTATCACAGCCACTCGCTCCACCAGGAGCAGGCCGGACTCTATGGCGCGATCATCGTCGATCCGGTTGCGCCTGCGCCCTATCGTTATGATCGCGAGCATGTCGTCCTGCTGTCCGACTGGACCGATCTGGACCCAGCCGCGCTCTACAGCCGGCTCAAGAAGATGCCGTCCTACGACAATATGTTCCGGCGCACCGTCGGCGACTTCCTGTCCGACATCCGCAATTATGGCTGGGATGCGACCGTGGCGGATCGCAAGATGTGGGGGAGGATGCGGATGACGCCGACCGACCTGTCGGACGTCAACGGCCTGACCTACACCTATCTTATGAACGGCCATACCCCCGCCGCCAACTGGGAGGCCGGGTTTCGCCAGGGCGAGCGTGTTCTCCTAAGGCTCATCAACGCCGCGAACATGAGCTATTTCGACTTCCGCATTCCCGGCCTGAAGCTGACCGTGGTCGCGGCCGATGGGCAATATGTGCATCCGGTCACGGTCGACGAACTGCGTATCGGGGTTGCCGAAACCTATGACGTCATCGTTGAGCCGGTCGGACAGGATGCCTTTACGCTGTTCGCCCAGGATATGGGGCGTACCGGCTTCGCCTGCGGTACGTTGACGAGCCGACCCGGCCTGCGAGCCGAAGTCCCGCCGCTCGACCCGCGCCCAATCCTGGCGATGAAGGACATGGGCATGGATCACGCGGCGCACGGCAAGCGGGATCGCTATGCCGGTTTCGTCGCCGAACGTCGCGATGCCCCAGTTCTGAAGGGGCCGGTAAGTCATCCGCGAACCGAGCGGAACAGCACCTATGTCGATATGCAGGCAATGGTGGCGCAACCCCGGCTGTCCGATCCCGGCGTCGGCCTGCGTGATCGCGAGACCAAGGTCCTGACCTATGCCGACCTGCACAGTCTGGACGGCGATCCCGACGGCCGCGATCCGGGGCGCACGATCGAACTCCACCTGACGGGCAACATGGAGCGCTTCGCATGGGCGTTTGACGGGGTGCCCTTCATGGATGCCAGACCGCTGCGGTTCAATTATGGCGAAAGACTGAGGGTGGTCCTCGTCAACGACACGATGATGCACCATCCCGTTCACCTTCACGGGATGTGGAGCGACCTGGAAGACGACCATGGTGCGTTCCAGGTCCGCAAGCATACGGTGGATATAGCGCCCGGATCACGGCGGTCCTGTCGCGTGACTGCCGACGCGCTGGGCCGGTGGGCCTATCACTGTCACCTTCTATACCACATGGACGGCGGCATGATGCGCGAAGTCGTGGTGGAAGAGGCGGGACGATGAGGGCGCCCGTCATATTTGCTGCGACCCTTGCCGGGCTTGTCGCATCCGCCGCCACGGCGCAGCACCATCATCATGCGGGGGAGGGGGCTATGACGACGGCCACGGCGTCGGATGCATTGGCGGCAACCCCGACGCCCGCGACACAATCGCCCTTACCGACCATGCCAGGCATCCCCAAAAGCCCCATACCTGTCCCCACCCAGGCGGATCGGGCGGCCGCCTTCCCGGTTCTGATGAGCAAACACGGGCATGATGCGCCACATGTGACGCTCGTCAATCTCGATCGGCTGGAAAGCTGGAACGACGATGGCCGGGTGGGCCTCGCCTGGGAATTGACATCCTGGACGGGCGGCGATGTGCAGCGCCTCTGGGTGCGATCGTCAGGAGAACGCGAGGGCGGCAAGACGCGCGGCGACGTCGAGTTGCTCTACGGCCATGCAAAAGGGGCCTGGTGGGATGTGGTGGGCGGAATCCGACAGGATTTCGGGCTCGACAAGACCGATCAGACCTGGGCGGCGATCGGCATCCAGGGGCTGGCTCCCTTTATGTTCGACATATCGGCGACGGCATATCTGAGTACGGATGGGCAGACGATGCTCCGTGCCGAGGCGGAATATGACCTTCTGCTGACCAACCGCCTGATCCTGCAACCCGTGGCGGGCTTTCGCGCCTTTGGCAGGAACGATCGAAGCCGAATGCAGGGCGCGGGGCTGTCTTCGATCGAAACGGGAATACGCCTGCGGTATCGCGCGACGCGTTCCGTCGCCCCCTATCTGGGTTATTCCTACGAAAGATCCGCGGGTCGTACCGCCGATTATCGGCGGCTCGCGGGCCGTGACGTTTTCGAAGGACGCCTGGTCCTCGGCATCAACAGCTGGTTCTGAACATTTTTCCAAGGAGATAAGCGATGAAGACATTCTGCCGACTGACCGCCCTCATGCTGATGCTTGCCCCCACCACCGCCATGGCCGATGCGAAGCCGAACGTCGTCGATCAGGCTTTCAGCAAATATGACAGAAACAAGGATGGTTATATTACCAAGGCCGAAATTCCCGCTGGCCATGAAATGCTGGAGCATTTCGATATGGCCGATCGTGACCATGACGGAAAACTGGACAAGCGCGAGTTCGGGATTGTCCTCAAGATGATCTAGAGCAAATTCCGAGCGTCTTGAATCGATGGGGGATTCCCAAGCGGCTTGAAGTCTGATTCAAGATCGTCACCGGCGACAGGAGGCCGGTCA
>NZ_JBEPKL010000041.1:0-27257 GCF_040544655.1 Sphingomonas sp. 1185
CGAGCCTATGGGCTCGCTCAACCCCTCACCCAAGCTGCGCTAGCCAGCAGGCTGGCAAGCTTCGCTAACCCTCTCCCCTGTCCAGGGGAGAGGGAGAGAAGAAGCCATCCTGAATGATGATCCGACCCAGTCCGATGGATCTGGCGGGCGATGCGGGGTGACCGCGTCGCCCGTTTTTTCATGCGGTACGGATGGTCGGCGGGCAGGGGCAGGCGGTTCGCCGTAACCTGCTTGCCCCGTCCCGCCCCATCGCCTAGCGCTCGTCACCATGAAGCGATTGGCCATTTATTGCGGGTCGGCGACCCCCAGCGATCCCCTTTATATCGAAATGGCGCGGAGCGTCGGGCGCGGGCTGGCGGAGCGGGGAATCGGCGTCGTCTATGGCGGCGGACGGCTGGGCCTGATGGGCGCGGTCGCCGATGCGGCGCTGGCGGCCGGGGGCGAGGTGATCGGCATCATCCCGCAGGCGCTGGTCGATGCCGAGGTCGCGCATCGCGGCCTGACGGAGCTGCACGTCGTGCCCGGCATGCACGAGCGCAAGAAGGCGTTCACCGACCTGTCCGACGGCTTCATCACCATCGCGGGCGGCACCGGCACGATGGACGAGCTGTGGGAAGCGCTGAGCTGGGCGCAGCTGGGCTATCATGCCGATCCGGTCGGGCTGCTCAACACGGGCGGCTATTACGATCATCTCGTCGCCTTCTGGGACAAGATGGGCGAGGTCGGGTTCCTCCGGCCGCAGCACCGCGAGCTGCTGATCGTCGATACCACGCTCGACGGGTTGCTGGCCAAGATGACCGCGCATGTCCCGACCCAGCCGATCGTGCGCATGAACGCGGACGATCTGTGAACCACGCCGCCGACCCCGACGAGCGTGCAAGGCTGGTCGCGGTGGCGCGCGAATCGATCGCGAAGGGCTCGAAGAGTTTCGCGGCGGCTAGCCTGTTGTTCGATCCCGCGACGCGCGAGCGCGCCTGGCTGCTCTATGCCTGGTGCCGTCGCTGCGACGACATCGCCGACGGGCAAGATCACGGCCATGGCATGACCCGCGTCGCCGATGCGCCCGCGCGGCTGGCCGAGCTGACCGACAAGACCGAGGCGGCGCTGGCGGGGCGGGTCGTGGGCGATCCGGCGTTCGACGCGTTGCGCGTCGTGGCGGCGGAGACGGGCATGCCGCATCGCTGGCCGCGCGACCTGATCGCGGGCTTCGCGCTGGATGCCGAGGACTGGCGGCCCGACAGCGACGACGATCTCTATCGCTATTGCTATCATGTCGCGGGCGTCGTCGGCTGCATGATGGCGGTGACGATGGGCGTGGCGCCCGATGACGAGGCGGTGCTCGACCGGGCCTGCGACCTGGGGATGGCGTTCCAGCTCGCCAATATCGCGCGCGACATCGCCGAGGATGCGGGCGCGGGGCGGCATTACCTGCCGCGCCAGTGGCTGGCCTATAAGAGCATCGCGCCCGACGCGATCATGGCGCCCTCGCACCGGCCGGGGCTGAGCGCGCTGGCCCGCCGCCTGACCGACCAGGCGGCGCGGTTCGAGGCGAGCGCGCGGATGGGGACGCCCGCGCTTTCCTATCGCTCGGCCTGGGCGGTGCTGTCGGCGGCGGCGATCTATGGCGCGATCGGGCGCAAGGTCGCCCGGCGCGGACGGCGGGCCTGGGACACGCGGGTCGGGACCAGCAAGGCGGAGAAGCTGCGTTTCATGGCGGCGGCGAGCGTAAAGGCGGCGCGCCGGGGCGGCATGACGATCGTCCCGCGCGACCCGACTTTATGGACCCGGCCGCGCTGATCCGCTCCCTCCGCTGATCTCATATCCCGCTCAGGCTGAACGGCGTGGGAGCCTTCACCCCCGCGACGGCTTGCGCTCGGCCTTCGCCATTTGCGCGCCGACCCGGCGGCAATCCGCGCCGATGACGGGGAAGGGGACGTCGGTGTTGGCGGCGATCCGGTTGGCCAGATCGGCGCGGCACTGGGCCATGGTTTCGTAGCGCGCGGGGACCATTCGGGCCTCGGTGCAATCGGTGCTGCCGTCGCCGCAGCCCAGGATCGCCATCACATAGAAAATCGGCTGCATATCACCGCCTCCACTTGGTCCTGAAAACTCTTAGCGGCGGCCAGCGGTTCCAAAATCGCGCTTGTCGGATGGCGACAGCGGTGTCATGCTTCACCAATACAGTCATAGGGTGGGAGCATGATATGGTGTTCAAGGCTTTGCTGGCGGCCGGAGCCGCGATGATGGTGGCGCAATCGGCGATGGCGGCGGACGTGCCGCTGATCGAGCGTGCCAAGCTGTTCGGCAATCCGACCAAGGTCGGCGGCCAGCTGTCCCCCGACGGCCAGTGGATCAGCTTCATCGCGCCGCGCGACGGGGTGCTCAACGTCTGGGTCGCGCCGATCGCCACGCCCGACCAGGCCAAACCGCTGACTGCCGAGAAGGGGCGGCCGATCCGTCAGGCCTTCTGGTCGCCCGATTCCAAGTCGATCCTGTTCGTCAACGACAAGGGCGGCGACGAGAATTTCCTGCTCTACGGCGTCAATGTCGCGACCGGCGAGCAAAAGGCGCTGACCCCGTTCGAGAAGACGCGCGTCCAGATCGTCGGCACCAGCGAGACGATCAAGGACCGTATCCTGGTCGGCGTCAACAATCGCGATCCGCGCTGGCATGACGTGTACGAGCTGAACCTGACCACCGGCGCGCTGACCAAGGTGATGCAGAATGACGGCTATGCCGGGTTCCTGGCCGACGACCAGCTGCACCTGCGCATGGCGGCCAAGGCGCGGCCCGATGGCGGTTCCGACTATTACCGGGTCAACGGCACCACCGTCGAGGCGACGCCGGTCGTGCAGTTCGGGCTGGACGATTCGCTGACCACCTCGCCGCTGGGCTTCACGGTGGACGGCAAGACGCTCTACTGGATGGACAGCCGGGGCCGGAACACCGCCGCGCTGATGGCGCAGGACATGGGCAGCGGCAAGATGGCCGTGATCGGCGAAAGCCCCAAGGCCGATGTCGGCGGCGGGCTGTTCAATCCCAGGACCGGCCGGGTCGAGGCTTATTCGGTCAATTACCTGAAGCGCGACTATGTGCCGGTCGGCGATGCGGTGAAGGCCGACCTCGCCTTTCTGAAGGCGCAGAACAAGGGCGAGTTCGCGATCGGGTCGCGCACCGATGCCGACGACAAATGGCTGGTGACCTTCGATCCCGTCACTGCCCCCGCCTCGACCTGGCTGTACGATCGCAAGGCGAAGAAGCTGACCCAACTCTATGTCAGCCGCCCCGAGCTGGCCGATGCGCCGCTGGTGCCGATGGAGGCGGTGGAGATCCCCGCGCGCGACGGGCTGACGCTGGTGTCGTACCTGACCAGGCCCAAGGGCGTGACCGGGCCGGTGCCGATGGTGCTGTTCGTCCATGGCGGACCCTGGGCGCGCGACGGCTATGGCTATAATGGCTATCACCAGTGGCTCGCCAATCGCGGCTATGCGGTGCTGTCGGTCAATTATCGCGGCTCGACCGGCTTCGGGAAGAACTTCATCTCGGCGGGCGACCTGCAATGGGGCCGCAAGATGCATGACGACCTGATCGACGCGGTCGACTGGGCGGTCAAGCAGGGCGTGGCCGTGCCCGACAAGGTGGCGATCATGGGCGGCTCCTATGGCGGCTATGCGACGCTGGCGGGCCTGACCTTCACCCCGGACAAGTTCGCGTGCGGCGTCGATATCGTCGGCCCGTCGAACCTGTTCACGCTGCTGAAGACGATCCCGCCCTATTGGGAAGCGGGCAAGCAGCAATTCTACAAGCGGATGGGCGACCCCACGACCGAGGAAGGCCGCGCGCTGCTCAAGGAGCGTTCGCCGCTGACCTTTGTCGACCGGATCAAGAAGCCGCTGCTGATCGGGCAGGGCGCCAACGATCCGCGCGTCAATGTGGCGGAGAGCGACCAGATCGTCTCGGCGATGGCGGCGAAGAACATCCCCGTCACCTATGTCCTCTTCCCCGACGAAGGGCATGGCTTTGCCCGGCCCGCCAACAACATCGCCTTCAACGCGGTGGCGGAGAATTTCCTGGGCCCGTGCCTGGGGGGCCGTGCCGAGCCGGTCGGGGATACGCTGAAGGCCTCGACCGCGCAGGTGAAGCATGGGGCGGAGTTCGTGAAGGGATTGTGAAGGCTGGCGGGGGCTCGGTGAGACCCCTTGCCCTCCCCCAACCCCTCCCGCCTGCGGGAGGGGAGTCTTACAGGACATGCCGTTGCCCGCAGACCTTGCTTCTCGGTAAAGTGCGAACGGGCGCCCCTGGCCGCTCCCCTCCCGCAGGCGGGAGGGGATGGGGGAGGGAACGCTGCCGGCTACGCCTCCGCGATCTCCCCTCGACAGCCCCCATTGAACTTCGCCCCCGTTCCGCCGACATGGGGTCGACATGCCGCCACTCGACCCTACCGCCGGTGCGCCCGACCGGCCGCTGATCCCGACGCTTCGCCGTTTCCTCCCCTATCTCTGGCCTGCCGGAGCGCCTGCCCTGCGCGCGCGGATCGTGGGGGCGATGGCGCTGGTCGTGGTGTCCAAGCTGATCCAGGTGCTGGGTGCGGCCTATACGCTGAAATATGCGATCGACCGGATGGCGGGCGGGGACCGGAGCGCGACGATGCTCGTCGTCCTCCTCGTCGTCGGCTATGCGGCGGCGCGGTTCGGCACGACGCTGTTCGACAATCTGCGCAACGCGGTGTTCGAGACGGTGGGGCAGGACGCGACCCGGCGGCTGTCCGCCGACGTCTTCCGCCATCTCCACCGGCTGTCGCTGCGCTTCCATCTGGAGCGGCGGACGGGCGCGGTGACCAAGGTGGTCGAGCGCGGGACCAAGAGCATCGACACCATGCTCTATTTCCTGCTGTTCAACATCGCCCCGACGGTGCTGGAACTGGGGCTGGTGCTGACGATCTTCGGGCGCAGCTTCGGGCCGGTGCTGGTCGTCACCACGCTGGTGATGGTGGTCGGCTATATCGTCTTCACCCGCAAGGTGACCGACTGGCGCAATGCGCTGCGCACCCGGATGAACGACCTCGACACCGGCGCGGTCGCGCATGCGGTCGACTCGCTGCTGAACTTCGAGACGGTCAAATATTTCAACGCCGAGGAGCGCGAGGCGAAGCGGTACGAGAATGGCGTCGCGGCCTATGCGCGCGCCGCGACCAAGTCGGAGAATTCGCTGGCCTGGCTGAACGTCGGGCAGGCCGCGATCACCAGCCTGATGCTGGGCTTCGCCATGGCCTGGGTCGTGCGCGAATGGAGCCGGGGTGCGGCCTCGCCGGGCGACGTGGTGTTCGTCTCGACCCTGTTGTCGCAGCTGTTCCGCCCGCTCGACCTGCTCGGCATGGTCTATCGCACCATCCGCCAGGGGGTGATCGACATGGGCGCGATGTTCGACCTGATCGACACGCCCGCCGAGGTGGTCGACGCCCCCGGCGCGGCGCCGCTGGCCGTCACGGGCGGGCATGTCCGCTTCGACCGGGTGGTCTTCGGCTATGAACCCGACCGGCCCATCCTGAAGGGGCTGACGCTGGACATTCCGGCGGGGACCACCTGCGCGGTGGTGGGGCCGTCGGGGGCGGGCAAGTCGACGCTCGCGCGGCTGCTCTATCGCTTCTATGATGTGAACCAGGGCGCGATCACCATCGACGGGCAGGCGGTCGGCGCCGTCACGCAGGATAGCTTGCGCGCCGCGATCGGGATCGTGCCGCAGGACACGGTGCTGTTCAACGACACGATCGGCTATAATATCGGCTATGGCCGCGAAGGCTCGGACCAGGCCGAGGTGGAGCGCGCGGCGAAGGGCGCCGCCATCGCCGACTTCATCGAACGCCAGCCCCAGGGCTATGCGACGCGGGTGGGCGAGCGCGGGTTGAAGCTGTCGGGCGGCGAGAAGCAGCGCGTGGCGATCGCGCGCACCCTATTGAAAGATCCGCCCATCCTGATCCTGGACGAAGCGACCAGCGCGCTCGACAGCCGGACCGAGGCGGATATCCTGGCGACGCTCCAGGCGATCGAGCGCGGGCGCACGACCCTGGTCATCGCGCACCGGCTGTCGACCATCGTCCATGCCGACCAGATCGTCGTCCTCGACGGCGGTCGCGTGGCGGAGCGGGGCACGCATGGCGAATTGCTGGCCTGGGGCGGCCTCTATGCCGAGATGTGGACCCGCCAGGCCGCCGAGGTCGAGCAGGCCGAGGAAACCGACGCGCTGCTGGCCTAGGCGATGTCAGCGACAGCTAAGCCGTATCTGATGGGCGGGCTTGTCGAACACGATCGACGAGCAGCGGTCGAGCCGGTCCGCGCCGATCGACAGGCGATCGCGCTTGATGTCGTGCTTGCCCTTGCCGGTTACCACGACCTCATTGGGGTCGACGGCTTTGTCGGCGTCGGCGATGCTATCCGTCTTACCATTGTCGGTAGTCCGCACGCCCAATGATCCTATGGTGAGCGGCCCGACGATTAGCGGGGTCGCCAGCGTCATGGTGCGGATCGGGCGCTCGACGCCGAAGGCGATCTCGGTCGTGCGGGTCGACCCGGTCAAACTGCCGCCATAGGCGCGGGCCAGCCGCACCGCCGCGCCCGCATTGGCCAGGGTGTTGGGATGGTGCGGATCGAAGCGGATGCGCAGCGGCTCTCCCTCCACCATGATGGTTGCGAACCGCTCGGCCCAGCCGCCGAACAAATCGCCTTGGTCGACCATGGGAAAGGCGATCGTGCGTTCCCCGGCGACCGGTTCGCGCAGACGGAAGCGGATGACGGGTTCGGGAAGACTGCCTGGCCCGAAGACTCCCGCAACTCCCGTGGCGAAGGGCTGTGGGGTAAAACCGATCCGCCGCTTCTGTGGCTTTTCCGAGCCGAACGTGACCCGTGCCACGGCGGTGCGACCTGCGATCAGCTTGGGCCCCACGCCATAGCCGACGCCGATCATGCCCGCTTTCATACCCGCCGCTTCGGCGAATTCCTGGGTGATGAGGGGCATGGCCGGAACGCCCGGATCGATGCGGACGATGCGCGTGACGCCGTTGATTGTGATCAGTTCCAGCCCATCCGGCGCGACAACCCGCTCCTGAGGGGGCGAGGACGCCGCAACTCCGAAGGTTGTGAGCGAAAGAATGGCAATCTTGGAAAAGTCAACTGCCACGAACGCTCTCTCCCGTAATGTTGCGTATCGGCAACATTGCTGTGGATCGTGGCGCAATAAAGGCCGGATCGGACGAGCACCCGCACGAGGCCTCGGCTTCGCAAATCTTTTCCCTCATCCTGATGGGCGGGCAGCAGGTGGCCCGTCATCGCCGCTCAACATCGGATCAGTGCGCGCGTCTCATGCGCCAATGGAGATAGGAAAAGACGATCGGGACCAGTGTTGCCCCGAGCAGCGCCGTCAGCGCGAGCCGCGTCTTGCTATCGTCACCGATCGGCAGCAAGGCGCTCAGGGCGACGACCGCACCCGCCACCGCGAACAACCATCCGCCCAGGCGGTGGGTCGCGATCCAGGTGTCGGTGTCGATGATCGTCCAGGGCGTACGGATGCCGACGAAGAAGCCCGGCCGCGACTTGGGCAGCATATTGCCGACCGCGATCAGGAACAGGCCCAGCGCGATCGGAATCAGGGTGCGGGACGGCGCCCAGCCCAGCACGGGGCCCGCAACCATCGCCTCGACCCCGATGAACAGGGCCAGCAATCCCGCCCAGACGGTACGGAGCAGCGGTGCACTACCCTCCATATCGCGTTGCAGTGGCTCGATCCGGGGCAGGCTGGCCATGAACGCAGACAGGATGATGACCAGCACCACCGGCAGGACCAGCGCATAGCCCGGCTCGGTGAAGCGATCGGCCTGCCCGGCGGCGTTCCAGTGGGTAGGCAGCAACGTGCCCGGCGCAACCTGCGTCAGCGCCAGCGCGGACACCGCCGCCATGCCCCCCGCCACCATGGCGGACGCGACGATCAACGGACGGAAGGACATGATTTCGCTCCCTTGCTATCGTCTTCGCCCACGCCCAGCCGGGTCATGAAACCCATCAACACCTGCTCCAGCATCGACAGGTTGAGCGTGTAGAATATGCTGGTCCCCTGCTGCTCCGCCTGGATCAGGCCGGCGGCCTTCAGCTTGGCAAAATGCGCCGACATGGTGGGGCGAGACACGTCGAAGGCATCGGCGATCGCACCGGCGGACATACCCCCGCCACGCAGCATCTCCAGGATGCGGCGGCGCGTGGGATGGGCGAGGGCTTCGAACACCGGGTCCATATCCAGTGTTTAGCATAAAGGCTAATTAGTGAAAAGGCTAAATAGAGGCCGGATTGCCCGCCCTCCATTCAGCCCGAGCGAAGTCGAAGGCTACGTGCTGCGCTCACCCATGAGTGCTCTGCCGAGTCATCCCATGGCCTTCGCCTATGCTCAGGCTGAACGGAGGCGGGTTACTTCCGCTCCAGCATCAGCGCCGCCGTCGCCTTGGCGCTTCCGACCACGCCGGGAATCCCCGCGCCCGGATGGGTCCCTGCGCCGACGAAATACAGGTTCGGGATCGAATCGTCGCGATTGTGGACCCGGAAAAAGGCGCTCTGGGTCAGGATCGGTTCGAGCGAGAAGGCCGAGCCCATATGCGCGTTGAGATCGGTGGCGAAGTCCGACGGCGCATAATGGAATTTGGTCACGATCCGTTCGTGGATGTCGGGGATCAGGCGGCGGCCTACTTCATCCAGGATGCGCTTCTCCAGGATCGGCCCGACCTCGTCCCAGTTCATCGGGAACTTGCCCATGTGCGGCACCGGAGCCAGCGCATAGAAGGTCGAATGGCCCTCCGGCGCCAGGCTGGGATCGGTTACGGTCGGGTGGTGGAGATAGAGCGAGAAATCCTCCGACAGCACGCCGGTATCGTAGATGTCGGTCAGCAGGCCCTTATAGCGCGGACCGAACAGGATCATGTGGTGCGGGATGCCCGGCCATGCGCCCTTGATCCCGAAATGGACGACGAACAGCGACGGCGAGTAGCGCTTGCGCTCCAGCGCATTGACCGTCCGCCGCGCCGAGCGGTTGTCGGACAGCAGGTCGCGATAGCTGTGCATGATGTCGGCATTGGTCGCGACCGCATCCGCCTGGATGGTCAGGCCGCTCTTCGTCACCACGCCGGTCGCGCGGTCGCCCAGCGTCTCGATCCGGGTGACGGGGTCGCCCAGCCGCAGCACGCCGCCGATCCGCTCGAACTGCGCGACCATGCCTGCCACCAGCCGGTTGGTGCCGCCGCGCGCGAACCAGACGCCGCCGTCGCGCTCCAGCTTGTGGATCAGCGCATAGATGGCGCTGGTCGTCATCGGATTGCCGCCGACCAGCAGCGTGTGGAAGGACAGCGCCTGGCGCAGCTTTTCCGACTGCACGAACTTCGACACCATCGTGTAGACCGAATTCCACGCCTGATATTTCATCAGCGAGGGCGCGGCCTTGATCATCGATGCGAAGTCGAGGAACGCGACATGGCCGAGCTTCTCATAGCCTTCGCGATAGACGCCTGCCGCATAGTCCAGGAACCGGCCATAGCCCGCGATATCGTCGGGGTTCAGCTTGGCAATTTCCGAGCGCAGCTGGGTGTCGTCGTTGCTATAGTCGAAATTGGTGCCGTCGACCCAGTTCAGCCGGTAGAAGGGGCTGACGGGATCGAGCTGTACGTCCTCGGACATGGTGCGCCCGGTCAGCGCCCATAATTCCTCCAGGCAGGACGGATCGGTGATGACCGTCGGACCCGCATCGAAGGTGAAGCCGTCGCGCTCCCAATAATAGGCACGCCCGCCGGGCTTGTCCCGTGCCTCGACGATGGTGGTCTGCACGCCCGCCGATTGCAGGCGGATGGCCAGCGCCAGGCCGCCAAAGCCCGATCCGATGACGACCGCGGTCTTCATGCGCGGCCCCCCGAATGGCCGCGCAGCGCGGCGATGGCGCGCAGGATCGGCACCGGCGGCCGTCCGGTCAGAATTCGTGCCTTGTCGGCCATGGTCGATTGCCCCGCATAGAAGCGCCCGATCAGGTCGGGCGGGAGTCGATAGAAACGTTCGAGGACACGGTATCGCTCATCGGGCTCGGCGGCCTTGAACAACATCGTGTCGAGCATCCGGTAGAAGCCGCGCGCGTCCCAGGCCGCGCGCGCCATGCGATAGGTCGCGTCGTGCAGATCGGCCCCGGCAAAGTCGCGGCGTTCGGCCAGCATCGCGGCCATGCGGATCGCATCGGGCAGTGAATAGCCGGTGGTCGGGTGGAACAGCCCGGCGCGCATCCCGGCCTTGGGCGTCCGGGCTCCGCCGCTGCGCCAATACCCGTCGAAATCGCCGCCCATCGCGACCGGCAGCACCCCCGCCTCCTCGCGCACGACGGCCTGCGTGATCCAGCCGCGGCTGTCGGCGTAACGCTCGATCCGCTGGACGATCGCACGGCGGTTCAGCTCGGAGGAGGTCGAGTAATAGGTGTCCTCGACGAAGATCCGGTCCTCGGCGAAGGGCAGCGCATAGACGAAGCGATAGCCGTCGACCTGCTTGACGGTGGCGTCCATCACCACCGGCCTTTCGCAGCCATGCGGGCGCGCCAATTGCAGCTCCTGCCCGACGAATTTCTGCCATCCGCACGACAGCGCCGACAGGTCGCCCGCGCCGCGTGCGTCGATGACGCCGGTCGCCTCCACCCGGTCGCCATCGGCGAAGACCGCCGCGGTGGCCGATACCGCCAGCACCTTGCGCCCCAGGATCAGCGCCTCCGGGGGGAGGACGCGGCGCACCTCGGCGTCGAGCCGGTGGCTCTCGATCGAATAATAGGTCTGGTCGAGCGTGCGGGCATGGGCGGGGAAGGCCACGTCATAGCTGCGCCAGCCATGCGCCACGACCCGCTCGACGATCCAGCGGTCGCGCTTGGCGACGTCGCTGCCGAAGAAGGACCAGAGATGGTTGCCGCCGATCGTCTCGCCCGCATCGACCAGGCGCACGTCCATCGACGGGTGGCGTGCCTTCAGCGCCAGCGCGATCAGGCCGCCCGCCAGCCCCGCGCCAATGATCGCAACATCGCAGGAGATTTTGGCCGCCATCCCCGCACCGCTACCGCAAAGCGGCGGTCAGGCAAAGAGCCGGTGACCGGATCGCGCACGTCACAGCAGAACCGCCGTGTCGGGCGCATCGCCGGTCGCGAAGGTGCCGATGACCTGCCAGCGCGCCAGATCGATCATCGCGATCCGGTCGTCGTCCAGCGCGGCATAGAGGACCGACCCGCCATCGGGCAGGTTCAGCCCCGGCGCGGCGGCGGGCAGGGGCAGCCGGGCTTCCTCGGCCAGGGTGGCGGGGTTGTGGCGGGTCAGGCTCTTGTCGGCCGGGTTCGAAACGATCAGGCGGCCGTCACCCTGCACGATCACCCGCACCGCCTCGCCGCGCAGGGTCGTGCGGGCGCGCGGCTGGAGCGTGACCGCGTCGAGGGCATGGAGGATGCCCGCCGGACGGTCGACGACATAGAGGGTGCGCGTATCGGGGCTGAGCGCCAGTCCCTCGGGCGCGGCGCCGATATGCTGCTTGACCGGCGCGAAGCTGGCATCGTCGGGGTTCACCATGATGACCATGCCGCTCATCGTATCGGCGACATAGGCGCGGCTGCCATCGGGCTTCACCACGAAATAATGGCTGCGCGCGCCGCCGACCGGGATGATCCGGTCGGGCGTCTCGGCGGTGGCGGGGCGGTCGAACCGGGCCAGCACGCTGTCGGTTTCGGACAGCGCATAGAGCCTTCCGCTCGCATCCGTCCGCATGCCGTGCCAGCGGCGATAGGGCGCCATGTCGATCGTCCGCGCCAGACGCCGCTGCTGGAGGTCGATCACCCAGAGCTGATGCCCGCCTTCGCCCGCCGCCTGCCAGCCCTTGACCCCGTAACCGCCGACATAGGCGAAGCGGCCGGCGGGGTCGGCGACCATCTCGTGCGGCTGCACGCCCAGCGCGACGCTGCCCAGCGGGCGCCCGTCGGGCACGCCGTAGAAGGCGACGCGGCCCGCGCCCTTCTCGACCACGACCAGCGTGCCCGGCCGGACGGGGGCGGCGGCCTGGGCGCGGCGCCAGGCCAGCGGCAGGGTGGTGGCGATGCCCAATGCGGCCAGACCCCATAGCCCCTGGCGACGATCGATCAGCGACATGGACGGGCCTCCTGCAAACGATACACCATGGCCAGACGTGGCGCGGGCGCGGATGTTCCCCTCGCGACGGAGCCATGCGTACGGTGATGCGTCTTTTCGACAGGAATGGGGCGTGTCGCATGTTGCGGTGAAACGGCCCATTGAATAGGTGAGCCGCATGATCCGTCCTCTGAACGAAAGCGTCGCCGTCGCCCCCCAGATCCTTCCCGAGGATGTCGCGGCGATCAAGGCGGCGGGCTATACCGCCATCGTCAACAACCGTCCCGATGGCGAGGAGCCCGGCCAGCCGACCGGCGACGCGATCCGGGCCGCGGCGGAGGATCAGGGGCTGGCCTATACCGCCATCCCGGTGACGCCGGGCGGGTTCAGCCACGAGATGGTCGACCAGATGACCCAGGCGCTGGTCGAGGCCAAGGGGCCGGTGCTGGCGTTTTGCCGCTCGGGCACGCGCAGCTGCAATTTGTGGGCGCTGGCGGCGGCGAAGGCGGGGCGCAATCCCACGCTGATCGTCATGCAGGCCGAGGGCGCGGGCTATGACCTGTCCGGCCTTCGCCCGACGCTGGAAGCCTTGTCGGGCGCGGCGGGATGATCCTGCCCGTCACCGGCACGCTGGCGGGCTGGGCGCTCGCCGGGGCGGGCGTCGGCATGGCCCTGGGCGGCGTCGGGATCGGCTGGCTGGTCCGCCGCCGCCGCGACCGGCGCGTCGGCTCGCCCGAGGAGGTCGCCGCGGCGGCCGAGGCGGCGCTGGCAGGCTTCGCGGTGTCGGGCGCGGTGGTCGGCGCCGACGGGCAGGGTGCGCTGGCGGTGGCGACCGATGGCCGGGTCGCGGCGATCAAGCTGCGCGGACGTCGGCTGGTGGTGCAGGAAATCCCGTGGACGCGGGTCCGCTCCACCGCGCAGGGGATCATCGCCGAAGCGGGCGGCCGGTTCGGGCCGGTCACGCTGGCCGGGGTCGATGTGCTGGACATCCGACGGCTGGCCCCGCGCTAGGGACGATCGACGTTCAGCGATGCCATTCCTTCCCTCGCCCCTCGCAGAGGGGAGAGGGGAAGAAGGGGGACTTCAGTCCCGCAGCGCGCGTTCGCCCTCGAACATGTAGTCGCGCGTGACCGGCACCGACAGGCGGCCGCGCGTCAACTGGACCTGATAGTTGCACAGGCCCCCGTTGCGGAACGCCGCGCCCGCGCCCGCCAGATAGAAGAGCCACATGCGGTAGAAACGCTCGTCATACAGATCGACGATCCGGTCCTTCGCCGCCACCGTCCGCTCGTACCAGATGTCGAGCGTCCAGCCATAATGACAGCGCAGCACCTCCACATCGGTCAGGAACATGCGCATGCCCTCCTGCGCGCGCACGATCTCGGACAAGGCCGGATTATAGCCGCCGGGGAAGATATATTTGGTCGTCCAGTCGTCGGTGACGCCCGGTCCGCTCAAGCGCCCGATGGTGTGGAGCAGCATCACCCCGTCCTCGGTCAGCAGGTCGCGGCACTTGCGGAAGAACGTCCGGTATTGCGGCGGGCCGACATGCTCGAACATGCCGACCGAGACGATGCGGTCGAACCGCCCCTCCACCCGGCGATAGTCGATCAGCTCGAACTTCACCTTGTCCGACACGCCCAGCGCCTCGGCCCGCGCGCGCGCGACCTTCAGCTGTTCCTCGGACAAGGTGACGCCCAGCACCTCGGCACCGCATTTCTGGTGGAGGTACAGCGCCATGCCGCCCCAGCCGCAGCCGATGTCGAGGACCTTCATCCCCGGCTCGATCGCCAGCTTGGCGGCGATATGCGCCTTCTTGTCGCGCTGGGCCCGCTCCAGGTCGTTCTGCGGGTCGGTGAAATAGGCGCAGCTATATTGCTTGTCGGTGTCGAGGAAGAGTTCGTACAGCGTGCCCGACAGGTCGTAATGATGCGCGACGTTCTTCTTCGACCGCCGCTCCATGTTGATCCGGTCGACCCGGTGCTTGACCGCGCCCGCCGCCCGCACCAGCCAGGACGGGTTGAGATTGGCCCGGCCCGCTTCCCATTTGTCGTTGGCGGTCAGCAGTTCGACCAGGTCGCGGACATCGCCCTTCTCGACCAGCAGGCGACCGTCCATGAAACATTCGCCCGCCGCCAGCGCGGGGTTGCGCACGATCTGCCCCGCCACCCGCGAGTCCGTGAAGCGGATCGCGACGTCGGGATAACCGGGATCGGGCGTGCCGAATTCGCGGACGGTGCCGTCATGATGGGTGAGGGACAGGCGGCCCTTGCGGACCGCGCGCGACAGAAAGAGATCGATCAGCGCCATATGGCACCGACTAGTGCCTTAAATTCCGGCGTACCAGTCATAATCGACATGGTCTTCCCAATAACCGCCCTTGCCCAAACCTATGTTGGACAGGTTTTCGACCGCATCGATCGCCATGAGATATTTGGCGTGCTTGTAGCCCAGCTGCCGCTCGACCCGCAGGCGCAAGGGCGCGCCGTGGCCGACGTCCAGCATCCGCCCGTTCATGCCCCAGGCCAGGATGGTCTGCGGGTGGAAGGCGTCGATCAGGTCGAGCGATTCGTAATAGGGCTGGCCGCCATAGAGATCGGCGCAGGTGAAGACGACATAGCGCGCCCGGCTGCTGATGTTCGCGGCCTTCAGCACATTGCCCAGCATCGGGCCCATCCACTCGCCGATCGCGCTCCAGCCCTCGACGCAATCATGGCGGGTGATCTGGCGGCGGGCCGGAAACTCGCCGATCTGGCGCAGCGAGAGCGAGAGGGGGGTGCCGACCAGCCCGCCGACCTTCAGCCGCCAGTCCTGAAAGCGATTCGCCACCAGCGCGGCATATTCGGGCGTCCCCGGATCGCGCGTGCCATTGGTGCGGAAATAGGGCGACATCTGGTCGCGGCGATATTCCGGCGCCAGCGCGCCCCGGTCCATCAGCGCCCGCTGCAACCCCTTTTGCATATCCTCGCCCGCGAACAGGATCCTGCGCGCGGTGGGCTGCTCGATGATCCGGTCGCACCCGGCCAGCAACAGCCCGGCCCCGCCGGTCAGGATCGTCCGGCGACGAATCAGCGCGCTCATTCGGGAACCCTCCAGCGGCCGGTAATCATCGAGCGCATCTCGTTGCCCGCGCCTGCCAGGATGACCAGCACGAGATGGACGATGGTGAACAGCGCCAGCACGCTGGCGGTGATGAAATGGATCGAGCGCGCCGATTGCCGCCCGCCCAATATCTCCAGCACCCAGGGCCAGGCGGCGTTCATGCCCGGCGACAGTGCGATCCCGGTCAGGATGGCGAGCGGCAATGCGACGAACAGGACCAGCACATAGCTGAGCTTTTGGAACAGGTTATACGCGCGGGGGTCCTTTTCGTCATGAAAGCGAAAGGCCAGATGCCGCCCCAGGTCCGCCCGGATCGCGGCGGCGCGCAGCTCGCGCGCCCGGATGCGCAGGTCGCGCTGGAAATGCCGGGTCGCCAGCCCCCCGATCATATAGGCGAGCAGTCCGAACCCCAGCACCAGCGCGAAGAACAGGTGCCAGCGGCGCGAGATGGCCAGGTTGTAGCGCGCGGGAATCGTGATCCAGCCGGGGAAATGCGGCAGGCTGGCCCAGGCGTGGTCGAAATTCGCGCCGTAGCGTCCCCAATAGAGCCGGGGATGCGCGTTGGAGATGCCCAGCCCCGATCCCAGCAGGATCAGCACCGCGACCGCATTGACCCAGTGCCAGACCCGCGTCACCCATCCATGACGACGGATGACGGTTCCGGGCCCCTCCCGGGGTCTTTCCGGCTCGGTCGGCGTTCCGGTTTCCATTCGCACTCCCTTTCGGTGACCATCCATGATCGACAACTGGCATTTCTACGAACCCGTCAACGGCCATGGGCTGGCCCATGATCCCCTGAACGCGATCGTCGCCCCCCGGCCCATCGGCTGGATCGGCAGCCGGTCGTCGGCGGGGGTCAACAATCTGGCACCCTACAGCTTTTTCAACGTCTTCAACTACCGTCCGCCGCTGATCGGCTTTTCGTCGCAGGGGTGGAAGGACTCGGTCGCCAATATCGCGGAGACCAAGGTCTTCACCTGGAATCTGGCCACCATGGCGCTGGCCGATGCGATGAATGCCAGTGCATCGCATGTCCCGGCGGAGGTGGACGAATTCGCGCTGGCGGGCGTGGCGGCGGAGGACGGGCGGCTGGTCGCCGCGCCGCGCGTCGCCCAGAGCCCGGTGTCGTTCGAATGCCGCCTGACCCAGCTCGTCCGGCTGGAGACCAAGGAAGGGCGCGCGCTCGACCAGTGGCTGGTCATCGGCGAGGCGGTGGGCATCCATATCGCCGCCGATCTGATCGAGAACGGAATCTACCAGACCGCCCGCGCCCGCCCGATCCTGCGCGGCGGCGGCCCGGTCGATTATTTCGAGGTGACCGAGGCGGCCCGCTTCGAGATGCGTCGGCCCGACTAGGGCCGATCGCCATTCGGCGATGCCTTCCCTTCCCTCGCCCCTCGCAGAGGGGAGAGGGTTGCGCAGACTTGGTCTTTGCGAGAGCAAAGGCTTAGTCGGAGCTGGGTGAGGGGTGGGCGCTCGCTCCGCGAGCGTGCGAGCCTTTGGGCTCGCTCAACCCCTCACCCAAGCTGCGCTAGCCAGCAGGCTGGCAAGCTTCGCTAACCCTCTCGCCTGTCCAAGAGAGAGGGAAGAAGGCTGGCTGCACCGCGACTAGCTCCACCACCGAACCGCAGATGGAGGCGGCCGGCGCGGCCATTAAACGTTGATTTAGATTATAGAGCCCAAAATGCCTGCCCAATGGGAGGCATGTGATGATTCGATAATATGCTGGTGCGATGGCGCGGGATGGCCGGGGGTGGGTCGATCCTGGCGCGAACCCTATTTCTCACCGCATGTTCCTTGCGGTGGTCCGGGCCGGGGTGGGGCTCGACCAGGGCAGGGCGCCATGTGGTCCCGATTGTGTCGAGGCACCCCTTATGCTGTCCGAATGGCTGCACATGCGCGAAGAGTTGACGCGCGTCATGACCCAACATCGCGCCCTGTGCGGCGCGTCCGCGCCCGATCCCGTTGCGCTGAGTCGCAGCCGCTGGCTGATCTCCAATGTCAGTCGCCAGTGCGCGACCTGGCTGACCGGCACGGCGCTGCCTGCCGCCGAGCGGCTGGCCCATACGCCCGGCGGCGCTGGCTGGCTGGCCTTGCAAGCGCATATCCCCGCCTATCGCCAGCGCATCTCGGGCTTCGTATCGCGCTGGCCGATCGAGGCGATCGTCAAGGACTGGGTCGGCTATCGCCACGCGACCGCCGAACTGCGCTTCGAGATCGCGCAGTGGCTCCGCAAGGAAGAGGTCGCGATGCGGGCGCTGGTGGCGGAGATGGAGTCGACGCCCGCCATGCCGCCGCTCAAAGCC
Organism: Sphingomonas sp. 1185; assembly: GCF_040544655.1. NCBI lineage: Bacteria > Pseudomonadati > Pseudomonadota > Alphaproteobacteria > Sphingomonadales > Sphingomonadaceae > Sphingomonas > Sphingomonas sp. 1185. The sequence goes on from NZ_JBEPKL010000041.1 coordinate 17,569, forward strand.
GGTCAGGCATAGCCGCGCCAGAAGAACACCGCCGTCGTCACCGTCGTCAGGAGCAGGGTCCAGCCACGGATCAGGCCGGGGGGCAGCTTGCGCCCGATCAGCGCACCGCTCCACCCGCCCACTATCCCGCCCGCCAGCATCGGCAGGCACTGGGCCCAGGCGACCATCCCGGTGACGACGAACACCAGCGTGGCGGCCGCGTTGGCGGTCGCCAGCATCAGCGTGCGCGGCGCGGCCAGCTGCGCCGGGCTGCGGCCCGACAACAAGCCCCAGGCGGCGGTCAGCATCATGCCGATGCCGCCGCCGAAATAGCCGCCGTACACGCCCAGCACCGCCTGCGCGCCAATCAGCGCGCGGGGGCCGGGCCGGGCGATCCGCGCCAGCCAGTCCGAGGCATGGCGCCCGGCGGCAATGGCGATCGTCGCGGTCAGCAACAGCCAGGGCACGATCAGGTCGAAGGCGCGCGGCGGCGTCAGGAACAGCAGCACGCTGCCCAGCAGCGCGAAGCAGAAGGTGATCGCCGCCATCCGGCGCATCGACACGCCCATCACCGGCTCCAGCCCATGGCGATAGGCCCAGACGCTGGCCATCGCGGCGGGTTGCAGCGCGACGTTCGAGGTGGCGTTGGCAATGGTGGAGGGCAGGCCGAGCGCGATCAGCGTCGGCATGGTGGAGAAGCTGCCGCCACCCGCCAGCGCGTTCATCGCACCCCCGACAAAGCCCCCGGCGGCGGCGAGCGCGAGAAAGGTCCAATCGATCATCGGGGCGGGTAACGCATGGTGCGGGGCTTCCGTGCCTCAACCGAGGGCGGGCGGCAAGCAGCTGGGCATTCCTCCCCTGGCAGGGGAGGTGGCGCGTGAAGCGCGTCGGAGGGGAGTCACCCTATCGAGAGCGGGATACCCCTCCGTCAGGCCTTCGGCCTGCCACCTCCCCTTGCAGGGGAGGAAAAGATCAGCCCAGCGCCGCGAACTTCTCTTCCGCCTCGCGGTCGAGCTGCGCGCGGCTCTTCTTCTCGGCGGCGGTCTTCAGCTGGCCGCAGGCCGCATCGATGTCGCGTCCGCGCGGGGTGCGCACCGGCGCGGAGATGCCGCCCTCGAACACGATGTCGGAGAAGCGGCGGATCCGCTCCGGGGTCGAGCATTCGTAATCGGCGCCGGGCCAGGGGTTGAACGGGATCAGGTTCACCTTGGCGGGCAGCTTATAGTGGCGCAGCAGCCGGACCAGCTCGTGCGCATCGGCGTCCGAGTCGTTCTTGTCCTTCAGCATCACATATTCAAAGGTGATGCGCCGGGCATTGTTGGCGCCCGGATAGTCGGCACAGGCCTGGAGCAGTTCCTCGATGCCGTATTTCTTGTTGAGCGGCACGATCTCGTCGCGCACGTCCTTGGTCACGGCGTGGAGCGAGACGGCCAGGTTCACGCCGATCTCTTCGCCCGCGCGCGCCATCATCGGGACGACGCCGCTGGTCGACAGGGTGATGCGACGCTTGGACAGCGCCAGGCCGTCGCCGTCCATCACCAGCTTCAGCGCATCGCGCACCGCATCGAAATTATAGAGCGGCTCGCCCATGCCCATCATCACGATGTTGGTCAGCATGCGGCCCTCGGGCTGGCTGGGCCATTCGCCCAGCGAGTCGCGCGCCAGCATCACCTGCCCGACGATCTCGCCCGCGGTCAGGTTGCGCACCAGGCGCATCGTGCCGGTGTGGCAGAAACGGCAGTTGAGCGTGCAGCCGACCTGGCTCGACACGCACAAAGTGCCCCGATCCGCGTCGGGGATGAACACCATCTCGTAATCCTGCCCGTCGGGCGAGCGGAGCAGCCATTTGCGCGTGCCGTCGTTCGACACCTGCGCCTCGACCACGTCGGGACGGCCGATGACGAAACGTTCCTCCAGCCAGGGATGCTGCGCCTTGGCGATGTCGGTCATGTCGGCGAAGCGGGTCGCGCCGCGATTGTAGAGCCAGTGCCAGATCTGCTTGGAGCGCAGCTTGGCCTGTTTCAGCTCCATGCCGCCGGACAGCAGCGCCTCGCGCAACTGGTCCTTGGTCAGCCCGATCAGGTCGACGCGGCCATCGGGGCGCGGTTGCACGCCGCGCGGCACGGGCACGGGATCGATGTGCCCAGGGATGGGCATGGGGGCGGCCGAAACTGTCTGCATCGCGTGGCCATAGCGCAAAATCGCATCCATTTCCACTGGTACGAGGGCGCGCCCGATGGATGGCTAAGGACGCATCACGCAGGACAGCGTCGCGGCATCGATCGCCGCCGCCGCGCCCGCCAGCGCATAGGTGTCGGCAAAGGGGCGGCGGCCGGGATCGACCGCCGAGACGCTCATGCTGCGCCCCGACCGCATCGCCATGACCAGCGCATGGTCGGTCGCGGCATCGGGCGCCCAGAGCAGCCGGTCGGTGCCGACCAGCGGAAAGCGCCGCTCGCCGATCGACAGTGTCACCGGCGTCTCGCGGTCGCGCGGCAGGCTGAGCCGCAGCGCGAAGGAGGCGCGGAGGCGCTTGGCGGGCCAGGTGCCGACGCTGGCGAAACCCCCCGTCCGCCCATTGGCCAGCACCGGCCGGGCGATGGCATAGCAGCGACCGGGATCGCGAAACGCGCCCCAGCCCTTGTAGATGCCGATCGTCTCGCGCGCGGAGGCGGGCATGGCGGCGAGCAGCAGGATCAGCGCCAGCCGTCTCATGCCGAAGGCCGGTGGACCAGCGTCTCGTGCCCCCGCTCGATCATCACGATCGACCCCTGCGGCAGGCGCTCGGCGACCGGCACGCCGCAATGCGCGTCGTCGGCCAGGCCCAGCAGCAGCCCGCGCAGCACCCGGCTGGACAGGCCGTGCATCAGGATCAGGCGATCGCCGTCATGGTCGTGCGTATCGGCCATCCATCGCCTCAGCCGTTGGGCCATCGCCGCATAGGTCTCGCCATCGGGGGCGGCCACCGCCATGCCATGCGGATGGACGACGGGGCCATGGGTCGCGGTCAGCTCGGCCAGGGTGCGGCCGCCCCAGCTGCCGAACCCCAGTTCGATCAGCCGGATATCCTGATGCGTCCGGTGCCAGTCCAGCCCCAGATGCTCGGCGATGACCGCCAGCGTCTGCAACGCGCGGCCGGCGGGCGAGGACCAGAGGGTCAGCGCGGGACCTTCGCCCACGGGACCTTCGCCCAGCCGTTCGCGCAGTATCGTGCCGATCGCCTCGGCCTGGGCAAAGCCCTTGCGGGTCAGCGGGGTGTGCAGGTCGACCCGGTCGCCCTGGATGCGTCCGATCCGGTTGAAGACGGTTTCGCCATGCCGGGCGATATAGTCGCGGCCGCGTCGGGCAGGCAGGGCATCGGGGGTCGCCATGACCGCATCCCTGTCGCGGCTGTTGCGCGTATGCAACGCTTTTTCCTGTTTAGCTGAGGTTCATGCAACGCAGGCGCTTTCCCGTCATTGAGCGTGCGACCGCCACCTGTAACGGCGGCCTGTACAGTAACGGAGTAAGTTATGCGTAAGCTCATGCTCGCCGCCCTGGCGACCTCGGCCGCCATCGCCGCCGCGGCCCCCGCCGCCGCCCAGACGACCACGGGCCAGCCCTTCACGGGTTTCCGCGTCGAAGGGCTGATCGGCTATGACAGCCTGAACGACCGCCAGGGACAGGACAAGAGTTCGAGCGACGGCGTGCTCTACGGCGCCGGCATCGGCTATGACATTCCGGCGGGCCCGGTGATCCTGGGTGCCGAGGGCGAGATTTCGGGCAGCAGCTCGGACACGCGCAGCAGCGGCATCCGCGTCGCGGGCGATGAATTCCGCCTGGGCGCGGGACGCGATCTCTATGCCGGTGCGCGCGTCGGCTATGTGATCTCGCCGGTCGCGCTGGGCTATCTGAAGGCCGGTTACACCAACGCCAAGTTCGATGCGCGCTACACCACGGCGGGCGTCACCACCGTCAATTCGCAGGAAGTCGGCGGCTACCGCCTGGGCGCGGGCCTGGAATATGCGATCAGCCCGAACACCTTCGTGAAGGGCGAATATCGCTACTCGCATTATGACGAACTGGACGGCGTCGGCATCAATCCGAACCGCCACCAGTTGATGGCCGGCCTGGGCCTGCGTTTCTAAAGGATCGCGGGTTTTCCACATTAACGGTGGTTTTACCCCAATGTTGGAGGGGTCGGAGCCTTGCTCCGGCCCCTTCTTCGCGGGTAGGAACCAAGGCCATTTATCACTATCGGAATCGGACCATGCGGTCGTTCCGGCGGGGGATTTCGAGATGAAGGCGACGATCGAACGCGCAACGCTGCTCAAGGGATTGAGCCATGTCCAGTCGGTGGTGGAGCGGCGGAACACGATTCCGATCCTCTCCAACGTGCTGCTGGAGGCGACGGCCGAGGGCCAGCTGCGCATGATGGCGACCGACCTCGACCTCCAGATCAACGACAGCGTCGCCGCCGCCGTCGACCAGCCGGGTTCGACCACCGTGTCGGCGCACACGCTGTTCGACATCGCGCGCAAGCTGCCCGAGGGCGCGCAGGTCCAGCTGACCGCCGCCGAGGGGCGCATGACCATCGTGGCGGGCCGCGCGCGCTTCTCGCTGGGCACCCTGCCGCGCGACGATTTCCCGGTGATTGCCGAGGGCGAGCTGCCCACCCAGTTCGAGCTGTCGGTCGAACTCCTCAAGCAGATCATCGACAAGACCCGCTTCGCCATCTCGACCGAAGAGACGCGCTATTATCTGAACGGCATCTTCCTGCACGTCGCCGAGGATAACGGCACCCCCGTGCTGAAGGCCGCCGCCACCGACGGCCACCGTTTGGCGCGCGTCACCATCGAGCGTCCGCAGGGCGCCGAGGGGATGCCCGACGTGATCGTGCCCCGCAAATGCGTCGCCGAGCTGCGCAAGCTGCTCGACGAGGTGGACGGCTCGGTCGGCGTGTCGCTGTCGGGCACCAAGATCCGCTTCGACCTGGGCCAGGCGATCCTGACCTCCAAGCTGATCGACGGCACCTTCCCCGATTACAGCCGCGTCATCCCGACCGCCAACGACAAGATCCTGAAGCTGGACCCCAAGGCGTTCATGCAGGGCGTCGACCGCGTCTCGACCATCGCGACGGAGAAGACCCGCGCGGTGAAGATGGCGCTGGACCGCGACCGGATCACCCTGTCGGTGACCAGCCCCGAAAACGGCACCGCCTCGGAAGAGGTGCCGGGCGAATATACCGCGCCGGGCTTCGAGATCGGCTTCAACAGCCGCTATCTGCTCGACATCCTGGCGCAGATCGACAGCGACCTGGTCGAAGTCCACCTGGCCGACGCCGCCGCGCCGACCCTGATCCGCGAGAATGACAAGGCGCCTGCGCTCTACGTGCTGATGCCGATGCGGGTGTAAAGGGCGAGAAAAGTGTAAATGTAAAGAGTGGGCAATTTTATACGGAAATCTGCGGTTTTCCATGGCTGATCAGCCGCAACGGTAATTCGCCTCGGTTGTTAAAGAGTGCGAGAGCCGAAGGTGTAAACATTGCTCCTCCATTCCTACGAGATTCGCCGCTGCATCTTGGACGGCGGCGAGGAGGTTCCCCTTCTCGTCGACCGTTCGGGCATGCCGCACATGCTGGCGAACGCCTACGTGCAGGCGTCATGCCGAGGCTCGGGTAAATCCCCGGCGACCCAAGATGCGCGCCTTCGCGGGATCGGCCGTGCACTTGCCTATTTCGACGCGAAGGGCATCGACATAGCCTCTCGGGTCGGAACCGGTGACTACCTCAGCCTTGAGGAGCTGAACGGCCTCGCAGAAGCCTGTCTGAAGCGTATCGGTCCGGGTGGTGGGAATATTAACGGTGCCACCGCCGGCAGTTACTGGGATGCCAGTGTGGATTACGTCCTGTGGCGTGCAGACGCGGCCATTGGTAAGGCGACGGGATCTCGCAAGGAGATGCTGGTAGCTCAGCGCGAACGCTTCGGGACGCTTGCCGCGCAACAGCGCCCCCGGCCGAGCCGGGGTGCCGAATACATCGACCGCCTGGGCCTCGAACCTGCGCTGAGGCCGCTGCTGCTCCGTGCGATACAGCCGGGGTCCGTCGACAACCCGTTCCAGCGAAAGCTGCAGAAGCGCAACTATGCGCTTGTCATCCTGGCGTACGAGCTCGGCTTCCGCGAGGGTGAGGAACTCAGCCTACGAGTGCGTGATTACGACACTCGAGCTGACCCGCCGACAATCCTTGTCCAGCCGCGTGCGCCCGATGCGCTGGACACGCGCAAGGTCAAGCCGCGCGTCAAGACGATGGGTCGACTGCTTCAACCACCGGAATACGTCCTACTCGCGCTGGATGCCTGGCTGAACGATCGTCGCGACCGAGCGGCGTTCCCGAACGCAAGACGAAATCCGTACCTGTTCGTAGAGACCGGCGGCGAGCCTCTCGCTCTGCGCTCTCTTCGGAGCATCTACGAAAGGCTGGTGGAGTTTCACCCGGAGCTGAAAGGCCTCGGGCCCCACGTGGTTCGACACACGTCTGCCGACCTCGATACCGAGAAAGCTGACACCGAAGGCTGGAACGAGGATTCGTGGCAACGTCACATGGAGTACAAGTTCGGGTGGGCCGAAGGCTCAGATCAGCCGAGAAGATACGCCAAGGGCGCCACCGGCCGCACCGTCAATCGGCGGTTGCGAGAGCAGCAGCGAAGGGATCTCGGCAAGGAGTGATCACGCCGTTGGAGGCTCCTCGTAAGGCCGGTTCGGAGGCAGCGGCCTTTCGAGCTCCTCGCGTCTGAAGCCCAGACGAGCCGTGTTCGCAAGCAACAGATAGAAGCGTGCATCATAGGCATTGATGATCGCCTTCGCTTCTCCTAGCTCTCGTTCGAGCCTCTCGATCCGGCGGTCCTTGGCGTCGAGGTGGACCACGCGCTCTTTCGACCCCGTGCTTCGGAATTTTCGATGCGCTACGACGCGCCCTTCATAGGCATCGCAGATCGCCTTATGTTTCTCGAGAGCCTGCCGGGAATATTTCCGACCGGTCACGGCCGTACTTTCCTCGATCACGTTCTGCCAGGTGGTCCGCCTCGTGTCGGATCTGCTGCGAACGGCAGCGGCTATCGTCGCCACTTCCTCCGGCTTCAGTTTCTCCCAACTCATCAGCGCACCGTCCGAACCGCTATCGTGCCCAGCGTCCCGGTCACGCACCGGCCTGGCTTCAATGCCGAGGTCGCCGAGGTAGCGGTCCATCGAAGCAACATAGGCATTAAAGGCGGCGAGCACGCGGTCATGGCCACCTTCCGCATTGATGACGGATCCGATCGACGCGAGGCGCGAACGGCGAGCGTCTTCCCGCTGCCGTACGGAACCCTCCGCTTCCGCCGCATAGACACGAGGCATCCACAGGCCGAAGAGCGTGTCCATGCCGAGCGACCGGAAGCGGGTGCGCGTCTCGATGCCATCGCGGTCCGTATCCTCGTCCGCCGGCAGAGCCAATGCACTCCGCAGGCCGAACCCGAAGCCCTCGGTTCGGGGGCTTGCATGCTCGACGCCGCTTCCTTCGCCGAGCCGGGTATCAATCCGCCTGCGATCTTCGGGCGACAGCCTGTATGCATCGAACGTGAAGAGTTGCTGCGCCGGCGGCCGGTGGCAAAGAACGCCGTCCAGGAGAAACTCGCGGATGGTAGTAGCGGACTGACGTTCCGGGACGCCGTGTTCGACGGGCTGTGCGACAGCGAAGACAGCATCGACGTAGCTGGAGAGGCCCGGGTGCCGCCCTGCCACACGAATCATAAGCTCGTGCCGCTCGCTGCCGGGGTTGGCGGAACCGACGTACCAGGATGGGCGGGTGGTGCGGAGAAACCGGAACAGCTTGGTGTGAAAGTGGACCGGAGAGCGACCGACTACCGCTACCTCAATGTCGCGGTACCCCAGCCGACGCAGTTCCGATCGAACGTCCTGCATCTCGCGGAAGGTGCGTGGCAGGCTCACGGTCGCATCGGAGCCGACCGCGATCCTGACCTTGCACGCGCGACGACGACGTGCCGGGAGGTTTCTGAACAGCTGCACCAACCACTCCGCCTGGTAGTATCCGCCCAGGATGGTAATCTCAGTGGCGTCCGTCGCAGCGGCGGAGAGCGCTGCGTTGAGATCAATGACAGTCTCGCCGTCGATCTCGAGGTCAACGGCGTCCGCCCGCCCGACGTAGATTTGATTAGCAGCCATTCGCGTCCCCCGTGCCAGCATCGTTGAACGGGGCATGCCAATGTGTAAAGTTCGATCCATTGTCCGCCTACAAGGGCTCTGGAAAACTTGACATTCTGCAGAACCGACGAGGCGCCTAATAGCGAAAAAGCACGAAATTCTGCGCACCTACAGGTCGGTCGGACTGACAGTTTACAGATTTCTGGCCGTTTAAGGACCTAAGACCCAAATCCTCCCCGCTCGCGGGGAGGGGGACCACCCGCAGGGTGGTGGAGGGGGATCGCTGCGGGGGAGTCCCGTGTGGAAGCCCCCCTCCGTCAGGCCTGCGGCCTGCCACCTCCCCATGCTGGGGAGGATCGTTTAAGGCGGACCCGATGCTCACCCGCCTGATCCTCACCGATTTCCGCAATCATGCCGACCTCGCGCTGAACCCCAGTGCGGGGTTTGTCGTGCTGACCGGCGAGAATGGGGCGGGCAAGACCAATGTGCTGGAGGCGGTGTCGCTGCTCGCGCCCGGGCGGGGGCTGCGTCGTGCCGCCCTCTCGGCGATGGCGCGGCAGGGGGGCAAGGGCGGGTTCGGCGTTGCCGCGACCCTGAACGGCGATGTCGAGATCGCGACCGGCGCGCTCGCTTCCTCGCCCGAGCGGCGGGTGGTGCGGGTGCAGGGCGCGGGGACGAGCGCCAATGCGCTGGCCGACTGGCTGTCGGTCCTGTGGCTGACCCCGGCGATGGACCGGCTGTTCGTCGAGCCCGCGTCGGAGCGGCGGCGGTTCCTCGACCGGCTGGTGATGGCGCTGTCCCCGGCGCACGGGATGCACGCGACCCGCTATGACGCGGCGATGCGCGAGCGGAACCGGCTGTTGGCGAGTGAAGGCCCGGTCGATCCCGACTGGCTGAGCGCGCTGGAGGCGCGGATGGCCGAGCATGGCGCGGCGGTGGATGCCGCGCGCGTCGCGGCGGTCGCGGCGCTCGACCAGCGGCTGGAGGAGGTGCCCGACAGCGTGTTCGCGCGCGCCGCGCTGGCGTTGCAGGGGGAGGCGGTGGACCCGGCCGCCTTCGCCCATGCGCTGGCGATGGGGCGCAGGCGCGATGCGGCGGCGGGGCGGACGCTGGTGGGACCGCACCGCGCCGACCTGGCGGTGACGCATGTGGCGAAGGGACAGGCGGCGGCGCTGTGTTCGACCGGCGAGCAGAAGGCGCTGTTGCTGGGCATCGTGCTGGCGCATGCCGATCTCGTCACCGAGCGGCGCGGGGTGCCGCCGGTGCTGCTGCTCGACGAGGTGGCGGCGCATCTCGACCCGTCCCGCCGCGCCGCGCTGTTCGAGCGGCTGGCCGGGCGGGGGCAGGTATGGATGACCGGGACCGAGCCCGCGCTGTTCGCCGATGTGCCGGGCGAGGCGACGCGGGTCGTTTTCTAGGGGGGCGGCATTCATGATGCCTTCCCTCGCCCCTCGCAGAGGGGAGAGGGTTGCGCAGACTTGGTCTTTGCGAAAGCAAAGGCTTAGTCGGAGCTGGGTGAGGGGTGGGCGCTC
>NZ_JBEPKL010000042.1:0-23604 GCF_040544655.1 Sphingomonas sp. 1185
TGATCCCGAGCATGACCTTCAATGTACCCCATGCCCGAAGATTACACCGTCCCGGTACGCTCGGGAATCCACAACCCTGTTTTCGGACGGTCTGCATCCCAATCGGGATGACCGTATGCGACACCCCGTGGCTGGTCGGTCGTTGGCGTAATCCCCTGCCCTGCACATCAGGCACCCCAATAGCGGTTGTGCGACCCTGCCATTCTGCATATTATCAAATCAGAATTTTTGAAGGTGTGCACACTTGCATATTATCACGCTTGCAGCGCAAAAAGGGGGTGTCGGTAAAACGACGCTGGCGGTGAATCTGGCGGTTGCCGCGGAAGCGGCCGGGATAAAGACCGCTCTTTTCGACCTCGATCCGCAGGAGAGCGCGACTGCTTGGAGTGAGCGACGGACAGCCGAATTACCCCATGTCGAACCGATCAGCGCGCGCCGCCTCGATCAGGCGATCGACGCCGCAGAGGCCAGCGGCTTTGCGCTTACGATCATCGACACACCGCCCGCAGCGGGCGCGGAAGCCGCAGCAGCGGCGCAGCGTGCTGATCTGGTCGTCATCCCTTGTCGTCCGTCGTTGATTGACCTCGATGCGATCAAACGAACGGCGCAGCTTATCACCAGTACCGGGCGAATGGGCGTGGTCGTGCTGAATGCAGCACCCCCCACCGCAACCACATTGCTGGACGATGCCAGAACGCTTGCCGAGGCGACCGGCTTACGGGTGTCGCGTGCCGTATTGCGGGAGCGCAGCGCATACCGAGCGGCATGGCCTTACGGCTTGGGCGTCATCGAGCATGAGCCGAAAGGTAAAGCTGCCTTGGAGATTGCAGCCTTGCAGAAACACATCTTTGATGATGTGATGAATTGCACACCTGCAAATGTGAAGGCTTGATTATGGCGAAACGGACTTCCTTGTTGGGGCCGGCAGTAGCGTCCCCCTCCCCTCGCGACCCAGAGCCGGACCATCAGCCAGCTTCGCCGACCTCACCATCGAGTGCAGCACGGTCTAGTGGCAAGCGACCGGGAAAGTATCACCTTGGCGCATATTTTGATCCGGCCGATCCTACGGCGGAGGCGTTTCGCGTCTTGGCAGCGCGGACACGGCGGAGTCACCAAGACCTACTTGCCGAGGCGATCAGCGAGCTGGTCGCCAAGTATGATGCCGACAAGCAATTCGGCCGTGCGTAATAATGTGCACATCTGCAAATATGCAGGACGGCAGGATTGAAGCGTCATGACCAAGCGCCAGAATCCCAATCCCGAGTTTGATCTATTCATCCCGTTGATGGGCGACCTCCCGCTGAAGGATCAGCGGGAGACGATGGAGAGGCCGTTTTTCTCACTCCAGAAGCGCAAGCGGGTGAAGCCGATCGAGTATAGTAGCCCGGACGGCGAGACGTGGGTGAAGATCGAGGCGATCCCTGCCTACGGCATGGCGACGATCTGGGACGCCGATATCCTGATATGGGCGGCGTCCACGCTCAATCGGATGCGAGAGCAGGGGGTTAACGACCTTCCCCGGACGCTCAAAACGACGTCCTACGACCTATTGCGGGCGATCAAGCGCGACACCAGCGGCCGGGCCTATCAGGAGTTGCAGGCCGCACTCCAGCGGCTTCAGACGACTTCCATATCAACCTCGATCCGCGCGCCCAAGCGGCGGACCAAGGCAGGTTTCAACTGGCTCGATAAATGGACGCTGGAGGTGGACCCGGACACCGACCAACCGCGTGGGATGACCATTACGCTGTCGGATTGGGTATATGAGGGAATTATGGGGGAGCGGTCGCTGCTCACCATGCACCAAGATTATTTCCTGCTGACCGGCGGGCTGGAACGCGCCCTGTATCGTATCGCGCGCAAGCACGCCGGCAACCAGAAGGGCGGGTGGACGTGTCGCGTGGAGGTGCTGCGCGACAAGACCGGCAGCGACAGCAAACCCAAAGAGTTCAACCGGATGCTCCGCAAGGTGGTGGAGGCTGACCAGCTCCCTGATTATGCGATGCAGATGACCGCAACAGCAGATGGTAGTCCTGCCGTGCTGTTCCGGCTTCGGGGAGAAGCGGAGGCACTAGCGCTGACAGCCAGGTTGGAGGCTGAGCAGGAACGGCGGAACAGGTTCGATGCCGATCGCCGCCGCGCCGCCGAGGTGGACGACCTGATGGACAAGCTCGCCGGCGAACGCTGACTATCGTGGTATCACACACCGCAAGGCTCGTCCGTATCAGATGCGGAGGCGGGCAGCAGGCGTTGAGAGCGCGGATCAAGCAATAATCGACCCGCAGAACAGCAAGCGATCATCGTGGGATCACACACCGTGCAGTCGTGGGATCACACACCGCGCTATCGTGGGATCACACACCGAATCACGTGGGATCACACACCAGCCACTTGCTCAACTCATTGCAGGAAGGCGATTTTTTGGCATCTTTTTGCCCCTTAACCTTCTTAACGATTCCTATTTAACAGAATCACTTAACCCCACGACGCGGCTCGAACAAAAGAAAGGAGAGTGCGGAATTGCCCTTTGGGCAATACGCTTTCGTTTCGTGCCGGCTATCGCCGTCACAGGAGCGGCCTTACGGCCGCAAGCTTCCGGGAAAGGCCAAGCCGATCCGGCGGTGTGTACCTGTCAGCGTCACGCTCGTTGAAAGGGCAGGGTGGGGAGATACCCCGAACCAATCGTCGGGTTCGCCGGTGTGTGCGATTACTCCGGATCGTAGAGGCCGGCGAACTCGCGTTCGGCATAGTAGCGGATCTTGCCGACGACGAGCGGGTGCTCGCCCTGCCGCAGCAGCAGGAGGTCGTCGGGGTTCATCCGCATGATTTCATCGGGCGTCGCCAACCGGCGCGCGGCGACATGGCTGCTGGCGCTTTCCGATCGGGTGCCGTCGCTGAAGATGCTTGCCGGGCCGGACGTGCCGAACGTCTCATATTCAATGGTGGTGTCGCCGATCGTGCGCGACAGCATGTCGGCGGTGGCAAGATCGTTGACCCCGAACGTCTGGATCACGCCGGCGTTCGACATGAAGGTGCCGGCGCGCTCGCCATAGGTCGCCTTGAGCTGGTGCATGTCCTGGAGGATTGGCCAGAGCTGCATCCCGTACCCCGCCATCAGCCCCATCGCGCGCTCCACCGGATCGAGGCGGCCGAGCGCAGCGAACTCATCGAGCAGGAACAGGACCGGGCGTTCCGGCCGGGCAGGGGAGCGCGCCATGTCGGCGACGGCCTGGGCGATCAGCAACCGCAGCCAGCGCGCATAGGTATCGAGCCGATCGGGCGGCAGGCACAGGAACACCGTGCCCGGCCGCTCCTTCAGGTCCGCGAACCGGAAATCGGCCGCGGACGTGCTGTCCACGATGCGCGGGCTGTCAAGGAAGTGGGTGTGGCGCTGGGCGGACGACAGCACGCCCGCGGCCTCGCGATCGGACTTGCCGAGGTGGCGGTTGGCGGCGCGCGCGATCAGGCCGTGCGCCCCGGTGCTGGCCTGCATGTCGGCGAGCAGCGCGGCGAAGCCGGCGGGATCGCGGGTGAGCTTGTCGCGCACCGTCGCCAGCGTCGCGCGGGACATGGGTTCATGGATGATGGTGTGCAGGATGATGCCGGCGATGAGCGCCTTGGCTTCCTCGTTCCAGTGCGCCTCGCCCGACTGCCCCGGCGCGTCGTGGACCAGCGCGTCGGCGACCGTCTGCGCATCTTCCGCGAGGTCCGGGCTTGTCGCATCGAGCCACGCCAGCGGGTTGTAGCGGGCCGCTGGACGCCCGGAGACGCCGAAGGGGTCCAGGCACCACACATCGCCCTTCGTGGCGCGTGTGCGGGCCGTGACGCGGGCATTCTCGCCTTTGGGGTCGATGCAGATCACCGAGCGGTCGAGCAGCAGCAGGTTGGGAATGATCGTGCCGACGCCCTTGCCCGACCGGGTGGGCGCCATCGTCAGCAGATGGGCTGCGCCATCGTAGCGCAGCAGTTTGTTGTTCCGACCCGACCGGCCGATGATGAGGTCGCCCGATCCTTCCAGCTTCGCCAGGTCGCGCCGGTCGCCGAAGCGGGCCGAACCCATCAGGGTGTTGTGATTGCGGCCGCGGCGGTTGAACTTCCAGATGCCGAACAGGGTGAGGCCCGTCAGCAGGAACGGCACGTCGGTCGCGATTTCGCCGACGCCGAAGATGCCCTTGAGCGAGGCGTTGCTCGCCATCAGCACGACGAAGACGATCAGCAGCGCCCATAGCGGTCTGATCCGGCGGGGCGGCATTACCACCCCGTTCCGACAGGCGTGATCGCTAGGCTCCGATCGGCGTCGGGATGATCCATCAACTTGAGGACGATCTGCGTGGCCAGATCGGGCGGCACCGCTTCGTCGCGGAGCATGTCGAACAGCGCTTCCTCGACTGGCGAGTATTCCAAGCCCTCGATGACGTTGTTGTGGCGCGCGTCCGCATCGGCCCGGTGCCAGTCGGCGGCTTCCACCGGCGTGCCGCGTACATAATCCAGCGCACGGACCTCCGCCCTGACTGCTTCAACGTCCAACGGCATCGACGTGTCTCCTTGTCAGGAACCCGGCCGCGCCGAGCAGGAATCCGCAGAACAGGGTCTGGAGCTGGAGCGACAGGAATCCGAAGGGCAGGCCAAGCCCGTAGAGGGCATAGCTGTTGATCGCGACATCGCTCAGGATGATGGCGGCACCCAGCGCCAGCCCGACCGGACGCCGCCAGATCAGCAGCATCGCGGCGAGCGGATCGAGCGCGGTCAATGCGGTCCAATAGACGTTCATCCAGACCGGCGCGTCGTCGAACACGATCCACCCGACATTGATGAGGTGGAGGGTGTGCGTGATCGTGCCGATCGTGAAGCCGGCGACCAGCACGCAGACGACGATCCGCTCGATCACCGGGCGGTTCATGCCGTCGTTTCCGATGCTTCCGCTTCCGCGTCGAATGCCCGCCTACCGCGTCGCTTCCAGAGCGCCAGCACGTCGCCGGCAGCGTCGTCCCGCGCACGTCCGACCAGCTCCAGCAGCGCGCCGTAGATGGTCGCGCGATCGTCATCGGCGAGGTCGACCAGCCCGGCCTTCTGGATGAGGCCGCCCAGCTCGATCAGGTGACGGGTACGCTCGCGACGTTGCACGACCCAGCTCCGCGTATCAGTCCGACGCCGCGCCGCTTCCAGGCGCAGGACCAGCGCCCGGTTGTGGCGCTCCGCTACTGCCGTCGCCGCCAGCCTTTCGTGAACCTTTGCGCCCACGCCGCTGAAAGAAGGCGGCCCCCTTCGCGCGCCACGCCTCCTTCGCATCGGCATCCTTCGTCGCGACGGCATCGAGCAGCACGCCGGCCAGCATTTCCATGTCGAGCGCATCGGCCCCGGTGGAGGTAACGAGCGTCCCGAGCTGTTCGACCCGGCGCGCCTTCAAGGCCCGTGCCTTGTCTTCCAGCGCCTTCAGTTCCGCATCGTAATCCCGCACCCTGCGCATGGTGCCTCCGTCTTGCGTGTGATCCACACCAACCTAGCAAACCCGTAGGTGAGGACAACCGCGAACAACAAGCACCACCAAGTCAATCAGGAGATGCACAGCAGATTGTGAGTGCGCGCTTATACGTCGTTGCCGACGTGCACTAAGAAAGGTAGAAACAGAAGCGCGATGGCGATCTACCATTTCAGCGCCAAGGTCATCAGCCGCGCGAACGGTTCCAGTGCCGTCGCGTCGGCTGCCTATCGCTCCGCATCCGAGCTGCCCGACCAGCGGCTTGGACGATCGCACGACTTCTCGAACAAGACCGGCGTCGTTCACTCCGAGGTGATTTTGCCGCAGGGCGCGGCGGAGCGTTTGAGCGACCGCACCACGCTCTGGAACGAGGTAGAGGCCGGGGAGAAGCGCAAGGACGCGCAACTCGCCCGCGAGGTGGAGTTCTCGATCCCGCGCGAGATGAACGAGAAGCAGGGCGTCGCGCTCGCCCGCGACTTCGTGAAAGAGCAGTTCGTGAAGCGCGGAATGGTCGCGGACCTCAACGTGCATTGGGACAGGGCGAAGGACGGCAGCCCGAAGCCGCACGCGCATGTCATGCTGTCGATGCGCGACGTGGGACCGGACGGGTTCGGCAAGAAGAACCGCGACTGGAACAGCACGGAGCTGTTGAAGGAGTGGCGCGAGGCGTGGAGCGCGCACGTCAACGAGCGGATGGCGGAGCTGGGACTGGACGCCCGGATAGACCATCGCAGCTACAAGGCGCAGGGCATCGAGCTGGAGCCGCAGCACAAGATCGGGCCGATGGGAAAGCGGCACGAGCTGGAGGGGCAACCGCACCGCAACGCCGAGGATCATGTCCGGATCGCGCGTGAGAACGGCGAGCGGATCATCGCCGATCCGCGCCATGCGCTCGATGGTATTACCCGGCAGCAGGCGACGTTCACCACCCGCGACCTGGCGGTGTTCGCGTTCCGCCATTCGGACGGCAAGGAGCAGTTCGACCGGGTGATGGCGGCGGTGCGCGCCAGCCCCGAGCTGGTCGCGCTGGGCAAGGACGGTCGCGACCAGGAGCGGTTCACCTCCCGCGACATGATCGCGACCGAGGCGCGACTGGAGAAGGCCGGCGACGAGCTGGCGCGCCGCGGCGATCATGGTGTCGGCGATCGGCAGCGGGATGCCGCGATCGGGGCGGCCGAGGGGCGGGGGCTGGTGTTGTCGGGCGAGCAGCGCGACGCCTTCGACCATATCACCGGACGCGACGGGCTGGCGTCGGTCGTCGGCTATGCCGGCACCGGCAAGTCGGCGATGCTGGGCGTCGCGCGGGAGGCGTGGGAGCGGGAAGGCTACCAGGTGCGCGGTGCGGCGTTGTCGGGGATCGCGGCCGAGAATCTGGAGGGCGGATCAGGCATCCGATCCCGCACCATCGCCAGCCTGGAGCATGGCTGGGCGCAGGGATGCGATCAGCTCGGGCCGAAGGACGTGCTGGTCGTCGACGAAGCGGGCATGATCGGCACCCGCCAGATGGAGCGGGTGCTGTCCCATGCCCGTGACGCCGGCGCGAAGGTCGTGCTGGTGGGCGATCCTGAGCAGTTGCAGGCGATCGAGGCGGGCGCGGCGTTCCGATTGATCGCCGAGCGGCACGGCGCGGCGGAGATCACCGAGGTTCGCCGGCAGCGCGAGGACTGGCAGCGGGACGCCACGCGGGCGCTCGCCACGGGTCGCACGGGCGAGGCGCTGGATGCCTATGCCGCGCACGGGATGGTCCATTCGGCGGACACGCGCGAGGCGGCGCGGGCGGAACTGGTCGACGGGTGGGATCGCCAGCGCCAAGCCGAACCGGACAAGGCCCGCATCATCCTTACCCACACCAACGCCGAGGTCCGCGAACTGAACGGGGAGGCGCGCGACCGGCTGCGCGCTAGCGGGGAGCTGGGCGAGGACGTGGCATTCGCGGCCGATCGGGGTGCCCGCGACTTTGCGGCGGGCGACCGGCTGATGTTCCTGCGCAACGAACGATCGCTGGGCGTGAAGAACGGCACGTTGGGCACGATCGCGCACGTCACGCCGGATGGCATGACTGTCCGCCTCGATGGCGGGCGCGAAGTGACGTTCGCGGCGAAGGACTATGCTGCCGTCGATCACGGCTATGCCGCGACCTTCCATAAGTCGCAGGGCGTGACGGTCGATTACGCGCACGTCCTCGCCACGCCGGGGATGGACCGGCATAGCGGTTATGTCGGCCTGTCGCGGCACCGCGATGGCGTGCAACTCCATTACGGCCGCGACGACTTCGCCGATCAGGGTAAACTCACGCGCGTGCTGTCGCGCGACCGCGGCAAGGACATGGCCGGAGACTATGTGCCCGACCGCAGCCAGCAGGACCATGCCCGCGCCTTCGCCGACCGGCGCGAGATCCGGTTCCCGGAACTCGCGCGCCAGGTGGTCGAGAAGGTCCGCGACAAGGCGCGGGGCATGTTCGCCGGGTTCCGGCCGAAGCCGGTCAGGGAGCAAGGGGGTCCGATTATCACCACCCCTTCAGCGCCTGAGGCGCAGCCCGACCAGGCAGCGATGATGCGACGCTATGCGCGCGCCGCGGCCGATATAGGCCGGATGCGCGATCAGGGTCTGCCGGTACTGCCGCATCAGGAGACGGCGTTGCGGAAGGCCGGCGAGGTACTGGATGCCGTCCGCCCCCATGCCGCGCGCGACCTCGCATCGGCGCTGGCGCGCGATCCGAAGCTGATCGAACAGGCCGCCGGCGGCAACACGGGCGGTGCGGTGCGGGCGATGGCCGAGGAACAGCGTGTCCGGCTCGATCCCGATGCGCGTGCCGATCGGTTCGTGGAAGGCTGGCAGGCGATGCAGCGGCAGCGTGCCGGTCTGGAGCGTGCCGGCGACAGCGCCGGCGCCGAGCGGATACAGGCACGCATGGAGAAGGCAGCGGGCGGGCTTGCCCGCGATCCGCAGCTCGAATCCGCGCTGCGCCGGCGTGCGCCCGAGCTGGAGATCAGGATCGAGCGGGAGCGGTCGATCCGCGTCTCGCTGTCCGCATCGATCGTGCCGGCGCGCGACCGCGACCGGGGGATGAGCCGATAGGCTTCGTGCTTTCATACGGGAAAAGGGAACGGGATGAACGACGATCACGAACCGGATGCCGCGGCGGAAGCATTCGAGGGCGTGCGTGGCGAGCTGGCCCTGTTGCGGCGTGCGATCGAGCGACTGGCGGCCGAGCGTGCCGAGGTGCCAGAAATCCCCGATTACAGCGAGACGCTGGGCCGGATGGCGAAGGCGCTCAACGGCACCATGCAGAATGTCGCCATCCTGGCGAAGGCGGCCGAGGACAATGTCGCGCCGCGCTATGTCGCCGACCGGATCGTTGCGGCCGGTGCCCATGCCCGTGACGAGGACCGGCGCATGATTGCGACCGCTGGCGAGAAGATGGACCGCGCGACCACCGCGTTGCACGGGATTGGCGGTGTCGCCCGCCGCGCGGACGAACAGCGTCGGACGCTATGGCAGGTCGGGGCAGGGGCGTGCCTGGGCGGGATGCTGTTGTGGACGGTCGTGCCGGGTGTCGTCGCCCGCGCGCTGCCGGATAGATGGCAGGTGCCGGAATGGATGGCGGCGCGCACGCTCGACCTGCCGAAATGGGAAGCCGGACAGCGCTTGATGCGTGCCGCGGCACCGGATGCCTTCGCCAACATCGCCGCGGGGGATCGGATCATCACCGCCAATCGCGTTGTGCTGGAGGCATGTCAGAAACGGGCGAACAAGGCAGGCGGCGCGGTGCGTTGCATCGTGAATGTGGAAGCCCGCCGGAACGTGCGGTGACCCGGGGAAGGCGGTGGATCACATGCCGGGAGCGGCGTCCCGCCCCCGGTATGTTTGATCGGTTACTTCACGCCGCGAGGAATCCGGTTAAGTCCCCACTTTAAAAAAATCAAAAGGGAACTACCTAAAAACCACTTGTAAGAAAAACTACCAAGAGCGATCGTAACAGGAATAGATATAAACATTTAAATACCTCGAATAAAACATAAGCAAAATCCTTTGCTTTGTTGATAAAGTGCAGTCATGGCGATTTCCTTGACTGCGGAGCCATAGTAACGCGGGGGCGGCAAGGGCGTCCATATCTTTTTTCGCGATGCTTCCGCACCGCCGCTAACCGCGGGGCGCTGGCGGTGAAGCCAGACAGAAATGTGGGGGCATCAATGCCCCCACCGATCCTCAGGCGGTAGCGCCATGCCCTTCAGCGTCACCGTCATGATCGCCCCAGCCAGCCGCGCGAGCCATCCCGATCAGCGTCTCGATGTCCTCGATAGTAGGAATGCGCGCCTGTCCGCGGGCGGGCTGAAGGCTGCCGTCTGGTCGTCGCCAGATGAAGCGATAGCCGCGTTGAAATTCGCCCTCCCCGTAGTCGTACCGCCCCCACTGGAAGCACAGCACCCATCCCGCATCGCCTTTCGGCAAGCGGACCTCATCGAAAACCGTCACTCTCGTCGTCGCCATATCAGCCTCCATCACATGCGCATCACATGCGCATCACATGTGCATCATTTGTGTAGCACATGTGATGAAAATTCAAGTGCACCCTGCTGGTACTGTTGACCCCGGGATGTTTGCGATGATTCCATGCCAAGGGGGTGAACCGGGCCACCAAGCCGACTCCGGGTCAGCTTGCACTTCAATAGTATAGATGGCTGAGATAGGAACATGGAGAGAACGCTGGAGAGGCAGGGTCGTGGAAGGCAGCAGCAAGCGCGTAACCGCACAGATCGGAAGAAAGCCGGCGGCAAACATCCATCATGCAACGCGCCTCGCCGAACGGATCGGCTGTCCGCTGAACCAGTTCGTAACCATCAATTATTCCAAGACGCAGTGCCCGGCCGATGATGCGACGGCAGCATTCCGCGACCTCCTGTCGGACTGGTTCGCCCGCTGGCTGCGCCGGCACCCCAAAAACAGGAAAGGCGTGGCGCCGGCCTATGTCTATGCATTCGAGGCGGCCGGCGGACAGATCGCGGTCCATTGGCTGGTTCATGTCCCGAAGGGGCTGATCCGCGAGTTCTGGCGTTTGGTGCCCGAATGGGTGGCGGCTACCGCAGGGCCGATTACCAGTCCGGCAGCGATAAAGCATCGTCGCATCTATGGTGTCGTCGGTGCCAAGCGATACATCCTCAAGGGCATGGACCCGCACTTCGCCCGCCTCTGGCAAATCCGGGCATCGCCACAAGGCAACATTGTCGGTCGTCGCAGCGGCTTCAGCCGGAGCCTCGGCCCGGCTGCGCGACGTGCGGCTGACTACCGCCCGCAACGCTATCAGGCAGGACAGTGGGCAGCGGCAGCATCTGCAACATTCTGACGATCCTCACGGGATAAAGCCCATCGCGTATCGTCAATCAGGAACCAGGAATGGACTGTAAATCGACACGACAGCGTGACGATTCGCCTTTTGTTCTTGCGTGGTGGGAGTCTTCGCGACAGAGTGGCACAAATCTTCCCAGAGGTGCCCGTGCGTCCTTCCGTTTCCGACTTCTCCCGCCTCCGCACCAGCGCCGGTATCAGCATCGACGCCTTTGCAGCCAGTTCGGGCTTCTCCCGTCGTACTGTCTATCGCTGGGAACGCGGCGAGGCCCCGCCCCGCAAGGCAGCGGTGCGGATGCTGGACACGCTGATCCGCGAACACCGGCAGGCTGTCGCGCCGGCCAGCACGAAGGCATTTCGTTTCATCGACCTGTTCGCCGGCATTGGCGGTTTGCGTCGCGGCTTTGACGAGGAAGGCGAATGCGTCTTCACCAGCGAATGGGACAAATACTCGCAGGCGACCTATCTCGCCAATTACGACTGCGGACATGAGGTAGCCGGCGACATAACGAAGGTGCCGGTGGAGAGCATCCCGGCGCACGACCTGCTGCTGGCGGGCTTCCCCTGCCAGCCCTTCTCAATCGCGGGCGTGTCGAAGAAGAACGCCCTGAACCGGCCGCACGGTTTCGCCGACGAGACGCAGGGCACGCTGTTTTTCAACGTGGCGAAGATCATCCAGCATCATCGTCCGCGCGCGTTCCTGCTGGAGAACGTCAAGAATCTGGTCAACCACGACAAGGGCCGGACGTTCGAGGTGATCCACCGCACGCTGACGCAGGAGCTTGGCTATCAGGTCCACTGGAAGGTCATCAATTCCAAGGCGTTCGTGCCCCAGCAGCGCGAGCGCATTTTCATCGTAGGCTTTCGCGATCCGAACGCCTTCACCTTCGCCGATCTGGAATTGCCCGACCCGTTCGCCGGGCCGCGGCTAGGCACGATCCTGCATCCCGAGGACGGCACCGAGGAACTGGACCCCCCCTACACCCGCGGCAACATCGCGTCGGTGTCGGAGAAATACACGCTGACCGATCACCTCTGGCGCTACCTTCAGGGCTACGCCGAGAAGCACAAGGCGGCCGGTAACGGGTTCGGGTTCGGGTTGGTCGGGCCGAACGACGTCGCCCGCACCCTGTCGGCGCGCTACTACAAGGACGGATCGGAAATCCTTGTCGAGCAGAAGGGGAAGAACCCGCGCCGTCTGACCCCGCGCGAGTGCGCCCGCTTGATGGGTTTCGATGAACCCGGCGGGCGGGACTTCATCATCCCCGTGTCCGATACCCAAGCCTATCGCCAGTTCGGCAACGCCGTCGTCGTGCCGGTGGTGAAGGCCGTTGCCGCGCACATGATGCCGTGGCTGGTCGATCGCGCTGATGCGGAGCCGGAGCAGCCGGAGCGGATCATGGCCCTTGCCGGGTGATGTAGTCGATCCGGCCACCCGAAGCCGCATGATGGCCGGGATCAGGGGGAAGGATACCAAGCCCGAGCTGGTCGTGCGGCGCGGCCTTCATGCCCTTGGGTTCCGGTTCGTTCTTCACGATCGCCGCCTGCCCGGCAAACCCGATATGGTGCTGCCGCGCTGGCGTGCCGCGGTCTTCATTCATGGCTGTTTCTGGCACGGGCATGACTGTCCGCTGTTCCGCTGGCCGGGCACACGTCAGGATTTCTGGCGCGAGAAGATCGGCCGCAACCAAGAACGTGACGCCGAGGTCGAGGCCGCGCTTGACCATACCGGATGGCGCGTGCTGAAAATCTGGGAATGCTCGATGAAAGGCCCCGGCCGGATCGGGGCTGATGCCATCATGCCACTCGCGGCCGACTGGCTTCGCTCCGATCGGAAACAGGGGGAAATCAGGGGGACGCTGCGTGCCGGTGGGTGATCTTGTCGAGTGGCTGGACGAATATGGCGGCCCCGGCTTCGTCTGGTACGTGAAGCGCCTGTCGGGCAACGACACACTGGCGAACGAGAGCCATCAGGCCGGACCCTATATCCCGCGTGAGGTGCTGTTCGACTTCTTCCCGATGCTCAACCAGCCGGCGGTGAAAAATCCGGACGTACGGTTCGACCTCTATGTGGATTCCCATCCCGACCATCAGCAGGTCCGGGCAGTCTGGTACAATAACAAGCTGCACGGCAATCCGAAGGGCGGGCGTAACGAGACGCGGCTGACCAATTTCGGCGGTCAGGCGTCTGCATTGCTCGATCCCGACAGCACCGGCGCGCTGACCGTCTTCGCTTTCAGCAAGGTCGATCCGCCCGAAGTGCCCGACTGTCACGTCTGGGTCTGCCGGCATGAAACGGAAGAGGATCTTGTTGAGGATCGGGTCGGGCCGGTTGAACCGGGCAAGTGGCTGCTATGGCCGCCGGCGCAGGGCGGATTGCTTGGCCTGTTGCAGGCCCCGCCCGTGCGGGCGAATTGTTGGCTGGCTGATGATGAAATCCCGGCGGCATGGCGAACGAAGTTTCCATCGGGTGCCGACATTATCCGCAAGGCGGTCGAGCTACGTGCTGACGCTAGCCTCGATCCCGACCGGCGGTTGATGCGTCGCCGCGATTGCGAGTTCGAGATTTTCCGAAGCGTGGAACAGGCCATCGAGCTGCCTCATATCCAGGCCGGGTTCGCGACGGTCGATGACTTTATCGCTCGCGCCCAGACCGTCCTCCAGCGTCGCAAGGCCAGGTCCGGTCGGTCCTTGGAGTTGCACACCCGCGCGATCTTCATGGAGGAGCGGCTGGTCGAGGGCACGCACTTCGCCCACCAGCCGGAATCCGAACCAGGCAAGCGGCCCGACTTCCTGTTCCCGTCGATTGACGCCTACCGTGACTCGAGCTTCCCGGCAGACCGGCTGCGGATGCTGGCAGTCAAGACGACGTGCAAGGATCGCTGGCGGCAAATCCTCAACGAGGCCGATCGTATTTCCGACAAGCACCTGCTGACATTGCAGGAGGGCGTGTCGGAACCGCAGTTCCGCGAGATGACCAATGCCGGCGTGCGGCTCGTCGTCCCCGCAGGTATCGTTGACGCTTTCCCTAAGGACGTTCGGCCCCATCTGCAGACGCTGGAGAGCTTTATCGCGGATGTGCGGCTGCTGCCGATCGGTGGCTAACATCCAGCCGTATAATTTCGGGTAAGGCATTGCTTCGGCGATCGGCCGGGCGGAGGCGGATACCCTCCCTTGACAATCCCTCCGCCACCGCTCCACCGTATCACCCGCACCACAGCGTCACCATATCACCGCATCACCGGAGATATGGTTAGAGAAGCGCGGTAATCAGCCAAATACGACGATATAAAAATTCTAAAAGTGCCAACTCAGAATCTGAGTTGGATTGAAAATGCTAATACAAAGTGCAACTCGTAGTCATATGAGGCCTGCTTAGGCGCATAATGGCTGGCGTTTGCAGTTGAGTTGTCGTGGCTAATGTGGGACAAGAGGCCATCGCAAGACCGAGTGACGGCCGGCTTCCACCCCCGGACCCGATCACTAAAGCGCCTGGTGATGCGGGAGCGCGAGGTTAGGCGAAGGGGGCGGTGTCCACAGCCGTCCCCGCCCGAATGTCGGTGTCCAAAGCCGGCTTCTGAATGTCGTTCGGGGCCGGTGTCCAAAGCCGGCCCCCTTTAAAAAGGAATGGAAATGGCGAAAACTCGGTCCATTTTAGCAAGGCAGTTAGAAGCTCGGTCTAAAATATGGCCTGATGTTAATAATCATATGCTCTGGGATAGAACAGAAAGAGACGGGTTCTCTACTGTTCCGCGAGCTATGCCGCTCATAATGAATATCATGGACGGGCTTTCTGGCAAGGGATTTCCAGTAGGGCAAACCTATTTGGAAATGTGGTGCAGGCTCTATGATGAGCTTTTCATTACCCTGAACAGGCCTGAAGAGATGGCTTTTTATGCGGGGTTTACCGGACAGCGTGCAGTTCGGACATGGAGAGACCGTGTAAAACGCTTGGCAGAATTAGGGTTTATAGATTTGAAATCTGGCCCTCTGGGCGAAATGTCGTATGCAATTTTCTTCAATCCGTACCACGTTATAAAAAAAGCCTATATATCGGGTAAAGTAGCAGAAGATAAGTTTCGTGCGCTGGTAATCAGGGCTAACGAAATTGGAGCTTTCGACCTCGACGATATTGACGACAGCGGTAATCTGATCCCGCTTCCCAGCGATGATGATGACGAGGAAGAAGAAAAAAAGCCTGTTTTAAAAAAGCAGCCACGCCGGAAGAAAATCGTGAAAGCGGCCTGATCGCAGCGGAGGCTGAGGACGGACACGGATTTATCCTCGCTTTCCGAGGGAAGGCTATCGTTTTGACCGTGAATTATCCTCGCTTTTGTTCAGGATTTATCGTCATTGAAGCTGCTGTTTTGTTTGCTGATATTGCGGTCAGCACATGAAAGGACCGGCAGATGAACAATGCAGCAAAGCGCGGACGCGGCCGACCGGAAGGATCGGGTCTGAACGATGGGCCTGTCCTTGCCAAGATGGCGGATATGATGATCGCGGCGCCGACGTTGAAACCGACCACGGCAGCCAAGCGGGTGCTGGACGCACCGGATGAGGCAACGATCCGTCGCCTTCAGGCCAAGTGGAAAAAGGCTGGCCAGCGGTATCTGGATCAGGCTCGTGGCCGGCGCAATGCGAAGATCAACCGGCAGACGGAATCCGGCCCGGGTTTGCGGGTTGCCCGGAACATCGCGCTTGCGCAGCTCGCAGGCCAACGCATGTCGGGTGGTGCGATGTTGCTGGCTGGTATGGACTCCCCTGCCCTTCGTGCGATCCGCGCGGTGCAGGAGAACTCAACGGTTCGCCTGATGCAGGAGATCTACAACAGGCCGGAGATGCGCCTGATGCGCGAGCTGTACGACAGTCCGCAGATGCGGCTGGCGCGGGAAATGGACAAGATGCGTCGGCTCGCCGAAGGGCTTTGATACCGGGACAGGATCATATGTCGGCAGTGGCTGCTTCCGGACGCTCGCTCGCCGGGAACTGCCGGTAGAAGGTCGAGAGGCCGACGCCCAAGAGCCTTGCGATCCGGGCCGGCTTCTCCCCCACAGCGAGCAGCTTGCGGGCCGTGTCGATCCTTTCGGGCGTCATCACCAGCTTGCGCCCTCCCCCAGTGCTGCCCTTCTCGCGCGCTGCCGCCAGCCCGGCGATCGTCCGCTCCTTCACCAGCTCGCGTTCCATCTCCGCGACCGAGGCTAGGATGTGGAACAGGAGCCGGCCCGATGCCGTCGATGTGTCGAACCCGTCCGTCAGTGATCGAAAGTCGATCCCCCGCTCCGACAGGTCCGCGGCCAGCGCAATCAGACCCTGGATCGAGCGGCCGAGCCGATCGAGCTTCCAGATCACCAGCGTGTCGCCGGCGCGTGCGAAGCCCAGCGCCTCGACCAGTCCTGGCCGGTCGATCTTCGCGCCGCTCGCCTTGTCCGTGAACACCTTCTCGCACCCGGCCTTTGCCAGTGCATCGAGTTGCAACGTCAAGTCCTGATCGGCCGTCGAGACACGCGCATAGCCGATCAACATCTTTCCCGTTTCCCCGTCTAAATTGGCAGTTTCGGGAATTGTAAATCGGGAACAGGTTTTGGGAAAGCGGAACCCGCAGGCGGCCGTCAGCGCGATCGGCGCGGCGGGATTCCCGTCACAGGTTCGTTTGCGGGAAGGCCCTAGCCTTCAGCCATTGGCACGGGTGAGCGTATTAACGGCTTGCTACATCGGCGCTGACCAATTATTCGGCCCGTACTTGCGAAAGCAGAATAAGCTTGCGGAGGAGATTCCGTAATGTCGCCAATCACTTCCGGCAACAGCGAGCAGTATAGCGACAGTCAGAAACTAGCCGCTCGTGCTCGCCTTCACAGCAATTATACCGTCGCCGAGATCGACTGGTTTCCTTGGGTGATGAAGCAACTACCTCTTCAAGCGGGAAATAAGGTCCTCGACGTCGGATGCGGTCCAGGCTGGTTTTGGGAGTCTACCGCGAGTGAACTTCCAGAAAATCTGCAAATCACGCTTTCAGATTCATCGCCAGGCATGGTTCAGGAAGCGGTTGGTCGGTGCCAGTCACTGCCGTTCGAGTCGGTCGTGGGCAAGCAGGCCGACGCGACTGACCTTCCTTTCGAGGATTGTTCCTTTGACGCGGTCATAGCCATGCACATGCTTTATCATCTTCCAGACCCATCAAAGGGGCTCGCGGAGATGCACCGCGTTTTGACGCCTGGCGGTTTCCTTGCCGTGACCACAAACGGAGCAGGCAACAGCCGCGAACTGTATCGGCTAACGACCGTGTTCGGTAGCGAACCGTTCGACCCGGCCGGCGCTGCATTCGGATATGCCGAGGCCGAGCGGTCCATGCAGGCCGAGTTTGGCAACGTGAACATGGCGGAGCACCCGGCCATCCTGCGGGTAACAGAGCCGGAGGACGTATTTCTAGCCCTCACCTCTTATCCCCCTGGTGACAGGGCCGACGAGGCACAGCTTGCCGCATTTCGTGAGGCCATCGCGGAAGCATTCAGGGCAGGAAATGGCGTTCTCGAGGTCGGTAAGGAAAGCGGACTCTTCATCAGCCGAAAGGCGGCATGAAGCGGGGCGCGCAGCTACCGCTTTCCCAATTCACCATCCCAAACGAGACGGCGCAGGCCGTCTCGTTGGTCGTTCCTTTTCAGGAGAAGGCCTCAGCGTTAAAACGTCACCATAACGATCATGTTTGCTATGCAGCCAGGTACTGGATCGCGTCCCGCAGATCCCGTGCCCGGTGCAGCCGCTGACGGCCCACCTTCGTCGTGCGGGCCAGCAGCGGCGCGATGATCGCCCATTCCCCGTCGGTGCAGTCGTTTGCATACTGCAGACCTCTCCTGTCATGCTCGCGCCGAGCGGTTTCGGTCCAGCCCATGTGATCTCCGTGGTCTCGCAACCCTCGGTCAATCACAACTGGCTGAAATCGCTCAACTCAATTTTCGGTCGGGCTCTTAGAGACGGGCGCGCAGCGAGAAGGCGAAATTGCGTGAGAAATATTTCACGTCCTTGGGCGTATCATAGGTTCCCCAATAGCTGCGATCGCCACTGCGGGTCAGGTTCGACGCTTCCACACCGATCGTCACATTCTTGGTGAGGTCATAGTTGATCGCGGCGTCCAGACGCTCGACGGGGTCCAGGAACAAATTGTTGTACGGATTCCCGCCATCCAGCCAGAGCTGGCGGCGAGAGCGCCAGTTATAGGCGACACGTATGTTCAACCCACTGCGCTCGAAAAAGCCGGTGAGATTGTAGACATATTTCGAGACGTAAAGCATCGGCCCAAAGACAAACACGGTGTTGCCGTTTTCGTCTTTGGAGGGATTGGCTTGCCGTGTGAGGTTCAACGTACCATTCACCGATCCGCCGAACGACTTCAGGAAACCGGGCAGGAAGGTGAAGAAGGTCGTCAACTGACCCTCGATGCCCCGATGACGTCCGATGCCGAGATTATAGGGGCGTGTGATCTTGATCGGAATGCCCGGACTTTCCGGCATATATTCCACCATGGTGTCGTTTGCGATCAGTCCATTCTGATTCCACTGCCAAACGGCGACACTCGCCGAGCCGGTCGAACCGAAATACCATTC
This sequence comes from Sphingomonas sp. 1185, assembly GCF_040544655.1. NCBI lineage: Bacteria > Pseudomonadati > Pseudomonadota > Alphaproteobacteria > Sphingomonadales > Sphingomonadaceae > Sphingomonas > Sphingomonas sp. 1185. Next base: position 18,427 of record NZ_JBEPKL010000042.1, read on the forward strand.
GAGAGAGGCATCATATTTGCTGAGACTGACCGGCCGAAGCTGCGCGTTGCCGCCCCATCCCGTGGCGTTGCCCGGGTCTTGAAGATTCAGGCTCAGAACCGGATTAATCTGGTTCGCCGTCGGACGACCGACCTCATAGGTATAGGATGCCCGCAACTGCAGCTTCGGCGTGAAGTGCATGATGGCGTTGACGCTTGGCAGGATGTCCAGCGTGTTGCCCTTGGGCGTGAAGAAGGTATCGGTCTTGACCAACGTCTTCAGGCCATCGTTGTTGGTCACGAACGCCTCGACGTGGCGAAGCGATTGCAGTGAGGTTATGTTGTTGACCAGCCGTGCTCCGATGATCCCCTCGATCGGGAAGAACAGTTTCATGTTGTAATGGAACTGACCATATCCCGCATAACCACCCTCTGCCCCGGAAAAGGCGTTATAGGGGTCATATGCCGGGAAAGTCTGGGCCAGCTTCGGGTATATCGGCGTCAGCAACCGGCGTATCGTCGGGAAACTCGCGCGGATCGAGTTGGTATCACCGATCAACCAATTCGCATTCGACGAGCTCTGGAATTGTCCACCCACCTGGACGAGTTTGTAATCCGGCAACTGGCTGATTGGCAGTCTTAGCGACGCATACCAATTGCTACCATAATTATAATCATAGGTTCGACGGTTGTAGCGAAATCCAAATTTAAAGTTGTCGATAAAATTCCAGAATGTATTGAATTTCAAATCGGCCTTGATTTCGGTTTCAGCGCTGCGAGAGTCGAGGCGCTGTTGGCCAAAATTGTCGATATACACATAATTTTTCGGGTCGAGCGTATCGATATTCTTGAAATCGACCTTGACGCCACCCAGCGGATCATTCGGATCATTGAAGATCACGTCCACCCGCGGCTGTTGGCTGAAACGGACCGAGTGATACAGGCTGTCGGAATAACGGTTCGAGCGCTGGTAATTGGCCCAGGCGTTAAAATCGATCCGCTCGTCGGTATATTGCACCTGAAAGCGGCCATTATAACCCTTGGTCGTTTCCAGATAGGATGTACGCCCGGGCCCCATCGGGTCCAGACCGTAGAGCGACACCGATTTCACGAGGCGACCGTCGCTGGCCAATACCACGTTGGACAGGCTGGGCGGCGCATTCATCGATTCCGAATAACTGATCGGAATCCAGAAGGTGCTGTCGGCCTGCAGCGCCTGGCGGTTGGAATAGCCGCCCTCCACGGTGATCGCCCAGTGATCGTCGGGCTTCCACTGCGACGAGATCTGGAACGCGCCACGCTTGGACCATCCGTCGGTGCCGGCGAACCCGACGCGGAAAGGAAGATAGATTCGCGCCGGGGTAGAGGTCGGCAGCACCGGCTGTCGGATGCTGGTCAACAACGACGGCAATTCGTTGAAACGAACAGCTTCATTATACCCGACCTGATTCCAGGTGCCGTTGACGGAGAAGCCCATGCGACCGATCGGCGTATCCTGATTATAGGCGACCAGCGCGCTGTAATACGGGTTCACCTTCTTGATTCGATCGGAATAATCGAAGCGCGAGCTGATTGCGTAGGTCGCACCCGGCTTGAAATCGGTCGGACGCCGCAAGGTCAGATTGATGACGCCCGTCCGGCTGCCTTCGACCTGATCGGGCGTACGAGTCTTATAGACCTCGATCCCCGCGACGAGATCCGAAGAGATGTCGTTGAGATCCGTCGTTCGGCCGCTGGAGGAAAAGGTAGGCGAGCCGTTGACTGTGGTCATCACGCCATCAAGGCCGCGAATCAGCACCTTGCCCCCCTCGCCGCGATCACGGTCGATCTGGATACCGGGTACGCGGGCTAGTGCCTCCGCGACGTTTTTGTCAGGCAACTTACCGATATCCTGCGCCAAAACGACATCGACGATCTGTTGCGCGCGCCGTTTTGCGCTCCGTGCACTCTTCACATTCTCGCGAAGACCGGTCACGACGACTTCGCCCTCGAGACGACCAGACTCGCCATTGACCACAGGCGAGTTGTCTTTCGTCAAAGCTTTATTTTTCTTCGTCTTTTTTTGCCTCCTATCAGGATTGCCGCGCGTATCTGACGTCACCGTATCCGTGGCAGAAGACTGCGAAATCAAGTCTTTGTTTTTCGATGCAAAAGCCGCCTGAGAAGTACATGTGGCGGCAATGGCAAGCATAGCGGCACCGTTGATCAAATTTGCTTTACGCGACATTTTTCCGTTCTCCCCCCTCCTGAAACGGCACCGCGCCCCCCGCGCCAGCTCATTCCAGTTTGTATATTGTGTATGTAATTTTTTATCTTGTCTAACAAAAAATGATGGGTGATATTGCTTGTGTGGATGGCGGCCGTGAGAGCGCTGCCGTCTGCATGGGGGGATAAACCGAGGCACGACGAGCCCGGTTTGACATTGCGCGAAAGGGGGCTGCGATGGGAAAAGTCAGTCAAGTTGACAAGCATGAGGCGGGAGTGCTGGCGCCGGAGGGCAATTTCCGCCGCAATGCGCTGATCGCCCTGCTGGGGGGGGCAGCACTCACAGGATTCGCAGGCAGATCGCGGGCCGAAGTGTCATCATCGGTGGACAAGGTGCCGCTGCAATTCGCACTGCACATGCAATATCTGTCGACCAATTACCTGCAATTCCTGATCTATGGCGACAATCGGCAGCTACCCGCTCAGCATATTCGCGGCGGGGAACTGTCCGGCGATGCCGGTGTTGTTGCCCAGAATTTGCAGCAGGTGAAATTTCCAGCGACGGCCGAGCGCATTCTTCAATCGCGAATCCAGGAAATTGCCGACGAGCATTGGTATCAAACGCTCACGATCCGCGGGATGCTGCGCGCGGACTGCGTGGCTCAGACCTTTATCGATTATCGGCCGGAAGCCTTTACGCAGATGTTCCGCATGGCTGGTGCGATCGGCCCGAACGATACGTTCAGTCCCTATACCTCGCCGACGAACTGCCTGTTGGGCGCCGACGTGTTTCTGAGCGTTCAGGCTTCGACCTATGCCTCGATCCTCGCCAGCATGACCGATCCGGTCGCCATGGCGATGATGATGTCGATGGCCGCGTCGATCGCCAGCAACGTCACGTCCGTCCGGTCGATGCTGTACGACCTAGCGGACTCCAACCCGCAATTGATCGTCATGATGGACAAGCTTGCCGCGTGGCGCGACGCGATCGACGGCACGAGCACGACCGACCGTGGCATGTCGCCGGTGACGGGGGCCGACGGCAATGTCGCGACCCGCCTGACGGTCGTCGACGCCGACGGATGCTATCTGGCCCGGTCGCCGCAACAGGCCCTGAACGTCCTGTTCATGACCTCTGCCTCCGTCACCAAAGGCGGCTTTTTTCCGAATGGCATCAACGGCGGGATTGTCAGCAGCGCGGCAAATTGAGCGCGCTATCAAATTGGGGGGATGAGGGATGAACTCGAACGTGGATCGCGGTTTGGAAAGTCGGCGCGGATTTCTGGGGGTCATTGGCGGGGTCTCCGCGATGACCGGCATTGCCCTGCTGTCATCCTGCAAGGACGATGTCGTGGGGGCCGAGAATGTTCCAGCTCCGACCGCGACATCGACAACAGCGGTTTCGGTGCCGCCCACCTATACCGCGACGGATACCGATCGCCTGAATTTCGCGCTGCAACTGCACTATCTGGTCGCCTCGTTCCTGCAGGTCGGGCTGAACGGATCGGCGTTGGCGGCGAACTTGACGACCGGAAGCGGCACGTTGGGGCAGGTTTCCGGGGGGCGGCGCGTCACCTTTTCGGATCAGAAGCTTCTGGCCATCTTGCGCGAAGTCACGAACACCACCACGGCGCGCGTCGCATTCTTGCGCAAGACCTTGGGAAATGCGGTGACCGCCCAACCCGCAATCTCGATAGCAGGGGGGCAGAACAGCGCGTTTCAGGCGTTCTCGGTGCCGACCAGCACTACCGCACCGACCAGCTTCTATGATCCCTATGCGTCGGAGAATGACTTTCTGCTGGCGGCGGTCGGCCTGTCGGCGGTGCTGACCAGTGCGATGGACGAGCTGGCCTGGAACATGGCGACATCGACGCGAACCTATTTCGGACCATTGACGGCGGGCATTGCGGCCACGGATTCCGCTCTTCGCAACGTCCTCTTCACGCGTGCATCGGTCGAAACCACACCTGCGAATGGCCAGCCCACATTGTTCACGCGCGCAAGCAGAATGGCGAGCGCTCGCAACCCCTTTGATGGACCGGGAAATCGCGATCAGGATATCGGTTCGCGCGGTACGAGCCCCAATATCGGCATTACCGATGGCGCCAACTGGGTGGCCATCCGCCGTTCCCCGGAACAGGCGCTTGGCATCCTGTATACCTCGGTCCTGTCAGTGTCCTCGGGCGGCTTCTTCCCGGCGGGCATCAACGGCATCATCAAATATAGCGGTGCGAATAGCTAGGCGTCGTGGACAAAGGGCAGCCGGAGCAGGACTGATGCGAGGCTGACGAAGCCGATGTAGGACTCGGCGGTTTTATCATATCGGGTGGCGACCCGTCGCCAATTCTTGAGTTTGTTGAACAGTCGCTCGATCTGGTTGCGCCAGCGGCACTTGCCCCGATCATGCGCAGCCGGATTGCGACGGTTGCGCCGAGCCGGGATTACGGCCTCGACGTTCATGCTGGTCAGGGTGTCGCGAACCGCGTCGCTGTCATAGCCTTTATCCGCAAGCAGAGCGTCGATCCAGTCGGCGATCATGCGTATCAGAGGGCCGAAGCCTTGCGTGTCGTGCGCCTGGCCCGGCGTCAGGGCGAAGGTGAGCGGGCGACCTCTAACATCGCAGCGGGCGTGGAGTTTGGCGGTTAAGCCGCCGCGCGATCGGCCAAGGCGCTCCTGAGCGAAGTCGAAGGGCGCCTCGGCCTCGCCAATCCTTTTTTTATGTCCACGGCACAATGATGTGCCCGGACAATGGTGCTGTCGATCATGTCGGCTTGATCGTCGCGTTCCACCGCGCCGGCCAACTTTGTCCCAAATGTCAGCTATCACTGGTGGCTCTGACTGCTTCCCGATTGCCGCCGCCCGGTGGCATTATGAGAATGCGCCTACATTCCCAGTTCACCATCCAGACCGTCCGAAAACGCGATGCGAGGCGGTTCGGCGGGAGCGTTCACGGACGAAATCGCTGGAAATCGGATATTTGCCGACGCCTGCGCCT
>NZ_JBEPKL010000043.1:0-23113 GCF_040544655.1 Sphingomonas sp. 1185
CGCGCGGTGCGCCTCGGCCGCGCGGAACAGCAGCTCGGTGAAGGGCAGGTCGAACAGCGCGGCGATCTCGGCGCGGGTCCAGTCGGTGCGCGGGGGTGCCGTCTCGGCGCTCAGCGCGGTGGTCGTCGTCATCACGTGTCGTCCTGTCATTCGCCCGTTTCCGGCGGCATGTTATGGCCCAGCAGCCTCAGCACATCCTCGGCCGCCTTCACAAGATTGGTGCCGGGGCCGAAAATCGCCTGCACCCCGGCATCATAAAGTGCCTGATAATCCTGTGCCGGAATAACGCCACCCGCGATGACCTTGATATCGGCGCGCCCCGCATCGCGAAGATGGCCGATCAGTTCGGGGATCAGCGTCTTGTGACCCGCCGCAAGACTGGAGGCGCCGACGACATCGACATCGCGGGCGAGCGCGACCTGCGCGGCTTCCTCCGGTGTCTGGAACAGCGCGCCCGGCACCACCTCGAAACCCAGGTCACCGAACATGGATGACACGAGATTGGCACCCCGGTCATGCCCATCCTGGCCCATCTTGGCGACGAACAGCCGGGGCTTGCGACCGAGACGCCGTTCGACCGCCTCGACCCCGCGCAGCAGGCGGGCCCAGCGTTCGTCCTCGGCATAAGCGCCGCCGTAAACGCCGGAGACCGGGGTCGGCTGCGTGCCATAGCGGCCGAACGCATCCTCCAGCGCGGCGGAAATCTCGCCCAGGGTCGCCCGTGCCCGCGCCGCTTCGACAGCGAGCGCGAGGAGGTTGCTTCCCATTCCTCCCCCGGCGGGGGAGGTGGCGGCGGCGTCAGCCGCTGACGGAGGGGTGTCCCCCCTCTCGAGCGTCGACACCCCTCCGTCATCGCGGCGCGATGCCACCTCCCCTTGCAGGGGAGGATTTTGGGCTGCGTCGCGCAGGGCATCCAGCGCCGAGCGGCACGCCGCCTCGTCGCGCGCGGCCTTGACCGCCGCGATCCGCCCGACCTGGGCCCCGCGCACCGCGTGATTGTCGATGTCGAGGATCTCGACCTGCGCCTCGTCGGCCAGCCGGTATGTGTTGACCCCGACGATCACATCCTCGCCCCGGTCGACCCTGGCGGCGCGGGCGGCCGACGCCTCCTCGATCATCGCCTTGGGCCAGCCTGCCGCGACCGCCTTGGCCATGCCGCCTTCGGCCTCAATCCGCTCGATCAATTCCCAGGCACCGTCGACCAGCGACTGGGTCAGGCTCTCGACATAATAGCTGCCGCCGAGCGGATCGACGACCTTCGTCATCCCCGTTTCCTCCTGCAACACGATCTGCGTGTTGCGCGCGATCCGGGCGGAGAAGTCGGTGGGCAGCGCGATCGCCTCGTCCAGCGCATTGGTGTGGAGCGACTGGGTGCCGCCCAGCATCGCCGCCATCGCCTCGACGGTGGTGCGGATGACGTTGTTATACGGGTCCTGCTCGGTCAGCGACACGCCCGATGTCTGGCAATGGGTGCGCAGCATCTTGGAGCGCTCGTCCCTCGCGCCCAGTTGCGTCATCGCCCGGTGCCACAGCACGCGTGCGGCGCGCAGCTTGGCGACCTCCATGAAGAAGTTCATGCCGATCGCGAAGAAGAAGGACAGGCGCCCGGCGAACTTGTCGATGTCGAGGCCCGACGCGACACCGTACTTCACATATTCCATGCCGTCGGCGATGGTGAAGGCCAGCTCCTGGAGCTGCGTCGCCCCTGCCTCCTGCATGTGATAGCCCGAGATCGAGATGCTGTTGAACTTCGGCATCTCGGCGGATGTGTAGGCGAAGATGTCCGAGATGATCCGCATGCTCGGTTCGGGCGGATAGATATAGGTGTTGCGGACCATGAACTCCTTGAGGATGTCGTTCTGGATGGTCCCTTCCAGCTTGGAGCGGTGAACCCCCTGTTCCTCGGCCGCGACGATGAAGAAGGCGAGCACCGGGATCACCGCGCCGTTCATCGTCATGCTGACCGACATGGCATCGAGCGGAATGCCGTCGAACAGGATCTTCATATCCTCGACCGTGTCGATCGCGACGCCAGCCTTGCCCACGTCGCCGGTCACGCGCGGATGGTCGCTGTCGTAACCCCGGTGGGTGGCGAGATCGAAGGCGACCGACAGCCCCTTCTGCCCCGCCGCCAGATTGCGGCGGTAGAAGGCGTTCGATTCCTCGGCGGTCGAGAAGCCCGCATATTGCCGGATCGTCCAGGGCCGCCCCGCATACATGCTCGCCCGCACCCCACGCGTGAACGGCGCAAAGCCCGGCAGGCCGGGGTCGGCCTTCACATCATCGGCGGTGTAGAGCGGCTTGACCGTGATCCCCTCCGGCGTCTGCCAGTCGAGGTCGCGGCCCTTCACCTCGCGCGCGGCAAGGGCTTCCCAGTCTGACAGGTCAGGGCGTTCGGCCATCGGCCACTCCTCATCCATTCGTTACGCGCGCTACTTATTTTCTTTCACTAGAGCGAAATCATCATACGCGCGCAAGTCTTACCGCCCGAGGAAACGCGGCGGGCGCTTCTCGAAAAAGGCCCGGCCGCCCTCCTCTCCGTCCAGTGTCGCGCGGGCGCTCCGCTGGTCCTGTGCTTCGCGCGCGAGCGCTGTGGCATAGTCGCTGTCGAACCCGGCATGGAGCGCCCGGCGCATCAGGCCCAGCGCCACGCTCGGCCCCGCCGCCAGCCGTTCGGCCAGCGCCCAGGCCTCGGCATCGAGCGCATCGTCGGCGACGACCTTGTGGACCATACCCCAGTCGAGCGCCTTGGCCGCCCCCACCCGCTCGCCCAGCATCATCATCTCGGCGGCGCGGGCGCGGCCGATCAGGCGCGGGAGCATCCAGCTTGCCCCGCCATCGGGGACCATCCCGATATTGACGAAGGCGTGGAGGAAATAGGCGCTTTCGCTGGCGACGCAGAAATCGGCGGCGAGCGCCAGGCTGCACCCGATCCCTGCCGCCGCGCCGCGCACCGCGCTGACCACCGGGATGGGAAGATCGGCGAGCGCCAGCATCACGGGGTTGTAATGGTCGACCAGCGCGCGGTGGGCGGTGTCGGGGCCGACATCGCCGCCCGATATGTCCGCGCCCGAGCAAAAGGCGCGCCCCTCGCCCGCGATCAGTACCGCGCGGGCGTCACCTCTTTCCGCCAGCGCCGCGCGGATCGCATCGAACAGGGCGGGCGGCGCGGCGTTCAGCCGTTCGGGCCGATCGAGCGTCAGGACCAGCACGTCCCCCCGGCGCTCGGTGCGCAGCATGGCCTCGCTCAATGCCCCTCCTCCGGCGTTTCCATCAGCTCGACCAGCACGCCGCCCATGTCGCGCGGATGAAGGAAGACGACGTGCGTGCCATGCGCACCGATGCGCGGCTGGCCCAGCAGCGTCGCGCCCTTGGCCTGCAACGCGGCGACGGCAGCGGTCATGTCGGCCACCTCGAAGCAAAGGTGATGCTGGCCGCCGCCTGGGTTCTTCTTCAGGAAATTGGCGATGGGGGAGCTTTCATCGAGCGGCTGGATCAGCTCGATCTGCGTGTTGGGCGCATCGATGAAGCACACTCGCACGCCCTGCGGCGGCAGATCGAAGGGCGTGCCGATCGCGTCTGCGCCGAGGAGATGGCGATAGGTTTCGACCGTCTTCTCGATCGAAGGCGTGGCGATTCCGATATGGTTCAGGCGGCCGAGGGTCATGCGCGCCTCCAGCCGGTTTGCAACCGGAGAGCGCCAACCCTCCCCCGGCCCCTCCCGCCTGCGGGAGGGGAGAGGTTCCGGGCGATAGCTGGCCCCAGCCACGCCCCTCCCGCAAGCGGGAGGGGATGGGGGAGGGCTCCCCCCCTCGCGACCATCTCAGAGCGGCAGGTTGTCATGCTTCTTCCACGGGTTGGCGAGGTCCTTGTTGCGCAGCTTGCGCAGGCCCAGCGCGATGCGGCGGCGGGTGGAATGGGGCTGGATCACCTCGTCGACAAAGCCCTTCGACGCCGCCACGAACGGATTGGCGAAGCGCGCCTCATATTCGGCGGTGCGCTCGGCGATCTCTTCGGGGGTGCGCCCCCGGAAGATGATCTCGACCGCGCCCTTGGCCCCCATCACCGCGATCTCGGCGGTGGGCCAGGCATAGTTGAGGTCGCCGCGTAAGTGCTTGGAGGCCATCACGTCATAGGCGCCGCCATAGGCTTTCCGCGTGATGACGGTGATCTTCGGCACCGTCGCCTCGGCATAGGCGAAGAGCAGCTTGGCGCCATGCTTGATGATGCCGTTATGCTCCTGCGCGGTGCCGGGCAGAAAGCCGGGCACGTCGACAAAGGTCACGATCGGAATCTCGAACGCGTCGCAGAAGCGCACGAACCGCGCCGCCTTGCGGCTGGCATTGATGTCGAGCACGCCCGCCAGCACCATCGGCTGGTTCGCGACGAAGCCGACCGTGCGCCCCTCGATCCGGCCGAAACCGGTGATGATGTTGGCGCCGTGGGCAGGCTGGACCTCGAAGAAATCGCCTTCGTCCACGACCTTGGCGATCAGCTCATGCATGTCATAGGGCTGGTTGGCGCTGGCCGGGATCAGCGTGTCGAGGCTTTCCTCGATGCGGTCCCAGGCGTCGGCGGTCGGCCGCTCGGGCACGCCCTCGCGGTTGTTGGCCGGCAGGAAGTCGATGAAGTCGCGCGCGGCCAGCAGCGCCTCGATATCGTCCTCGAACGCGACGTCGGCGACGCCGGTCTTGGTGGTGTGCGTCACCGCGCCGCCCAGCGCTTCCTGCGTCACGACCTCGTTGGTCACCGTCTTCACGACATCGGGGCCGGTGACGAACATATAGCTCGAATCCTTCACCATGAAGATGAAGTCGGTCATGGCCGGCGAATAGACCGCGCCGCCTGCGCAGGGGCCAATGATGAGCGAAAGCTGCGGCACCACGCCGCTGGCCAGCACATTGCGCTGAAACACCTCGGCATAGCCGCCCAGCGACGCCACGCCCTCTTGGATGCGCGCGCCGCCGCTATCGTTCAGGCCGATAACGGGTGCGCCGACCTTCATCGCCATGTCCATGATCTTGCAGATCTTCTGCGCATGACGTTCGGACAGCGAGCCGCCGAACACGGTGAAGTCCTGGCTGAAGACGAACACCAGCCGCCCGTTGATCGTGCCCGACCCCGTCACCACGCCGTCGCCGGGGACGATCTGTTCGGTCATGCCGAAGTCGGTGCAGTTATGCTCGACGAACATGTCGAGCTCCTCGAAGCTGTCCTCGTCCAGCAGCACGTCGAGCCGCTCGCGCGCGGTCAGCTTGCCCTTGGCGTGCTGCGCGGCGACGCGCTTCTCGCCACCACCGGCCCGCGCGGCGGCGCGGCGGCGTTCCAGTTCGACCATCGTCGATGCCATGACCTCTCCTTGGGTTCTTTGCACGGGCTTATGCCCGAGAGGCCGGGGGGATGGCAAATGCTCTGGCTTACGTTTTCGTAAGCGGGGGCAGGGAATAGGGGATCGCCGCATGCGCTCCCCCTCCCGCTTGCGGGAGGGGAGTCAAGAAGTGCTTACCGATCAGATATCCAGGGCCCAGCCGTCGCGTCCCTTGGGATCGAACGGCCCACTCGGCACGAACCGCTCCTTCGCAGCGCGCAACCGCAACACGCTCCAGTCGCCGCGCCGATCGACCGTCTCCAGCGCGCAGCCGCACGCTTCATAGGCCGCGACCACATCGGCGCGCTGCGTCTCCAGCAACCCCGCCAGCACCAGCGTCGCCTCCGGCCCCGCGATCGCCGCCAGTTCCGGCGCCATCGAGATCAGCGGCCCGGCCAGGATATTGGCGACGACCAGGTCATAGGGCGCCCCCGCCATGATCGGATCGGCCAGCGCGCCGTCGGCGACGATCAGCGCGACCCCGTCGACGCCGTTGATCTCGGCATTCTCGGCGGTCACGTCGATCGCGATCGGATCGATATCGGTCGCCACGACCTTCGCCTCGGGCCAGAGGTGCCGCGCGGCGAAGGCGAGCAGCCCGGTGCCGGTGCCCACATCGATGGCGTTCGCCACCCGCTCGCCCGCCATGGCGTCGAGCATGGCCAGGCAACCGCTGGTGGTCTCATGATGCCCGGTGCCGAAGGCGCGGCCCGCCGGGATCTGGAAACCGCGCAGCCCCTGGGGCACCGCTTGGTCGCCGGTGTGGACGAAGAACCGCCCGACCGCCAGCGGTGCCAGCCCCGCCTGGCTGATCGTCACCCAGTCCTGCGCGGGCACATGCTCGACGGTGGCGGGGTGGTCGCCCGCGCTCGGCACCAGCGCGCGGATCGCGGCGATGGTGGCGGCATCGGGCTCCGCCTCGAAATAGGCGTCGAGCCGCCAATGTTCGCGGTCGTCCTCCACCTCCTCGGTGGTCATGATGACCGCCTCGATCGCCAGGTCGTCGGCCGCGTCGATCGCCTCCGCCTCGTCGCGGGTGCAGGGCAGGGTCAGCTTCCAGCTGTCAGCGGACATAGCTTGCTCCATTGATGTCGAGGACCGCGCCGGTCATCGAAGGCGGCGCATCGGTGCACAGGAAACGGACGGTCGCGGCGACCTCCTCGGGCGAGGCGACGCGGCCGAGCGGGATGTCGGCGAGCAGCTTGTCCCCGCCCCGGCTGGCCAGATAGTCATCGGCCATGCCGGTCATGGTGAAGCCGGGGCAGACCGCAAAGGCGAGGATGCCTTGCGCAGCATAGCCCCGCGCGATCGTCTTGGTCATCGCGACCATGCCGCCCTTGGACGCGGCATAATGCCAATGGGCGGGCGAGTCGCCGCGATAGGCGGCGCGGCTGGCGATGTTGACGATCCGGCCGCCCTGCCCCCGCGCCTGCCAGTGCAGCACCGCCAGACGGCAGAGTTCGGCCGAGGCGGTCAGGTTGACCTGCATCGTCCGTGCCCAGCTGTCCGACCAGTCATCGGCGTCGAGCGGGCTGGCCTCGAAGATGCCGGCATTGTTGACCAGCACGTCGATCGCCCCGCCCCCCTGTTCCAGCGCCGCGGCCCAGAGGCGGGCGGCCGCGCCCTCCTCGGACAGATCCACGGCAATGCCGCTGCGCGTGCCATGCCCCAGCACGCGCGTTTCGGGCATGGCGCCCAGGGTCGATGCGATGGCCGCGCCGATGCCTCGGCTGCTTCCGGTTACCAGGATCGTCGTCATGCCGTGCCCGTGCCGGGCGCATGCGGGCGCGTCAACAGAGTCGATCAGGCGGCGACGCGCACCACGAACTGGCTGGCACTGGCCTTCAGGTCGCCCAGCTGGCTGTCAAGATGGTCGAAGCCACGTCCGACCCGGTCGATCTCCTGCGCGACGCTCTCGGTATCCTCGCGGATCGCGGCGATGGTGTGCGACATCGAATCGGCCGCCAGCGCGGTCTCGTCGACGGCGGCGGTGATCGCGGTCACGGTCTGCGCCTGCGCCTCCATGGCGTGGCGGATATGCTCGGCCGAGGCCTGCAATTCGGTGACCGTCGCCTTGATCGAGGCGTTGGTCTCGACCGTGGAGCGGGTCGCGGCCTGGATCGCGGCGATCTTGGTGGCGATGTCGTCGGTCGCCCGCGCGGTCTGGCTGGCGAGGCTCTTGACCTCCTGCGCGACGACCGCGAAGCCCCGGCCCGCATCCCCGGCACGCGCCGCCTCGATCGTGGCGTTCAGCGCCAGGAGATTGGTCTGGCCCGCAATATCGCGGATCAGGCCCAGGATCGATTCGATCGACTTGGCGTGATCCGACAGCATTTCGGACATGCCGACCGCCTGGCCCGCCTGGTCGGCGGCGCGGTTGGCGACATCGGCGGCTTGGTCGACCTCGGCCCGGGCGTCCTCGATCGCGCGGATCAGCCCGGCGGCGGTCTGTGCCGCCTCACGCATCGCGACCGCCGACTGCTCGGCGGCGGCGGCGACCTCGCTCGACTTGCCCAGCATCCCGCGCGTCGAGAGCGAGGCGTCCTGCGCCTGGCGACGCAGATCCTGCCCCTCGACCGAGGCGTTTTCGACCACCGCGACGATGCCGTTGCGGAAATCCCCGGCCAGCCGCTCGCGCTCGCGATCGGCGCACCAATTCTCATAGCCCGAGAAGAGCTCGACGGTCAGTTCGGTTTCCATGCCGAACAGGCGGAGCAGCGTGTCGACCGCCACCGCCCGGCGCGGATCGTCGGCGGACATTTCCTCCATCAGGATCTTCAGCGCGGCCCGGTCGCTGGCGCAGGACATGGCCAGCGCGTCCATCGGCATGACGCCCGCGGCATAGGCCGAGGCCACCGAACGCCCCAGCGACTCCACCCAGTCGCGCCCCGACAGGTGGCAGAAGCGGTTGCGCAGATAGGCATTGCCCGTGACGCGGCGGCGTTCCTCGTCCAGCGGCGTCCAGTCGGGCTGTCCGGGATTGGCGGCGCGCCAATAATCCCAATAGGCATCGACGACCTCCTGCGCGCGCGGCTCGATCACCGGCCACAGCTCGGCCGCCTGCCGGATCAGCATGCCATCCCCCCCGTCAAAGGCCCGGATCCGCGCGTCGAGATCGATCGCGGCGGTGATGACCGTGGGCGGGGGCAGATCGGTCTTGGGCTGGGAATTGGGCTGGGACTTGGGCACGCAGGCTCCCCGTTTCAGGCACTTGGAATCGTTCGATGCGACCTTGCGTGAAAAGCGTTAAGGGGCGGTTAGCCGCGTTGCGCCCCTCCCCTGCCCGCCATCCCGCCCCGCAATCAATCTCGCCTCGCGACTTGCATCCTGTCGGCGTCTTCACCATAGGCGTATCCGCAAACCAGCCCGACTTTAGACTGTTCGAGGATCTGCCCTTGGCCGCCCGCAACACCGCACGCCCGCTCTCCCCGCATCTCCAGATCTGGAAATGGGGTCCCAACATGCTGGTCTCCATCCTGCACCGCGCCACCGGCACGGGCATGGCGACCGTGGGTGCGGCGCTTCTCGTCTGGTTCCTGGCGGCCGTCGCCGCGGGGCCGGAAAGCTATGCGACGTTCCGCGACGTCTTCACCGTCGAGTCGGGCAAGCTGAACATCATCGGCTATGTCGTCGGCATCGGCCTGACCGCCTGCCTGTTCCAGCACATGGCCAACGGCATCCGCCACCTGTTCATGGATGTCGGCGCAGGCTTCGAGCTGAAGTCGAACAAGCGTCAGGCGCAAGCCACCATCGTCTTCGCCGTCGTGATGACGGTGGCCTTCTGGCTCTATCTGGGGATCAAGTGATGCGTTCCGGAACCGCGATCGGCCGCGTGCGCGGCCTGGGCTCGGCCAAGTCGGGCACCCATCACTGGTTGAACCAGCGCCTGACGGCGGGCTCCAACTTCCTGCTGGTCGTCTGGCTGCTGATCTCGATCCTGCGCCAGCCGTCCTTCGACTATGCCTCGGTGCATCTGTGGCTGACCAATCCCTGGGCCGCCATCCCGATGGCGATGCTGGTCGCCTCGATCTTCTATCATATGCGCCTGGGGCTCCAGGTCGTGATCGAGGATTATGAGCAGGACCAGAACCGGGTCGCGCTGCTCGTCGTCATGAACCTGTTCGTCTTCACGATCGCCGCCATCGCCATTTTCTCGATCCTCAAGATCGCCTTCGGAGCCGCTGCATAATGTCCGCTGCCGCTTACAAGATCATCGACCATACCTATGACGCCGTCGTCGTGGGTGCGGGCGGCTCGGGCCTGCGCGCCACCATGGGCATTGCCGAGGCGGGTCTGAAGACCGCCTGCATCACCAAGGTGTTCCCGACGCGCAGCCACACCGTGGCCGCGCAGGGTGGCATCGCCGCGTCGCTCGGCAATATGGGTCCGGACCACTGGACCTGGCACATGTACGACACCGTCAAGGGGTCGGACTGGCTGGGCGACCAGGATGCGATCGAATATCTGTGCCGCGAGGCGCCCGCCGCCGTGTACGAGCTGGAGCATGCGGGCGTGCCGTTCAGCCGCACCGAAGAGGGCAAGATCTATCAGCGCCCCTTCGGCGGCATGATGCAGAATATGGGCGAAGGTCCCCCCGCGCAGCGCACCTGCGCCGCCGCCGACCGTACCGGCCACGCCATGCTGCACGCGCTGTACCAGCAGTCGCTGAAGTATGACGCGGACTTCTTCATCGAATATTTCGCGCTCGACCTGATCATGGACGAGCAGGGGAATTGCCGGGGCGTGATCGCGCTGTGCATGGAAGACGGGTCGATCCACCGTTTCCGCGCGCACAATGTCGTGCTGGCGACCGGCGGCTATGGCCGCTGCTATTTCTCGGCCACCTCGGCGCACACCTGCACGGGTGACGGCGGCGGCATGGTGCTGCGTGCGGGCCTGCCGCTCCAGGACATGGAGTTCGTGCAGTTCCACCCGACCGGCATCTACGGCGCGGGCGTCCTCATTACCGAGGGTGCACGCGGCGAAGGCGGCTACCTGACCAACTCCGAGGGCGAGCGCTTCATGGAGCGTTACGCGCCGTCGGCCAAGGACCTGGCCAGCCGCGACGTCGTGTCGCGCTCGATGGCGATGGAAATCCGCGAAGGGCGCGGCGTCGGCAAGGAGGGGGATCATATCTACCTCCATCTCGACCATATCGACCCCAAGGTCCTGGCCGAGCGCCTGCCCGGCATCACCGAGACCGGCAAGATCTTCGCCGGTGTCGACCTGACTCGCCAGCCGCTGCCCGTCACGCCGACCGTCCACTACAACATGGGCGGCATTCCGACCAACTATCATGGCGAGGTAGTCCGCCTGAAGGACGGCAACCCGGATTCGGTCGTCCCCGGCCTGTTCGCGGTTGGCGAGGCGGCCTGCGTGTCGGTACACGGCGCGAACCGCCTGGGCTCCAACTCGCTGATCGATCTCGTGGTGTTCGGCCGCGCGACCGGCCTGCGCATCAAGGACACGCTGAAGCCCGGCACGCCGCACGCGCCGCTGCCCAAGGGCTCGGAAGAGCTGGCGCTGGGTCGCCTGGATCACTTCCGCAACGCCGCCGGTGGCTCGACCACCGCGCAGGTACGCAGCGAGATGCAGAAGACGATGCAGCGCCACTGCGCCGTGTTCCGCACCGACGAGCTGCTGACCGAAGGCCGCCAGATGATCCGCGCCACCTATGACCGGATGAAGGACATCGGGATCAAGGATCGCTCGCTGATCTGGAACACCGATCTGGTCGAGACGCTGGAGCTGGACAATCTCATCAGCCAGGCCGTCGTGACGATGGAGTCGGCGCTGAACCGCAAGGAAAGCCGCGGCGCGCATGTGAACGAGGACTTCCCCGATCGCGACGACGCCAACTGGATGAAGCACACCGTTGCGACGTTCGACGGCTGGGGTGGTCAGGGCGGCGGTGTTGCGATCGACTATCGCCCGGTCCACGATTACACGCTGACCGACGATATCGAGTATATCAAGCCGAAGAAGCGGGTCTACTAAAAGCCCGGTTTTACGGTTCGGAATAAAGGGCTGGCGAGCGATCGCTGGCCCTTTTTTGTTTTCGGATCGCTCATTGCAGCGTCCTCTTCTTACTCCCCTCCCGCAGGCGGGAGGGGTTGGGGGAGGGAAAGCCCCAAGCGATGTCGCCCGTGGAGAGAGCCCTCCCCCCATCCCCCTCCCGCCTGCGGGAGGGGGAGCGCCCAGCCGCGCGCGATATACTTCATCCGACCTTCCGTAATCATTTCGCATGCGCAGCGGAACGCGAGCGGCGGGGATGGGTTCACTCGGCATGTCCGCATCCGCTATGCTTTCGTCCATGCTGGCCGACCTCGCCCCGCCCCCGCCCCGCCTGTCCACCAAGGACAGCTTGTTCCTTGACTTCGACGGCACCCTCGTCGACCTGGCCGACAATCCCGAGGGGGTGCATGTCAGCACCGCGCTCGCCGACCGGCTGGATGCGCTGGCCGCGCATATGCCCGGCCGTCTCGCCATCGTCAGCGGCCGCTCGATCGCGCAGCTCGATGCGCTGTTCGGCCCACAGGCGCAGCATTTCACGCTGGCGGGCAGCCACGGCGCCGAGCGCCGCAGCCCCGAGGACGGCCATAGCCGTCCCGAAAAGCCCGACCACCTCGCCACCGCAACCGAGGAGATGCGCGCCGTCGCCGAGGCGAACGACCTGTATTTCGAGACCAAGAGCTTCGGCGCGGGGCTGCATTATCGCCGCAATCCGCAGGCCGAACCGCTCGCCCTGCGCGAAGCCGCCGCCATCGCCGAGCGCCATGGCCTGACCCTGCAACCCGGCAAGATGATGGTCGAAATCCGCCTGCCCGGCGATAAGGGCCAGGCGATCGAAACCTTGATGGAAAGGCCCGCCATGCGCGGCACCATCCCGATCTTCTTCGGCGACGACGTGACCGACGAGGACGGCTTCGCCGCCGCCGCCGCACTTGGGGGTGCCGGGGTGCTGGTCGGCCCGATGCGCGAAACCGCCGCGCGCTACCGCCTGCCCGATGTCGCCGCCGTCCACTCATGGCTCGCCCAAGCGCTGGAGAATGCCGAATGACGCAACAGGATCTGAATCTCTGGCCGATCGGCAATTGCCAGGTTTCCGCATTGATCGACTCGACCGGACGGTTCGTCTGGGGTTGCGTGCCGCGCGTCGATGGCGACCCGGCCTTTTGCGCGCTGCTGGGCGATGGCGAGCCGGAGACGGGCTATTGGGCGATCGAGCTGGAGGACCGGGTCTCGACCACGCAAGGCTATCTGCGCAACACGCCGATCCTGGTCACGACCCATATGGACGATCGCGGCAACGGCATCGAGATCACCGATTTCTGCCCGCGTTTCTCGCGCGAGGGCCGCGTCTATCGCCCGACCAGCTATGTGCGGATCGTGCGGCCGATCGGCAGCCCCCGCATCCGCATCGCGCTTCGCGTCGCGACCGACTGGGGCAATCCAACCGAGCGGACGCAAGGGTCCAACCATATCCGCTATCTGATGACGCAGCAGACGCTGCGCCTGACCACCGATGCGCCGGTCGGCCATATCGCCGCCGAACAATGGTTCCGGCTCGAACGCCCGATCCACATGTTCCTGGGGCCGGACGAGAGCTTCGCGGGCGTGCTGAGCGAGGCGAGCCGCGCGATGCTGGAGCGCACCACCCATGAATGGCATCACTGGGTGCGCGGGCTAGCGACCCCGGTCGAGTGGCAGGCCGTCGTCATCCGCGCCGCGATCACGCTGAAGCTGTGCCAGCATGAGGAAACCGGCGCGATCGTCGCGGCGCTGACCACCTCGCTGCCCGAACATGCCGATTCGGGGCGCAACTGGGACTATCGCTACTGCTGGATCAGGGACGCCTATTACACGGTGCAGGCGCTCAACCGGCTGGGCGCACTCGACGTGCTGGAGGGGTATCTCGAATATCTCCGCAACATCGTCGATGCCGCGCGGGGCGGGCATATCCAGCCGCTCTACGGCGTCGGCGGCGAAGCGACCCTGGTCGAGCGGATCGAGACCAAGCTCCCCGGCTACCGCGCCATGGGGCCGGTCCGCGTCGGCAACCAGGCCTATGAGCAGATCCAGCACGATGCTTACGGCCAGATCGTGCTGTCCGACGTGCAGGCGTTCTTCGACACCCGCCTGTTCCGCATGTCGGGGGTCGAGGATTTCCACTCGCTGGAGCGGGTCGGCGAGCGCGCCTGGGCCAAGTACGACCAGCCCGATGCGGGCCTGTGGGAGCTGCGCACCAAGAGCCACGTCCACACCTATTCTGCCGCCATGTGCTGGGCAGCGTGCGACCGGCTGGCCAATGCCGCGCAGGCGCTGGGACTGGAGGAGCGCCGTGCCTTCTGGCAGGAGCGCGCCGACCTGATGCGCGAGACGATCGAGCAGGCGGCGTGGCGCCCCGAAACGCAGCGCATGTCGGCGACCTTCGGCGGCGACGATCTGGACGCCAGCATCATCCAGCTGCTCGACCTGCGCTTCCTGTCGCCCGACGATCCCCGTTTCCGCTCGACGCTCGACGCGGTGGAAAAGGGCCTGCGTCGCGGCAGCCATATGTTGCGCTATGCGACCGAGGATGATTTCGGCCTGCCCCATACCGCGTTCAACGTTTGCACCTTCTGGCTGATTGAAGCGTTATATGTGACCGGGCGTCATGCCGATGCCCGCGCGCTGTTCGAGGAGATGGTGGCGCGCTGCACCCCCGCCGGGCTTCTGTCCGAGGATATCGACCCGAATACGGGCGAGCTGTGGGGGAATTATCCGCAAACCTATTCGCTGGTCGGCCTGATCAACTGCGCCGTCCTGCTGAGTAAACCATGGAGTGCCGTGCGATGAGTCGCCTGATCGTCATCTCGAACCGGGTCCAGCCGCCCACCACCGGGCCGGGCGGAAATCAGGGCGGGCTGGCGGTCGCACTTCTCGCCGCGCTGCGCGAACAGGGCGGCATCTGGTTCGGCTGGTCGGGGGAG
Organism: Sphingomonas sp. 1185; assembly: GCF_040544655.1. Classification (NCBI taxonomy): domain Bacteria; kingdom Pseudomonadati; phylum Pseudomonadota; class Alphaproteobacteria; order Sphingomonadales; family Sphingomonadaceae; genus Sphingomonas; species Sphingomonas sp. 1185. The sequence continues at coordinate 14,341 of NZ_JBEPKL010000043.1, forward strand.
ACCACCGAGGAATTCAGTGGCCATATCAACTTCCAGCAGGGCGGCGGCGTCACCACTGCGACCATCGACCTGGAAGAGCAGGATATCGACGAATATTATAACGGCTATGCCAACCGGACGCTGTGGCCGCTCTTCCACTATCGCATCGATCTGACCGAGTTCGAGCGCGACTTCGATTCCGGCTATGCCCGCGTCAACGAGCGCTTCGCCGAGACGGTGCAGCCGCTGATCGAGCCCGACGATCTGGTCTGGGTCCACGACTATCACCTGATCCCGCTGGGCCGTGACCTGCGCAAGCGCGGGTTCAAGAACCGGATCGGCTTCTTCCTCCACATTCCCTGGCCGCCGGTGCGGCTGCTGATGTCGCTGCCCAGCCATCGCAAGCTGGTGGAATCGCTCTTCGCCTATGACGTGGTGGGGTTCCATACCGAGGACTGGCTCGACAGCTTCCGCGACTATGTGACCAAGGAGCTGGGCGGCACGCTGGGCGAGAATGGCGCGGTGACGTGGAACGGCAAGACCATCCAGGCGATCCGCGCGCCGATCGGCATCGAAACCAAGGAGTTCGAGGAAGCCGCCAGCGGCCACGACGCCCGTTTCGCGCGCGAACGCATGTATATGTCGGCGACCGGCCGCAGCCTGATCGTCGGGGTCGACCGGCTCGACTATTCCAAGGGGCTGGCCGAACGTTTCCTGGGCTATGAGCGTTTCCTGGCGCAGAATCCGGAACGGCGCGCGCTGGTCTATATGCTCCAGATCGCACCGCCCAGCCGCGAGAAGGTGAACACCTATCAGGAGATCCGCGCCAATCTCGATGCGCTGTCGGGGCGGATCAACGGCGAATATGCCGATATCGACTGGGTGCCGATCCGCTACGTCAACAAGGGGTTTCCACGACCCGTGCTGGCGGGCATCTATCGCGCGGCGCGGATCGGGCTGGTGACGCCCTTGCGCGACGGGATGAACCTGGTCGCCAAGGAATATGTCGCGGCGCAGGACCCGGACGATCCCGGCGTGCTGATCCTGTCGCGCTTCGCAGGCGCGGCCGAGCAGTTGAAGGACGCGGTCCTCATCAATCCCTACAGCGCCGAGGAAATGTCCGACGCCATCGTCCAGGCGCTGACCATGCCGCGCGACGAACGCATCCGGCGCTGGGAAAGCCTGATCGACAATGTCCGGCGCGAAGACGTGTTCTGGTGGTGCGAACTGTTCCTCGCCGCGCTGCGCGGGGATGGGGTGAAAGAGGAAGCGAAGGCGATCGAGGCGGCGGAGTCCTGACCATTCCTCCCCTGTAAGGGGAGGTGGCGCGCGTAGCGCGTCGGAGGGGAGTGGCAGGTCAAACCCGCCCCGCGGGTTTGAGGATTGCCGGGGGCAATCCGGCATGCCACTCGCTATCGATAGCGGGATACCCCTCCGTCAGGGCTGACGCCCTGCCACCTCCCCTTGCAGGGGAAGAATTTGCGAATGGTGCTCCAACCGCCGCTTGGGCAGCGCCTCCGGCATCTCACGCCGGATATATTCCAGCAGCCCTTCGCGAATCTCGCACCGCAGATCGAAGGCGATCGCCGCATCGCGCGCGGTCATCAGTCCGCGCACCTCGATCGAGTCCGGCTTTACATCGGTCACCTGCATGTTGAAGAAACGCCGGTCCCAGCGCGTGCTCGCCTCGACCAGCTCGCCCATTTTCTCGCGCAGCCGGGGAATGTCGGCGGCCGGGTCGAGATACCAGAAGACAGACCCCAGCAGCTGGCTGGTCTCGCGCGTCCAGTTCTGGAAGCTGTTCTCCAGGAACTTGGCGACCGGCACGACCAGCCGCCGCTCGTCCCAGATGCGCACCACGACGAAGGTCAGGTGAATCTGTTCGATCCGTCCCCATTCGTTGTCGATGATGACCACGTCGTCGAGGCGGATCGGCTCGGTAAAGGCCATCTGCACGCCCGCGATCAGGTTCTTGAGCGCGGGCTGCGCGGCGGCACCGACGACCAGGCCAGCGATGCCCGCCGAGGCCATCAGCGTGACGCCGATGGTGCGGATGCCGGGTACGCTGAGCAGCATCAGGCAGACGGTCAGGAACACGATCAGGAAAATGCCGATCCGCCCCAATATCTGCGCCCGCGTCCGCTTGCGCCGGGCGCGCAGATTGTCCTCGACGCTGATGTCGGCGCGCAGGTAGACGACGCCCTGCAGCGCGCGCAGCCCCGCCACCGCCAGCCAGCCGAGAAGTGCCGGCACGCAGAAGCCCAGCGCCTGCCGCCATATCTCGCGCCCGTCGCTGGACATCGGGACCAGCCGCATCGCGAAGCTGACCGCGATGGCGATCGCGACCCAGCGCAAGGGCTGGCGGATATGTTCGAGGACCAGATCGTCGCTCTGGCTGGCGGTCCGCCGCGCGGCATGCCCCGCGATCCGCATCGCGACGCTGTGGACCAGCACCGCGATCAGGATCGCGACCGCAATGATCGTCACATGTTGAAGCCACAGCCATTCGGCCGGAATGTCGAGCGATCGAAGCCAGCGCATGGGGTGCTAAAGGGTCAAAGGGGGGAAGGTTCCTTTTGGTTGCCGGATTCCCTTGGCCTTCGACTTCGCTCAGGCTGAACGGAGGGGAGAGTAAGGCCACAAATCCTACCGCCCGTTCAGCCTGAGCGAAGTCGAAGGCCACGCCCCACCCCTACCCAACACGAAAACGCCCCCCGACCAAAGCCGGAGGGCGTCCTCGTCAAACCCCGATCACCGCGCCGGGCGGACCGCCCCCGTGGGGGCAGGAGCCGGAGCCCCGGCGGGCGGCGGGGGCGGCGGTACGGGGGCGCCTTGCGGGGCCTGACCATTCACCGGGGGCGGCGGAGGCGGGGGCACGGCACCCGGACCACCCGGACCACCCGGTGCGCAGCCACCCGGCGGCGGGGGCGGAGGAGCACCGGGACCACCCGGCGCACCCGGACCGCCGGGGGGCGGCGGAGGCGGCGGCGGGCCGTCGCCACGCGGGCCACCGGGGCCGCCGGGACCGCGCGGACCGCCCGGCGGGGGCGGCGGGGGGCCCACCGGCGTCACCGTCCCTTGCGGATTGACCAGATATTGGGCGTGCATCAGCCCGTCGTCATAGCGGCCCTGCACCATCACGTTGCTGCCGACTGCGGGCATCGCGTCACGGTCGCCGGCGACCATCGCGCGGCCGGTGGCGTCCTGTACCACGAAGCGGTCGCCAAAGACCTCGGCCACCCGCCCCTTGGCGGTGACGATGCCGCTGGACGAAGCCAGCTTGGCGATCGGCGTCGGAATGGTCGGCGCCATGGTGACGGTCGGCCGGGTCATCGAGACGGCGGCGGCACCGCCGCCCGCGCCCAGCGTGATCAGGGCCGCTGCGGCGACCGCCAGCGGGGCCTTGCCTTGCAGCCGGGGAGTCGGGAAATTCCATCGAGACATGCTGTCCTCCTTGGTTGATGTCCCGCTTTTAGGTGATTCGCCCCGATGCCCGCTGAACCACGCGGTTCAGATTGGGTTTAAGCAATCGGCCGATAGCCGGGGTCGGTCGGGGACAAGAAGGAAAGGGGATCATGCGTATCCTGTTGGTCGAGGATGACGCCGCTTTGGGTCCCGCCATCGCGCGCGCGCTGCGGGCCGAGCATTGCGCGGTCGACCTGTTCGCCAGCGGCGTCGATGCGGGCCATGCGGGCGACACCGAAATCTATGACGCCGCCGTGCTCGACCTCGGCCTGCCCGATGGCGACGGCATGACCCTGCTCCGCCAGTGGCGCGAGGCGGGGCGGGCCCTGCCCGTGCTGATCCTGACCGCGCGCGACGGCTGGTCGGACAAGGTGGCGGGGTTCAAGGCAGGGGCGGACGATTATCTGACCAAGCCCTTCCGCGTCGAGGAACTGGTGATGCGGCTGCGCGCGCTGGTCCGCCGCGCGGCGGGCCATGCCCAGCCGCGCCTGACCTGCGGCCCCCTGTCCTTCGACAGCCAGACCGGGCAGTTTGAGCTGGACGGCCTGCCGCTGAAGCTGACCGCGTTCGAATGGCGCGTCCTGTCCGCGCTGATGCTGCGCAAGGAAGCGGTCATTCCCCGGCTGGAACTGCTCGAGCGGGTCTATGAGGGCGATGCCGATGTCGATTCCAACAGCCTGGAGGTGATCGTCGGGCGGTTGCGCAAGAAGGTCGGCGCGGCGCTGATCGAGACGGTGCGCGGGCTGGGCTATCGCCTGACCGCCGGTGAAGCCTCATGAGGATGCCGCGTTCGATCCATGGCCGGATGATCGTCATCTCGGGCACCGCGATCCTCGCCGCGCTGCTGATCGCGGGCTGGGCGCTGACCAGCGCGCTGGAGGGGATCGTGACGCGCGGGCTGGACCAGCGGCTCGATTCGGAGATCGCCGTGCTCGCCGCCGCGATCGGGCCGGACGGACGGGTCGACCGGGCGCGCATCGCCGATCGTCGCGGGCTGCTGCAGCCCGAGCCAGGCTGGCGCTGGCGGATCATGGGGCCTGACGGCACGCTGGGATCGGGCGATTTCCCGCCGCTCGTCACGCCGCATCCCCCCGGCCCCGGCCCCGGCTCTAGCCCGGACCCCGCCCCCCACCCCGACGAAGCCGGTCGTCCCCCCGCCCCGCCGCCACCTGGCCCCGCCATCCAGGGCCCCCGCCCCGCCGAGGGTCGGACCGAACAGGGCGTGCGCGTCCATGCCCGGCAGATCGCCATCCCCTCCTCGCGCGGCCTCATGACGATCACCGCCGCCGCCCCGCGCGCGGTCGTCGCACAGCCGATCCGCGCCGCGCTGGTCCCGTTGCTGGCAATGCTGGCCGGGCTAGGGGTGTTGCTGGCGGCGACGAGCCTGATCCAGCTGCGGCTGGGTCTGCGCCCGTTGCGGCGTCTGCGCGATCAGGTGGCGGCGATCCGGGGCGGGACGCTGAGCCAGGTCGATGAGGACCAGCCCGCCGAGCTTCGCCCGCTCGCGGTCGAACTCAACGCGATGGCCGCCGATAGCGAGCGCGCGCTCGCCACCGCACGGGCCTCCGCCGCCAATCTGGCGCATGCGCTCAAGACGCCGGTCGCCACGCTGGCGCTCGATCTGGCGGGTGATCCGCCCCGCGCGGCACAGGTCGCGCGGATCGATGCCACCATTCGCCATCACCTTGCGCGGGCGCGGGTCCAGAACGGGGCGGTGCGCGCCGCGACCGCGCTCGCCCCCGCGATCCATGACCTGACCCATGCGATCGGGCGGCTCCATGCCGATCGCGGCATCGCCCTGTCCGCCGACCTGCCCGACGATCTAGCGGTGGCGATGGACGCGCAGGATCTGGACGAGGTCGCGGGCAATCTGATCGACAATGCCGCCCGCCATGCCCGCACCCGCGTCATGATCGCGGTGCGCACGGAGGAACGGCAGATCCGGCTGACCGTGTCGGACGACGGCCCCGGCATCGCCGAGGCGGACCGGATTCGCGCGACCCAGGCGGGGGCGCGGCTGGACGAGCGGGGCGACGGGCATGGCTTCGGCCTGTCGATCGCGCGCGAACTGGCCGAGCTTCATGGCGGGCGACTGCTCCTCGACGAAGCGGCGGGGGGCGGGCTGGCCGCCACCGTGCTGCTGCCCCGCGCCGCCCGCACCGCCTAGACAGGAGAGCATGATGATCCCCCGCCCCGCCCGCCTCCGCCCGATATGCCTGCTCCCCATGCTGGCCCTGCTGCTTCAGGCGCAGACGCCGGTTCCGGTCGCGCCGCCCTCGCCCGCCGACATTTATGGCCCACTATTCGCCGCCGTTCAGGAGGCGCAGGTCTTTCCCGACGGCAAGACCTTCGCCGATGCGGTGCCGCGCGAAGCGCCGCAGGCGATCCTGGCCGCCTATGCGCGCGAGAAGCCGGTGGACAAGGCGGCGCTGGCGGCTTTCGTCCACCGCCATTTCTCGGTGCGCGGCGACGAGGCAAAGGCCCGCCCGCCGCTGCGCGCGCGCATCCGCGACCTGTGGCCCGTGCTGGGCCGCGCGCCTTTCGCCGCGACGCCGGGCTCCTCCGCGCTGGGGCTGAACCGCGGCTATATCGTGCCCGGCGACCGGTTTCAGGAAATCTATTACTGGGACAGCTATTTCACGATGCTGGGGCTGAAGGCCGATGGCCAGGCGCCGCTGGTCGAGGCGATGCTCGCCAATTTCGTCGATCTGGTCGAGCGGTACGGCCATGTCCCGAACGGCACGCGCAGCTATTATCTCAGCCGGTCGCAGCCGCCGTTCCTGGCGCTGATGATGGACCTGTCCGACGATCGCGACCCGGCGCTGGCGAAGCGGCGGCTGGCGGCACTGATCCGCGAGCATGACTATTGGATGGCGGGGGCGGACTGCCTGGATGCCACCGACGCCTGCCGGCATGTCGTGCGGATGCCCGATGGCAGCCTGCTGAACCGCTATTGGGATGCGCGCGATACGCCGCGCGACGAGAGCTGGCGCGAGGATCGCGAAACCGCCGCCAGGGCCGCGCCCCGCCCCGCCGCGATCGTGCAGCGCGACCTGCGCGCGGCGGCGGAGTCGGGCTGGGACTTCAGCTCGCGCTGGCTGGGCGACCCGATGCGATTGGAGACGATCCGCACCACCGATATCGTGCCTGTCGACCTCAACAGCCTGTTGTGGATCGGCGAAACCCGCATCGCCGCGCGGGCCAGGGCCGCCGGGGACGACGCGACCGCGCAGCGTTTCGCCGCCATGGCGTCGCGGCGAAAGGCGGCGATCGACCGCTATCTCTGGGTCGCCGGGGAACGGCGTTTCGCCGATTGGGACCGAGTGGCCCGGCGCCCCACGGCGGCACGCACCGCCGCCTCGCTCTTCCCGCTGTTCGCCGGGCTGGCGAGTGCCGGGCAGGCGCGCGCGGTCGCCGCATCCACCCGCGCCACCCTGGTCGGCGAAGGCGGGCTGCGCACCACCAATATCCGGTCGGGCCAGCAATGGGATTCCCCCAATGGCTGGGCGCCGCTGCAATGGATCGCGGTCGAGGGGCTGGGCCGCTATGGCGAACAGGCACTGGCCAGGGACATTGCCCGCCGCTGGATCGCGACCGTCGCGCGGACCTATGCCGAGACGGGAAAGCTGCTGGAAAAATACGATGTCGAGGAACGGCGGCCCGGCGGCGGCGGGGAATATCCGACGCAGGACGGGTTCGGATGGACCAACGGGGTTACGGCGGCGATGCTGGAGCGGTGGCCGGATCTGATCCCGTCGGATGGTGCGCCCCGATAAGGGGTTCGCGGGGAGGCACGAACAAAAACTCTCCCCCCGCCCCGGACTTCGTGTAGCGGACCCCGCATGACCGACATTCCGCACACCGTCCTGGGCATCGACTTCGGCACCACCAACTCGGTCATCGCGCGTGCCGAGGGCGGGCAGTCGCATCTCGTCCCCCTCAAGGGGCCCAAGGACGCCGATCCGGTCTTCCGTTCGGCGCTGTGCTTCTGGGAGGATGACGGGATCGCGGTCGAGGCGGGGCCCTGGGCGATCGCCGAATATCTCGACTTTCCGGGTGGCAGCCGCTTCATCCAGTCGTTCAAGTCGGTCGCCGCCTCGCCCGTGTTCGAGCATGCGACGGTGTTCGACAAACGCTATCGCTTCGAGGAACTGGGCCGCACCTTTCTCGACCGGATGGCGGCGCATGGCGGCGGCGCCCTGGACGGCAAGGCGGCGCGGATCGTGGTCGGGCGGCCGGTGGAATATGCCGGGCACCGCCCCGACGAGGCGCTCGCACGCCAGCGTTATGACGCGATGTTCGCGCGGCTGGGGGCGGAGATTCACTATGTCTATGAACCGCTGGGCGCGGCGTTCAGCTATGCCTCGCGGATCACCGAGCCCGCGACGGTCTTGGTCGCCGATTTCGGCGGCGGCACCAGCGACTTTTCGATCGTCCGCATCGCCGCGCCCGGCGCCGAGCGCCGCTGCGAGCCGCTGGGCCATGCCGGTGTCGGCATTGCGGGGGATCGGTTCGACCAGCGGCTGATCGATCACCTCGTCCTGCCGCTGCTGGGCGCGGGCGGCCAATATCGGTCGTTCGACAAGGTGCTGGAGATTCCGCGCGGCTATTTCGCCGATTTCGGCGACTGGTCGCGCCTGGCGCTGATGCGCAACCGCAAGACGCTGGCCGAGTTGGAGAAGCTGCGCCGCGCCGCGCTCGACCCGGAGGCGATCGGCCGGATGATCGCGATCATCGAGGAGGAGCAGGGATACCGGCTCTACGATGCGGTCGGCCGGGTGAAGCGCGACCTGTCGGCGGCGGAGGAGGCGCGGTTCCGGTTCGAAGGCGGCGGCCTGTCGATCGAGGCGGGGGTGAGCCGGAAGGATTTCGAAAGCTGGATCGCCCCCGATCTGGCGCGGATCGAGCAGGCGGTCGACCGGGCGATGACGGCGGCGGCGACCGGGCCCGAGCGGATCGACCAGGTGTTCCTGACCGGCGGCACCTCGCTGATGCCCGCCATCCGGCGGATGTTCGAGATGCGCTTCGGCGAGGGCAAGATCGCGACCGGCGGCGAACTCACCTCGATCGCGCATGGCCTGGCGCTGATCGGAGAGCAGGCGGATATCGGGGCCTGGGCGGTGTAAAAGCCCCTCCCGCAGGCAAGAGGGGTTTGGGGAGGGCACGGCCGCGAGCTCAGGTCTCGGTGAGACTCGCTGCCCTCCCCCATCCCCTCCCGCCTGCGGGAGGGGAGCGGCTAGAGCAAATTCCGATCAGTCTGCATCGTAACCGGCTGCGGCGAAGTAGTTGGCGCATTCGGCAGGCGTGAAGGTGTCGATGGCGGCACCGA
>NZ_JBEPKL010000044.1:0-22759 GCF_040544655.1 Sphingomonas sp. 1185
TGATCCCGAGCATGACCTTCAATGTACCCCATGCCCGAAGATTACACCGTCCCGGTACGCTCGGGAATCCACAACCCTGTTTTCGGACGGTCTGGTTCCCAATCGGGAAAGCAGCGGCGGTATGCTCACACCACCTCGTGCGGCTCGTCCACGTCTAACGGCTCAACCCGTGCCTTGAGCAGGTCGAAGGTGGCAGGAGCGATACACAGGCTTCAGTGAGCGGCCTCGTTCCTGAGGGCAATGCGCTTTCGCGCTCGTCATCGGAGCAGCTTACGCCACCCCTGCGACCGGAGCATGCGCAGGGTGTCAGAAGCGGGCACGCAAGGAGCCGATCACCGTTCGCGCCGCGCCGGGATAGTTCTCGAGGCGTTGCACAGCGGACTCAATGAAATAGCGATCGGTCAGGTTGCGGCCCGTGACGGACAGTTCCAGCCCGGTGCGCGGGATCGTATAGCTGACCGTCGCATCGTAGGTCGTATAGCCGTCGACGAAGAAACTATTGTCGAGATCGCCGCTGCGCCGGCCAACGCGGGTCACGCCGCCAGCTACGGTCAATCCTTCGAGCGTCCCGCCAAGGACGTAGCTGCTCCACAACCGCCCCGACCAGCGTGGAACGTTGGTGAGGCGATTACCAACGGCGAAGGTCTTGTCCTCGCTAATCGTCGCGTCGAGGTGACTGGCGCTGGCGATCACCTGCCACCGCCGTGTCAGATGGCCCGCAAGGTCCAGTTCGGCGCCGCGGACATGCTGCTCGCCGGTCTGGATGGAGAAACCGGTATTGTCGGGATCGACGGTCGCGACATTGCGCTTGCGGATGTCGAACACGCTAATGGTGGCGGTCAGCCGGCCGCCCACGGGATCGAACTTGACCCCGGCTTCCCATTGCCGGCCCCGTTCGGGATCGAGGTAGCGGCCATCCGCCCGTTGACTCGTCTGTGGCTGGAAACTCTGCCCGAAACCGCCAAAGAACGAAACCGCGGCAACAGGCTGAAGCACGATGCCGCTGCGGAACGTCGTCGCGCCACTGTCGCGATTGGCACGCGCGGATGCGATCCGGTCGGTCTGGTGATCACGTACCTCGTCGTGGCGGACGCTGCCGAGCAGTTTCAGCCAGCTCGCCACCGTCACCTGATCCTGGAGATAGACGCCGTAGAGATCGGAGCGGCGCAGGAAGCTGGCGTTGGGCGTCATGCTGGGCGGGGTAGCCGTGTAGACGGGTGCAAGGATGTCGATCGCGGCGATGTTCGCCCGGTCGTTGACGAAATCGAGCGTGGCGCGGCTGTAGTTGATTCCGGCCAGCACCGTGTGGCCAATGCCGGCGGTGGCGAAGCGTGCCAGTGCCTCACCGCGAATATCCGCAGTATCCAGTTGCTCGGTACGTATCGTCGCGCGCCGGGTCAACGTGCGACCGTTGCTGGCGAGCGCGCGATTGTCGATCGCGTAATCGTCGTCGACGGTCGCCTCAACGTAACGCGCATTGAGCCGCAGTGTTAGCCAATCCGCCGCCTCATGGGCGACATCAAGCGACGCGCGTGAGCGATGCGCCGCTGTGCGCGACCAGGGTTCGGCCAGAAACCGGTCGCGCGGCAACGTGACACGGTTGTCGGCACCCACGACCAACCCGCGGTCGAACGGCCCGCGCTGGGTGGCATGATCGAGGTCGAGGTTGATGACGGTCGCCGCGCCCGGCGACCAGCGGGCGGACGCCGCGACGAACTGGCGTGTCGAGTCCACCGTTTCTGCCCCGCGAAACCCGCCAAGCGTCTGCGCCGCGCCGGTGACCCGTACCGCGAGCGTATCGGCGACCGGGCCGCTCGCCGTCGCCGACACCCGGGCGAAGTCGAAGCTGCCGCCTTGAAGCTCTATCTCAGCGGTAGCGCGGTCGGTCGGCCGCCGGGTCGATATATTGATAACGCCGCCAGGATCGCCCTGACCATACATGACCGAGGCGGGGCCTTTCAGAACCTCGACCGACTGCACGTTGGCCAGATCGAGAAACACTTCCGACCGGTCCGACACGCGGTTGAGCAGCACACCGTCGATCGCGTACCGCGGTGTCGCGAAGCCCCGCACCTGGAAAATCTCACCCCGATTGCCTGCTGTTGTGGCTGGCTGCACGCTCGAAACATTGCCCAGCACGTCGGTGAGGCGGATGCTATTCTGATCCTCGATCACGCTGCGCGTAACGATTTGGATCGACTGCGGTATATCCCTAACCGGCGTAGAAGTACGGGTCGCCGCATCTGTATCGTCATCGGTGTAGGTCGATCGTTCACCGGTGACGATAATATCGCCCCGTTGCTGTTCGGGTTCTTCCGCCTTTGCCAGCACAGGCGACGAAATCAGTAGGCATGGCAATGCCACGCCAGCGAGCCAGCAAATCATGAGGTGCTCCCTGAGTACACCCGCTGCGGGGCCTTATTTGATACTGACACCGGTTAGCAATAAGCGATTCTTGATGCAATCGCTTGCATGGTTGCCATATATCTGCCGGAAGGCTGCAGCGGGGGCTGCCCGCGGGGGGGCAGCGTGATCGGAACCCTGTCTACTGTCAGTGCCCCAGAGCCGACGGATTTCGAGGCTCGGGTTGGATGCGACGCTGTCGTCACCACCGCCGCGGCGTGGAGCAAAGACCGACGGTGTTCCTGAGCAGCCCAAGGGGCTTTCCAAGCGTATAGCCACAGGGGGCACTTGATGGCTCATGCCGCTCTTTTCACGCCGCTATGGTTAAGCTGAAGGCTTCGTTCTCAGCTGTATTGGGTTCTGAGAAGCCTTTCCATTTCCCGAAGTTCGATCCCGATCGGCACGGTGGCCGGGCTTAACGTACGATTTTGACCATCCTATCACCGGACACCTAATGGACTTTCCAGTCGAGAATGGCCCGCAGGCCTAGCACCACCACGCCCGGCGCATGACGCAGGCCCGATGGGCGATGGACATATTGGATATCGGGCTGAAGTGTCAGAAAACGCGCGACACGGTCGCTATAGGTCAGCTCGATCGTGCTTTCCGATCGCGTCAGAGGCGGCTTGTTGGGGGGATTGGCGCGACGATAGGCGCGGCTCAGGCCCGCGGTCGCCAGTCCGATCGAGACGAGCGACTCGGGACGTGAGGGCAGGACGCCTTGCCCGGTGACGCCAAGCTGTATCCCACCCGCAAACGGCGTCGTCAGCCCATCGGACACGCCCGCACGCAGAAAGGTGCGCCAATAGCCCATTTTGCTTGGGTGACCGATCAGATCCTGCTCGATCAACCCGTACAGGCCACGCGACGCGGCGGTATCGGGAGCAAGGGTGATGCCCGGCGGCAAGATCCGCTGCTGCCGGTTGCTGTAGGTCCAGCCGCCCAGCGTGATCGCCGTTCGCCCCTTGATGCCCGCCTCGGCAATGAACAGCGCTGATCGCGGGCCGCCTTTATCTGCCACGCCACGCGGGGCTCGGATGACGGCCGCCTGCACATAATAGTGCTTGTCCTCCAGACGGACGCGGATCGCTAGATCGGTCCGGGGAAAGATGGACGGCCCATTCGGTCCCGTCGCCGCCAGTTCCGACCCGATGCCGAAGGCGGGTGCGATCAGCGAGGCGGCCGAGGGATTGGCATAGAATTCGCTGTTCAGGTCGTACTTGCCAACCAGGATCGACCCACGCCCCCCGGAAAAGTGCTGTTGCACCCAGGCCTGGTAAAGGAGCAGGTCGGGACGGGTGACCTCGATATTGTCGACGCCCTGCAGCGTGCCCGCAATGTCGTTGGGCCGCGCACCGGCATTGCTCAGGGCGCCGACATAGGCGCTTGCCCCCTGCCAGCCCGCCGCACGTTCCAGGTCGAGTGATGCCATCAGGTCGACATTGTCGAGAAAGCGCGCGCCCCGCGGCCCATCGCCCGCCGCGACGCCGAAAAGGTCGGCCTTGTAGAGCAGGTCGAGGCTGAAGGTGCTGGCCTGCTCCTGTTCGCCCTCGCTACCGGTTTCGGAGCGTGGTTCCGTCTCCTGCGCCAAGGCAGGCGACGGCAGCGCGGCCAGCATGGGCATTGCCATCAGCATGATCGATTGACGAAGCGTCATCGACGTAATCCCCTTTGCGGCTGGCAGGGCTAGAGCCATGGCTCTAGCCCGCACTCACGCGGCGACCGGCTGACAGGCCGCGGCGGGATCGTCCGCCAGCGCGGCAATCGCCTCCATGTCGAGCAGTCCGACAAAGTCCTCCCCACGGCGAAGAACGCCGGACAGACGCCAGGGCCCGTGCTGCGGCACGATGGCGGGCACCTCCTGCCGGTCGGCATGCTCGTGACAGGCCACGTCGACGACCTGATCGACTAGCAGGCCCAGCCATGCGCCATCCCGCGCGGTTTGGACGATCAGGATGCGCGCATCGTCCCCGGCTCCCGCCATCGTGGTGGCGGCAAGGACGCGCAGGTCGAGCACCGCCACCGACTGCCCGCGCAGATGGATCAATCCCACCATCCAGTCGGGTGCGGAGGGCACGCGAAAGGCCGGACGTCGATCCAGGATCTCACGCACCTCCGTCACCGGCAGGGCGAACAGCGAACCACCGATCGCGAAGACGACCGCTTCGATTTGGCCGCTCATGCCGCGCGCTCGAACATGCGGCCTTGCTCGTCCGGGTTGCCCGACGTCAGGTCGAGCGCAAAGCTCCGCGACGATGCAGACGGCTTGATCGCCTTTGCGCTACGAGACTTGCCGGACGTGTTAGCGGCAGTCCGTTGCGCCGGGCGACGAGCACCACGATCCCGCCCCGCCTCATCAATATGGAAATAGGAAATGCTGGATTGCAACTGGCCAGCGTTCTCCGCGAGTTGTTCGGATGTCGCCGACATCTCTTCCGCGGCGTTAGCATTCTGCTGCGTGACCTGATCGAGCTGCTGGATCGCCTGATTGATCTGGACGGCGCCGATATCCTGCTCGCGGCAGGCGGCGCTGATCTCGGCAACCAGCTCGGCGGTACGGCGGATGTCGGGCACCAGCTTGACCAGCATCTCGCCCGCCTGGGTGGCGGCACCGACGGTATCGGACGACATGCCGCTGATTTCCGCAGCGGCCGTCTGGCTGCGCTCGGCGAGCTTGCGGACTTCCGCCGCAACCACCGCAAAGCCACGACCATGTTCACCGGCCCGCGCCGCTTCCACTGCCGCGTTCAGCGCCAGCAGGTCGGTCTGACGCGCGATTTCCTGCACGATGCCGATCTTCTCGGCGATAGTGCGCATCGCGATCACGGCCTTCTGCACCGCCTGACCGCTCACTTCCGCGTCCTGCGACGACTGGCGGGCGATCTTCTCGGTCTGGGTCGCGTTGTCGGCGTTCTGTTTTATGTTGGCGGCCATCTGCTCCATCGACGCAGAAGCCTCTTCCGCAGCGGCGGCCTGTTCGGTCGCACCCTGGCTCACCTGCTCGGACGAGGACGACAGCTGCTGGCTGCCAGCGGCTACGCTGGAGGCCGCTTCCGTTGCTTCGCCGACCACGGTGCGCAGCCGCTCAACCATCGCGACCAGCGCATGGCCCAGCTTGTCCTGGTCAGATAGCGGCTGATGCTCGACCGTTAGATCGCCCTGCGCAATTTGATCCGCCAGCGTGGCCGAGGCGCGCAGATTGTCGGTCATGTTATTCACGACATCTACGAGGTCACGGATCTCGTCGTTGCTTGGGATCTCAATATTCTGATCGAGATCGCCTGCCGCCACGGCGCGAAGGGCAGCAGAAACACGGCCCAGACCGCGCGAGACGATCCTGCTGATCCACAAGGCACCCCCCCATGGCGATCAGGAAGGCCGCAGCAGCCACGGCCAACAACGTCGTGCGCGATTGCGCATACAGCGCATCGCCGGCCTCATCCGCCTTCGTCAATTCCAACCGCTGGCGTTCCACGATCTTATCAACCGTATCGCCGATCCGCACGGCCGCCTTGTTGGCGGCACCCAGCGAAATGATCGATGCTTCTGCGTTGCGATTGGCAAGCGCCAGTTCGACGGCCTTGTCGGCGATTGACTTATACTCCGCCCAGCCGCGTTGCGCGTCGGCATACATCTCGCGATCGATTTCGTCCTCCGTGCGAGAAACTTCGTCGATCAGCCGATCGGCGCGGGCACGTTGCCGGCGCAGTTCCGCATGTTGCTTGGCCATGAAGTTTGTGTCGTCGCTCATCGTGAGATTCTTTTACGCCACGATCGACGACGTCATGGCATCGTTGAATTGCTGCATACGGTCCAGCGAGGCGACCGGATCATCCACCATGTTGCTCTGGGCCGTGTTCAGGGTCGACAAGCGATTCACGCTGAACCCCACGATGACCGCCAGCATGGCCAGAACGATCGCGAATGTCGCGACCAGCTTCACTTTGATCGTGGCTCGCATGCTTCTGCTCCCTGTTCACTAATATATGCCATGCGCGATAAAAAATGATGCAAAGTCAGTGTGATGACTTTGCCGAATAGCAATGGCACGTGATAAATTCAGCAAGGCTCTCTCGATCCTTGGCCAGATTGGTAGATTACAAAAATTTAATTTATGATTGGCTGGATGAGAGTGTTTTGTTAACCACATCGCATCTTCGTCTGTGAAACTTCTTAAATTCAGCGCCAACGTCCTGAATTCTTGAAAAAATTAGCCACCCCCACTCTGCGCGCAGTTCGCTGGAAAAAAAGTTCAACGTGCGGTCTTTGATTTGATTCCAAGCCAACATGACAGATGTGTCATTCTGCCGACGCCGCTCACTGGCCAATCTACCGGCAGGCGATTCGAACCATCGTTACGATGGCTGCCGCAATGCCGATTGCGGAAGTGAAGGGGGGGCGCATAGGCCGTATCGACATTAGGATTTCGAAACGGAGGTGAACGCTGATTCACAGTCATCCGTGTTGAGGCGCGGAGCGGGCGGTCGTGATCACGCGGCACGAGTTGAGCGAGGCGCTACGGTTGCGGATTGCATCGCTAGTTCCGGGCAAGGCGGCTGATCCTGGCTGGACGGGTGCGGACAACCTCCTGTCCGTCAACGGCTGTTTGTGGGTGCTGCGCTCAGGCGCACATCAGGCATCGTGAACAAAGCTTGACGGTGTGAATTCGCCCCTGATTCAGGGCTGCCTTCTGGGGGCAGGCTTGGGCGAGCGGATCGGTTTGTCGGATCAGGAATGGTCGCTGACCGGGTCACTGCTATTGGCCGAGCGCGGACGAGGCTGTCGTCCCGCTGGTGACAGCCTGCCTTCTTTGAAGGCATAATGCGGATCACGCGGGCAGGGGAGCAGTGGCGGTATCTGCCGGAGGCATATGGCAAGTGGAACAGCGACTTCCGACGCTATGGTTCTGTAAGCCCCGCCCATTTTTTACATGCTTTGGCTCATTTGCCGTCGCAACGGAAAGCGGCCAAGTCGCGCCAGCAGCAGCACGCCATCCCAAAATACCATCCCAGTGGGAATAGTAGGGCGCTTCCACTGGTTCCGGTATGGCGCCGCCGCTAATCTTTGATACCGGGACCGCGATCTATCTATGATAGGTGGCCGTAATCCGGGCCGTAGCGATCGTATTGGCGCGGATCATGAAGCCAGCCAGCGCATTGCTGGCGCCGAATGGCAGATCGAGCTTGTCGACCCCCAGTGCGTGGACCGTCACGACATAGCGATGCACCTCGCCGGGGGGCGGGCACGCTCCGCCGAACCCGATCGTGCCGTAGTCGTTGCGCAGTTCCGTCGCGCCGTGCAGCGCGTCCGCCTTGCCGCTCACGTTCGCGGGCAGGCGCTGCACCGACGCTGGCAGGTTGACGACAGTCCAGTGCCACCAGCCCGATCCGGTTGGCGCATCAGGATCGTAGACCGTCACGGCGAAGCTCTTGGTCCCCGACGGGGCGTTGCTCCATGCGAGGGCGGGCGACTGGTTGCCGCCTGAGCAGCCGAAGCCCGTAAATACCTGCGCGGGCGCCAGCATCGCACCTTCCGCGATCGACGGGCTGGCCAGGCGGAAGGGTTCAGCGGCCAATGCCGGCGCAGAGAGGGTGGCTAGCGGAAGAAGCAGGGCAAGGCGCATGACTGGTCCGATCATGAGAGTGGATGCCCGCTTGTACTGCGGATCACCGCGCAGGACCGTCGGCAGACGCTCGAAAACTGTCGGGAAACGCTCAGATAGCGCGGTTACGGATAGCGCGGGGCGGATGGCCGAAACGACCCCTGAATGCTTCGGTGAAGTGGGAAGGCGTCAGAAAGCCGCACTCCAGTGCGATCCGCGACACCGGATCGGCGCTGGTCTGCAGCATCAGCAACCCGCGTTCGAGCCGTGCGTTGCGCAGCACCACCGAGAAGCGCAGCCCGGCGTGCCCCAACCACCGGCGGAACGTCGCCTCGCTCATTGCCAGGGCGGTCGCGACTTCAGCGGCGCGCCATGGATGCGCCAGATCGGCATCGATCAGCGCGCGCAGCCGCTGGAGCGGCCCATCGCTGGCATAGGGTAGATGCACGCCCTTGTCGTGCAACCATACCAGCGGTTCGATCGCCCGGTGTCGACGAATGGCAGGGGGCAGGGTGTCGTTGCTAAGGGTGTCGGCCAGATGGTCGAAGACCGCGGCTGCCTCGGGATCGCCTGCAAGCACCTGCGGGACGCCTCCACCCTGCGAGCGAGCCGCCGCATCACCGAACACCAATGCAATAAGTTCAGGCGGATAGAACAATCCCTCCGCGCGGTAGTGCTTGTCCCGCGTCGGCCTGTTTTCCATCGTCACCAGAGCGCCGGCGGGAAAGGCCACGACATCCCCTGGTCTGGCCAGGATCGAGCCGAACGCTGGATGATGGATCTGCTTTTCGCCCGATTGCACCAGGCAGACGAACGCACGCGAGATGAAGACGTCGTCCATCGGCACGGCAGTTGCCTGGCCGATCGTCACGGCCACCACCTCTTCCGCCCCCGCCATCCGCATTCGCAAATTTGCCCCACCAGGTTAGTTCGATTCGGCGTGACCTCGGCTCACCTTCGCTGTCCAGAAGTTTCTCGAAACGCGATCGTCGTAGATAGTCTTGCTCCGTCCGACGTCACTCGATCGAGGCGTCTCAACGATCAGGGTTAGCAAGACGGCACCGATCGGCCGTGTCTGGATCATACCGACGATTCGTTAGGCGATCCCCGGTGGGAGCCAGTTGCGGCATGCGGTGGCGACCGCCGCATCCTGTTGTCCCGAACAGCTTTTCTTTCCGGCGGTCCGCAGCCGCGCCAGCGTCGCGCTACCGTTCTGTTCGGTGCCCCACGCGGCCAGTGCCTTGCCCAGCTTTTCCAGCCGCGTCCGGGTTCGTTGCCGGTATCCTTCGGGTTGGCTGGCCAGTTCGCTAATGACCGCGCCGGACGCCTTTTCGATCGCGGCATGGTCGGTGGGCGTGAGGCGCAGCAGTCCCTCGACGTAGGTCACACCCCACTGCACCCGACTAGCCGGGCCTTCGGACGTTTCGTAGCCACGCCGCAGCCAGTCGATCGCCTGCCGCCGGTCGCCGCGCGCCTCGGCCAGTTCGGCGAGCGCTGGCATGTAGTAATAAGGTGTGCGCGACCGTTTGAGTTCGGCTTCCAGCAACCGTTGCGCCCCGGCCGCATCGCCGGCATCGGCCAGCAAGTGCGCCGCGCCACTGATGACGGCCTGCCGTTCATAGGGACTGGTGACGCTGCGGTCGGCCCATGCAACCCTTTCGCGCACTTTGGCCAGCAACGCGGCGGCCGGTGGGGCGGCGGGCCCGGCGCGATCGCGGTACAGCGCGACCGCCGCGTCGACCGATGCAAGCCGCTCCGACGCGACAAGCCGGGTGTCCACGAACAGGGCGTCCAGTGCCCCGACGATCGCTTCCCCGATCCGCTGCCGATCCGCTCCTCCGCCAGGAACCGCACCATTGACGAGTTTCACCGCGCCATAGGATAGCGAGGCGCGGTTGGCCCGGACCTCTGCGGGATCGGCGAGTACCGTCGTCAGGGCGTGGCGCAGCCGGTTGCTTTCTGCGGGAGACAAAAGCGGGGCGGTATCGGGGCGGACGGTTTGCGCCTGTAAGAGGAACTGGCGTTGCAACCGGGCATCAGGGGCGGCGGCCGCCAACGCGGCCAGCGTCGTCGCCGCAGTGGCAGATCGGCTCGGGTCGTGCCACCCCCCATATCCTGCGAGCAACGCCCAATCGTCGTTCGACAACGATTGCCTCGACCGGACACGCTGCAGCAGCGTATCGACATTGCCGGTGCCGCGATGGACCGCATCCAGTGCCGACGCGACCTGTGCGCTATCGCCGGTGCCCGACAGCCGCGTCACCTCGCTCCGATCGGGACGCAGCAGTATTAGTGTCGGATAGCCGGTCACGCCGAACCGTTCGCCCCATGCCTGCGCTCCGGGCGTATCGCCGTCCAGATAGACGGGGATGACGTCGCGTGTCCTGCTGATGAAGTCTGGGTTGCGGAACAATCCGGCCTTTAACTGATTGCAAGGCGGACACCACACCGCCCCCCAATAGAGCAGCACCGGCTTGTTCTGTTCGCTCGCCTCCGCAAACGCATCTGCAACGTCGCCGTGGCGCCACGCGATCTCGGTGGCGGCGGTGGCTGTCTTCGGTGGTGGAGACGACCGGTCCTCTTCGCCACAACCCGAAAGCACGAGCAGCGCGGCGGCGGTAAGATACGTCCAGTAGCGCGGGGACATGCGGGCCTCCTTGTCATGCCGGGTCATAGCGAAACCTTCAGGTCGATGCTGGCGGTGCGCGGTTGCCCCGGCGACAGCGAATAGCAGCAGGTGCTGGTACCGCTGTTCCAGTAGCGGGTGTCGAACAGGTTCTGAACCTGTCCGCGCAGCGTAAGTTCGCGCCCGCCGAGCTGGAAGCGATAGTCGCCGCCCAACGTCGCCAGCCAGACCCCGGGGGTATAGACGGTCCAGTCGCGGGGCTGGTTGTTGAAGATCGCGGCCTTGCCCTGATAGCGAACCAGCGCCCTGAGGCCGACGCCGGCCAAGAAGGCGGGGTCGTAGGATGCATCGAACACCGCCGTTACCCGCGCGACGCCGTGTAGTTGCCGTCCGACCAGCCAGCGATTGGTGGCCCGTTCATGCGTGCCGTCGACGAAGGTCGTCGATGCGCCGAGGGATACGGTGGGGACGGGCACGACCCGCGCCGACACCTCGATCCCCTGATAGCGTTCGATCCCGTCCTGCACGAGCCGGTTGTCGTCGGTGACGAAGTTCGCCCCGCGGTCGAGCCGGAACAGCGCGACGGCGCCGGAGAACCGGTCCCATTCCCATTTGGCGCCGACTTCATACTGGCGACTGGCCAGCGCGGGCAGGATGTCGCCGACATTGTCGTACAGGTTACTGACGATCGTCCCTTCGGAAAGCGCCTGGATATAGCTGCCGTAGAAGGTCAGCGCCGAACTGGGGCGATAGAGCAGTGCGAAGGTCGGCGTGACGCCGTCGGTGCGATAGTCGCTGGTACGTTGCTGGCTGCGCCACGCCCATGCACGCGAATGATAGTCGGTGTAGCGCGCGCCGGCGATGACCGACACCGTGTCGGCGATGGTGATCGTGTCGCTGACGAATGCCGATTTCTCCTCGTTCCAGCCCAGCGGCCGGATTTCGAGGTCGCGGCGGTCGTCATAGGTCCAGCGGGCGAGGACGGGTCGGAAGATGTTGCTGCCCGCCTGAAAGGTCGCAAGATTTTCGGCATGACGGCCGAGGCTGTCGCGCCAGTCGAGCCCGAGATTGAGCTGGTGCGCGAGGCCGAAGGTAGCGAACTTCCCCTCGACGAACACCGAACCCAGTCGGTTGCGGTACACGTTGCGCCCGTTGAACAGGCGCAGCGAATAATCCCCTGCCTGGTTGAGCAGCATGATGCGTTCATAGGGCAGCCGGTGGTCGTTGCCGACCTGTCCGCCGGTCAGCCGGACATACCAGTCGGGGTTGACCTGCCACGTCAGGCTGGTGATCGCGGAATACAGGCGCCCGTCGGTATAGGTATCGCGCGAGGCGAAGCGCGTCCGCCCGCTGACCGGGGCAGGCACCACCCGGTCGCGGTAGGTCGGCACCGCCGGGCTGGCATTGCCGCCGACCACGAAGCTGGGTTCGGCGCCGTCGATCTGGTTCCGTTGATAAAACGCATCGGTGCGCCAAGCGATATCGGGCGAGAGGTCGACGCGCAGCCCGATCGCCGCGCCCTGACGCAAAATCTCACTGTCCGCATAGGTCCGGCCGAACTCCTGGACCGCGTTCAGCCGGAACCCGACTGGCCCGACCGTGTCGCCGATATCGACATGCTGCCGGAACAGCGCCGCCGACTGCCACCCAACGCTGATATTTGCGAGCAGCGTCTCGGTCGGCTTCTTGGTGACGAAGTTGATGACGCCGCCGGGGGCGGCATAGCCATAGATGAAGCTGCCGGCACCCTTGAGCAACTGCACTTGTTCGAGGAATTCGGGTGGGGTGTCGGCGCCCTGCGAGTCCCGCAGCGGTACGCCGTTGTAGAGTTGGGTCCGTACCGCCGCGCCGCGCACCGTCACCCATTGCGAATGGATGTTGTAGCGGCTGCCGCCGTCGCGGGTCACGCTGGCATCACCGACGAAATAGTCGGCGGTGGTCAGCGCGCGCAGTTTCTCGATATCGTCGCTGTCGACGCTGGTGATCGAGAACGGCGTTTCGAGGTTCGAGCGGGTGCCGAGCGCACCGCCGCTGATTTCCTTCTGCTGCTTGCGGCCGTTAACGACGATATCGCTGTCGGGACTTTCCTTCGCTTCCTCCGTCTCCGCGGCGTCGGCGCGCGGCGGTGTGCCATCGCGCGGTTCGGCAAAGGCGGACGGTGCGGCTAGGAGTGCGGTCGCCGCCAGCAAAAAGGCGCAGTTCTTCATGATTCTCCCCAAGGATAAGATGTGATGTCGGGCACCGTCTGCGGCGCAGATCGCGGACGTGCACCGTGCGGGCGCTTCAGCGCGCCGCGGTGGCCATTTGCGATTCGTACCGGCCGCGTACGATCCGGCCGGCGATCGACTGCGGATCGCGCAACAGGTTGTAGATCGGGCAGGACGCCTCGACTGCGTCGCGCAATCCATCGATCCGCGCGGCCGGTTCGGGCGATGCGATCGCCACAGTATAGGCGATGTCGCGGAACCGGGCCGCCGTCGCCCCGTCGCCGCGCGGCGGCAGGACTGCGCGGGTGCGCACTTCCAGGCCATCCAGCACGATGTTGCGTTTCGCGGCCTCGATCTCGAAGATATGGGTCATGCAGGTCGCGAGCACGCCGACCAGATGCTCTTCGACCGTCGGGGCGAGGCCATTGCCCGCGCGGTCCGCCCGGCTGTCGTGCAGGATATGGTAATTGCCCTTGCCGGTCCGGGTGGTGCGCAGGCCGCTGTGCGGTTCGATACGGGCATGGGCGCGCAGCCCGGTCGGCGGCGCGGCGGTGCCGGCGGCGGCGGCCTGCGCCAGTCGCGCGATCGCCTGGCGCTTTTCGACCAGGAAATCGCGCAGTCCGGGCGGCGCACCGGCATCGGGTTGCGCCGCGCTGACGGTCAATCCGACGGGACCGTGGGCGATCGCCTGCGGATCGCGCACGGCGGCCAGCACCGGCGATGCGCGTTCGACATCCTGCCGCAGCGATTCGAGGTCGGCGTCGCTGGCCGACGACGCGATATAGGCGGTGTAGGCAAGGTTGCGGGGATAGGACACCTTACGCGTGCGGGCGATTTCGGGGGCGTCTGGGTGACTGGTCAGGACGATGTCGATCGCGTCGACGGGCAGCTTGCGCCGTGCTGCCTGGGTCGCGAATTCGTCGGCCAGCGCGCTGGCCAACACCGCCGCGAACGTGTCCCACGATCCCGCGCCCAGATCATAGCCAGCATAGCCGCGGTCGCTATCACTCAGATACTGGAAATCGCCGATCCGCAGGCGTCGTACGCCCGAACCGCTTTCCGCCGTGGCCCGCGTTTCGATGACCTGCTCCGCATCGGGGCTTGCCTGCGCCGCGCGTCGGCGGGCCAGCACCTGCTCTAGCGACGGGGCGGCATCCGGTTCGGACGCGAACGTCGGCGACGGGACGGTTGCCAGCATGGCGACGCCCGCCAGCACGGCGATCGCACCCCGATGCGACCGTCGTTCGTGTCGTACGGCGCGCGGCCGCAATCGGTTCGGCATGAGCCGTTCCCCCTATGATTCTGATCTGGCGCGGCGGCCCTCTCCCCGGACCGATGCATGACCGTCGCGGCCCCGTCTGAGTGCCTCGCGAACCAGGCAAGCTTAGGTCGCCGGCCCGCTTCCCGGAACAAATCATATCTATCAAGTAGGAATAAAAGGGATTGGTGTCACTCGACCGGTTTCGAGCGGATATGGCTCATCCGCTGTGGGGTAGAGTAAGCCTCTTCGTGGAGGGGCTGTTGCACGCTTGCGGTAGAGAGCCGACGCGACTTTGTCCGGCTTCATCGGAGCCGGAGTCATACTTGGCGCGGCGGAATCGATCGGGACACCGGCTGCGGTCAAGTCCGCTGCCACCTATTCGAACAGAAGGATCGGTCAATCGCGCTCGGCATCGGTGATACCGCGTCTAATATTGGTGCGCTCATCACCCCGCTGGCGATCCCGGCGCTCGCGGTCGCATTCGGGTGGCAGGCGGCGTTCCTCGTCTCAGGCGCGCTGGGGTTGGTGTGGGTGGCGGCGTGGTTGACCGTCAAACTGCCACCGCCGCTCCCCGACGGCCAAGGATCGACGCGGATAGGGGCGTTCGCCACCCTCTTGGGCCAAGCGCCTCGGTGCCACGGTGATCGGGAGCGTGGGATCGGACACCGAGGCCGCGATCGCAATCTCGCATGGGCTCGATCCGGTGATCTTCGGGCGTGACGCTGACTTCGCGGCCGAAGTGCCCATCATGCAAAGCGCGTCGCCGCCATAGGGGGTGCCGTAATGGCTGGTCTGGTTCGGGAAGATCATGTCGACCATTCGCAACGGCTGCGCCGCATCTCTCGGAACCGTCTCACCAATCGGGGGCAGAGGGTCTTCGCTTCCGACGGCAACGAGCGTGAACCGACCACGGGTACATAGCCGTCGTAGGCCCGATACCGATGCCTCCGCGATCAGTTCGACCTCGACGTCGAGCGAGTTCCGGCCGCCCCCCACGACATGGCCCGTCACCTCCACCATGTCTCTGATCTTGGCTGGCGCTGCGAAATCAATTTTTTCCGACGGCGCGGTGACGAAGGCAGCACGGCCGTGACGAGACGCTGCCAGGAAGGCGATTTTGTCCATGTGCTCCAAAGCCACCCCACCGAATAATGTACCGTGGTGATTGGCATCGCCGGGAAAGAGCATGTCGATCAGCTGGATGGGGGTGCTGCGGTATTCCTGTGACATCCTGATCCTCAACCATTCGCGAGGGCATCCAGACGCCAGCGGCCAATGGGAGAGGTGTACCTCTTCCCGCAGCAACGCAGCGGCCAGACCGGGCACCCCGCCGGTGGTCGCTATGGCGTCGAAGGCAGGTCTCTTGGCTTGCAGGTCGTCATAAAAACCCCGGCCTTCCCGGCACCCAGGCGCCAGTGACACACGAGGGGATTTCTACTCGCCGCTTACAGTTGCGGGGGCAGCATCGGCATCGAACCGATTTCCCGTCTTAGCCTTCGGCCATCCGGCAAAGGAACCTTGACCGTGCCGGGGTCGCAGAAAACGTCCCTTCAGGTCAAGATCAGGGGGGCCGACAGCGCATGGCGTGACCGACGCCACACGATCACGACGGCGCTTCGAACGGGATCAAGATATAAAGATATCTTTATATGATCGTTGACTCCATCGGGCTGATGGTGTTGAACGGATATGTCGAGGTTCCCCATCCCAGGCGTGGCGATGGGGCTAAGACGGGAAGCCGGTGGTGTCCTTTGGGGCAGAATCCGGCGCTGCCCCCGCAACTGTAAGCGGCGAGTGGCGGCTCCATTTCGTGTCACTGGGTTCTCGCAAGGAGCCTGGGAAGGCCGGAGCCACCGCGTTGACCCGTGAGCCAGGAGACCTGCCTTTCGACGCCATAACGTTCCTCGGACGGGGGTTCCTCCGGTGGATCGCGCTTGATGCGACGGTCCGTGGCTTGCCGCCATCCGGGCCTGTTCACGCCTTGCGCGCTTTCGCCTGACCTCCCGCCCGCAAAGCCTGGGTGAGTCATGACGAATAGCGGGTTCACATTCTCGATCAGCCATATCCCGTTCGACGAGGATTATCGTCCCGCCGACAACACGCGCATCACCACCAACTTCGCCAATCTCGCGCGTGGGGACAGCCGCCAGGAGAATCTGCGCAACACGCTGGTGATGATCGACCACCGCTTCAACGCGCTGATGCACTGGGATAACCCCAGGGGCGATCGATACACGCTGGAGCTGACAATCGTCTCGGCCGCGCTCACGCTCGGGGACGGCGCGGACGACGAAGCGTTTCCGCTGATCGAAATCCTGCACACCACCGTGACCGACCGGATCAGCGGCGAGCGCAGCGATGGCATGATCGGCAACAACTTCTCGTCCTATATTCGCGATTACGACTTCAGCGTCGTCCTGCCCGATCACCTGAAGGCCGGGGGTGGCGGCGCGCCGGAGGGGTTCGGCGATCTGCATGGCAACCTGTTCAAGCATTTCCTTGGATCGAGCGCCTACCGCGACCACTTCCGCAAACCCCCGGTCATCTGCCTCAGCGTATCGAGCAAGGGGGTCTATCACCGGACCGCCAACGTGCATCCGATCCTGGGCGTCGAGTATCGCAACGACAAATTCTCGTCCACCGATCGGTATTTTGCGAAGATGGGCATGAAGGTGCGGTATTTCATGCCGCCACACAGCGTCGCGCCGTTCGCCTTCTACCACATCGGCGATCTGGTCAGCGACTACACCAACCTCGAACTCGCCAGCACCATCGCGACGATGGAGACGTTCCAGAAGATCTATCGCCCGGAAATCTACAACGCGAACTCGGTCGCGGCGGAGCATTATCAGCCGAGCCTGAGGTATCAGGACTATTCGCTGACCCGCATCGTCTACGATCGCGAGGAACGCAGCCGCCTCGCCGTCGAGCAGGGCAAATTCGCCGAAGAGCATTTCATCAAGCCGCATTGGCCCGCGCTTCAGCGCTGGTCCGCGACCTGCGGACTTTGATCCCCACCCACACGACAGGTATTTGCATCATGACGACATTGTTGCCGACGACGACCGCGGGCAGTCTGCCCAAGCCATTCTGGCTGGCCCAGCCTGAGACCCTGTGGTCGCCGTGGAAGCTGGAGGGCGAAGAGTTGGTCGCGGGCAAGCAGGATGCGCTGCGCCTGGCAGTCGACGATCAGCGGCAGGCCGGCATCGACATTCTGGGGGACGGCGAGCAGACCCGCCAACACTTCGTCACGACGTTCATCGAGCATCTGGACGGCGTCGATTTCGAGAAGCGCGAGACGGTGCGCATCCGCAACCGCTATGACGCCAGCGTGCCGACGGTCGTCGGAGCCGTCTCGCGGCCGACGTCGGTGTTCGTCGATGACGCCCGTTTCCTGCGCGCCCAGACCGATCAGCCGATCAAATGGACGCTGCCCGGGCCGATGACGATGATCGACACCCTGTACGACGCCCATTACCGGAGCCGGGAAAAGCTGGCATGGGAGTTCGCCCGCATCCTCAACGAGGAAGCGCGCGAGCTGGAAGCAGCTGGCGTCGACATCATCCAGTTCGACGAACCCGCCTTCAACGTATTCTTCGACGAAGCGAACGACTGGGGCATCGCCACACTGGAGCGCGCGGCCGAAGGGCTGAAGGCCGAGACCGCTGTCCACATCTGCTATGGCTATGGCATCAAGGCCAATACAGATTGGAAGAAGACTCTTGGTTCCGAATGGCGCCAGTATGAGGAGACCTTCCCCAACCTCCAGAGGTCGAAGATCGATATCATCTCGCTCGAATGCCAGAACTCGCACGTGCCGATGGACCTGATCGAACTGATCCGGGGCAAGAAGGTGATGGTTGGTGCGATCGACGTCGCGACGGACACGATCGAGACACCGGAACAGGTCGCCGACACGCTGCGCAAAGCGCTGCGCTTCGTCGATGCCGACAAGCTCTTGCCCGCGACCAATTGCGGGATGGCGCCGCTGGCGCGCAACGTCGCACGGGGCAAGCTGAAGGCGCTGGGTGCTGGCGCGGAAATCGTACGTCGAGAGATACTCGGCTGATCACGGCGGTGTTGGATCGCCAGCGCGGGATGGGTCCCAGGCTGGCGAGAAGCGCCTACCTGTGGCACCTGCAAGATTGCCCATAGCTGCCCTATCGGGCGATCGACATTGGCGGACAATCACCCACCCCTTTGTCCCAAAACACCTATCAAACAGAATATTGAGACACTGGATAAACTGCCATTTCACCATCCCAACAGGAATGCCTCTGCTATGCTGGCCGCCGCTCCAATGAAAAGCACCGGTAGGCCGGATCACCCTCAAAGCGGCTTCCTGGCGACGCCATTCTCGTCAAAATTGTCGTCGTCGAGCCAGGCCTTGAAACGATCACGTTGTGCAGGCCACTCAGGCGCCAGGAGGGAGAACCATGCGGTATCACGACGACGGCCCTTCACGATCCCGTCGCACCGCCATGTCCCTTCATGGGTGAAACCGAAGCGGCTGGCAGCGCGGATAGACGCTACGTTCAGGGCGTTGCAGCGCCAGACGACCCGGTGATAGCCGAGCGCGTAGGCATGGTTCATCATCAGGAATATTGCTTCGGTCGCGGCGCGGGTGCGCTGCAGGGCGGGTGAGAACCAGATGCTGCCGATCTCGATGGCAGCATCGTCCGGCGCGATATCACAGAAGGAGGCCCAGCCCGCAGCCGTTCCGCTGGCTCGCGGGATCACGGCGAAGAAGGGTTGCCGGCCGATCCCGGACAATCCCGCGACATGCGCGGCGAACGCCTCCTCCGTCGCGAACGGCCCATAGCGCAGATAGGTGAAGGAGCGATCCGCCCCTTGCGCGACACGCCAGAGATCGGCCGCGTGCGCCATCCCGAGCGGTTCGAGCGTAACGGTGCTACCGGCATGGATATCGAACCCCGGCAATGGCGGAGCCGGACCGGTGACGACGGCACCGAGCGGCAGGTCGTCGGTCCGATCCGGCCTGGGACCGGCGATCACCGTAGCCGCCCCGATGCGAGCAGGGCGGACAGGCCCGCGGGGAAAGCGATATCCCCGCCCAGTTCGGGGGCGGGTTCGGGTGCGGCGAAGGTGCTGCGGATCGGCAGCACCCCGGCCCAGACCGGGTGCGCCGCCTCGTCGCCGTCGCCGGGCGGCTCGGCCCGTGCCTTCACGCTGGCTTCCTCAATATCGAGGTACAGGACACTGGTTGCCTTCAGTTCCTGCGTGCTCATCGGCCGCAATGTCTCCCAGCGACCGGGGAACAAGCCGTCGGTGAACCGCCGCAGCGCGTCGGCGATCGCGTCGGGTTCCTCGACGACCCGCGCGATGCCGAAGACCATCGCCGAGCGGTAGTTGACCGAATGATTGAAGGCCGACCGCGCCAGCACATAGCCGTCCATATGGCTGACGGTCAGGCAGACGCGCTGCCCCTCGGCCTGACGCAGGAAGCGACTGGCGGCGGAACCGTGCCAATAGATCCGCTCCCCCTCGCGCCAGTGGATGGTCGGCGTGACATAGGGCTCGCCATCGATGACATAGCCGACATGGCAAAGCGGCGCGGCGTCAAGCACCGCATGGACCGTGCCGGCGGCATAGTCCGCGCGGCGATGCCCACGCCGCACCCGGCTGCGTTCGGTGATCGGATAGGCGTCCTTGTCGGATGAATGATCGGTCGGTGTCATGTGGCCCCCTTGCCTGTTGCGGGGCCGCCGTGTCAGGAAAGCGGATTGCTGCATAATACCACTTGCGCAAAGATCGGCAGTCCAGTTGAAAGGGACATGGCCGCCACACATCCTGCCACCTGGATCCTGATCGATCGCCGCGCCGGGTATCTCGAACGACAGATCCATGACGCCATCCGCGACCGGGTTTTGGCGGGGCAGCTCGTGGCAGGCGAGCGCCTGCCCTCCTCGCGTGCGCTGGCGGCGATGCTGGGGGTGGCGCGATCGACGGTCGTGGCGGGCTATGAGCTACTGCGTGCCGAGGGCTTCGTGACCGGGCGGGCGGGGTCGGCGATGCGGGTGGCCGACCTGCCTCCGCCCCCCGACGGCGCACGCCCCGCGCCGCTGCCACGAGTGTCCCCGCCGGAACCCGAACCGGAACGCTTCCTGCCGTTCCGACCAGGCCTGCCCGATCTCGACAGTTTCCCACACGAGATCTGGTCCCGCTGCCTCAGCGCCCGTGCGCGCCATCTGCATATCCATGACCTCGGCTACCGCGATGAGAACGGTCTGCCGGCACTGCGGCAGGCGATCGTCGATCATGTCACGCGGGCGCGGGCCGTGCTGGCCGATCCCGAGCAGGTCATCATCATGCCGTCGACCGCGGCCATCCTGGCGCTGCTCGCGCGGGTGCTGCTGCCAGCTCGCGGCCGGACCGTCTGGCTGGAAGAACCGGGATATCGCACCGCCCACGACATCTTTGCCGCGGCAGGCGCCGCGATGGTGCCGCGTCCCTGCGATGCGGAGGGCATGACTATCGGGCATGACGATCCGGCACCGTCGATCATCTACGTCACGCCGTCACACCAATATCCGACCGGCGTGGCGATGAGCCTGACGCGCCGCATCGCCCTTCTGCACGTCGCCGCTGCGCACGAAGCCGTCATCATCGAGGACGATTACGACAGCGAGTTCCACTATGCGTCGCGCCCGCTGGCCGCCTTGCAGGGGATCGATCGCGCGGATCGCGTGGCCTATGTCGGCACCTTCTCCAAGGTGCTCGCGCCCGGCCTGCGCGTGGCCTATGCCGTCCTGCCGGCGTGGCTGCTTGCAATGGTACGACCTATCCTGCGGCGCGAGGGCGGGTCTGTGCCGATCCATGTCCAAGCGGCGATGGCCGATTTTCTCAACGCCGGACATCTCCGCGCTCACGTCCGGACGATGCAGCGCGTCTATGCCGAACGGATGACGGCGCTTTGCGATGCGTTAGCCGCCGTCGCCGGAGATATGCTCTGCGTCGAGCCGGCCGCGGGCGGGCTGCAACTGCCCGTCTGGTTCCGCGACCAGCGTATCGACGATCGCAAGGTCGCCCATGCGCTTCAGAACCGGGGGATCGGCGCGATGCCGCTTTCGCCCTTCCATGCGGCCATGCCGCGCCACGGCCTGCTCTTCGGAATCGGGGGTGCGACGGATCGGAATGTAGCGCGCCTCTCGAACGTCATTGAACGTAATTGGCCATTTTATGGCATTTCGACGTCTTGAACGCCGATCCGGTTGTTTTCGAAACCGCAGCTATTTCAAGAACGGTCGCGCCGTCTCGCGTGCCGTTCCCAAACGGGAAGGTTGGGAGGGCCTATCAGAGCCGCGGATCAAGGTATGCCAGGATCGGTGGGGTGTGGTTGTCCGGGACCACCGTGGTCCGTCCGCAATGTAGATTCTAGATGTCGCTTTTTGCAATGATATATCGTACCATCTATATTGGAGGCTCGGGGGGAAAGCATCGATGAGAGAATCTGTTACGGTGGTGATTGTTGCCGCCTTGTCGATGCTGCCCGGCGCCGCGCTGGCGCAGATCGCTGACGACCAGCAGACGAACCCGAATGATATCGTCGTGACGGCGACGCGGACCGAGAAGCCGATTATCGACGTAGCTGCGGCGATCACCGTGGTCGACAATGACGAACTGCGCAGACGCGGTCTGACGATCGGGAGTGATGAGTTCCGCGGCATTCCCAGCATCTTCTTTCGCCGCACGGATGGCGATGCAGAGGATGATTTGCAGTTCTCGTTCCGAGGCGTGACCGGTAGTGCCGGAGGGGATACGTTCCTGGCACTGATCGACGGCATACCATTCGTCGGTCCGGATGAGCAGGTGTTGCTCAACCAGATCCCCTACGGGGCGATCGGCCGTACCGAGATCATACGTGGACCTGTATCCGCACTGTACGGGCGCGGGGCGACGGCCGGCGCGGTCAATTACATCACGCACAGCCCGGGCGTCGACAGCACGACTGCTTCGCTGACTGCCGGGACGTACGACTATTTTCGCGGGGAAGCGACCTTCGAGCGGAAGATGTTCGGCGATGGGGGTGGGGTACTCCTGTCCGGCTTTTACGAAGATGACGGCGGATGGCGGGAAAACTCCCATCGAAAGCTGCTGAACCTATTCGGCAAGGTCGTCGTGCCGATCGGCTCGGACACCACCCTGACGGCCTATGGCAACTCTTTCAATCGAAAGGTCGAAGTGCCGAGCAACATTCCCCTGCTCGGCGACGGGACCCGTGTCGCCGTTGCAGGAGGCCGTCGGGGCTACATCGGTTACTTGCCGAACGACCTGGACACCAAGGGAGGGATCGGCGCTCTCAGGCTTAGGCACAGCTTCGGGAGCGATGTCGAGCTTGTGCTGACCGGGCAGCATCGACGGTTCGACCGGAACAACAGCTTCAATCTGTACGTCAGTGGCAGCGTCGATCCGCGGGCGGAAGCCTATGCGGTCAACGGCTTTGCGCGGCGTGACGAGAGCAGTGTCTGGATAGGCGATGCGCAAATTACGGCTCGCTTGGGCGCTCACACGATCGTGGCCGGTGGCAATGTCGAGCATGCCCGGAGGGAGTGTCAGGAATTTCGTGTGCGGGCGGGCATAACGGGAAAGAAGGAGCCCGATATGTCCCGACGCAAAGAGCCTGCGATACCGAATGAGCT
>NZ_JBEPKL010000045.1:0-20455 GCF_040544655.1 Sphingomonas sp. 1185
CAAGCGCGCCTCCAAGACCCAAAACATGCTCGAGATCACCCTCGACATATTCCTCGCCAGAAAACGCCTGCAGAGTCCGGGGTGAACACTCCCCCCTTGCAGGGGAGGAAGATTGATCAGTTCGCCACCGCCACCGGCCCGCGTGGCGGCCCCGCCGCATCGGCCACCGCCGCCGCGACATTCTGGATCAGTTGTTGCCGCTTGCGGATATCCTCGGTCGTGTCGCCGATCATCACCGCGATGGCGAAGCGGCGGCCGTCGGGGGCGGTCAGCAGGCCGACATCGTTGAAGCCCGCATTGCGGCGGCCCAGATCCTGCCCCGTCCCGGTCTTGTGCGCGATCGTCCAGCCGCTGGGCACGGCGGCGCGCAGGCGGGCATGGCCGGTGCGCGAGGCCTCCATCGTGTCGATCAGGATACGGGTCGAGGTTTCGGACAACAGCTCGCCGCGCGCCAGCCGGGCCAGCGCATCGGCGATGGCGATCGGCGCCGCGCCATCGGGCGGATCGCTGACATAGGCGTCGAGCGCCGCGGTCCGCGCCGCGGGATCGAGCCGGTTGCGCGCCGCCTGGAACGCCCCCGCCATCGCGAAGGCGGGTTGCCAGGTCAGGCCCGCCGTCTTCGCCTGGAGCAGTCGCTCGCCGGGGCCGAAGCGGATATCGCCCAGCCGCTTGTTGGCGATCATCGCACGCACCGCCTGCGGGCCGCCGACATAGGTGAGCAGCCGGTCATTGGCGGTATTGTCGCTCTGGGTCAGCGCGCGGGTCAGCAGTTCGCCGACCGTGGTATGGTATCCGTCGCCCTTGACCAGCATCGCGATCGGCTGGTGGAACAGGGTCAGGTCCTCGCGCCGCACCACGATCGGCTCGTCCAGCCTTGCGCGGCCCTGGTCGCGCAAGGAGAGCAGCGTGATCGCGACCCACAGCTTGGACACCGATTGCTGGGGCAGGCGCTGGCGACCGCCGACCTCGACCGTCCAGCCGTCATCGACCGCGCGTACCGCAATGCCCTTCTTGCCCGAAAAACCGGCGGACAGCCGGTCGATCGTGCTGACCAGCCCGGCGGGCGCGGCGGGGGCGCGGCTGGGGCGGGGCGGGGGGAGCGGCATCGACACCGAAACCTGGGGATCGGGCACGCTGGGAGCATGGGACGTCGCGCCGGGGCGTGAATCCGCTCCACAGCCTGCGAGCCCCAAGAGAAGAAACCCGGCAGGCCATGAACGCAGCCCGCCGCTCGATACTCGCTTCGTCACCGCAATACCCCGCAACACAGGGGTATCCTTACGTGTTGACCGGGTGGGGGAAATCCCCGTGTCCGGGGCTTGCGACGAAAGGCCGCAACCACACGATAAGATGTGAAACATTCTAATTCCTCCCCTGCAAGGGGAGGAATCAGGGCTTGCTTCACGGAATCAGGATCGTGTCGACGGCTTCGGGCAAGGTCTCGGGATAATCGAGCGTATAGTGCAGTCCCCGGCTCTCCTTGCGATGCAGCGCGCAGCGGACGATCAGCTCGGCGGTCTGGAGCAGGTTGCGCAGCTCGATCAGGTCGGGCGTGACGCGGAAATGGCCGTAATAGTCGTTGATCTCGTCGGTCAGCATGCGGATGCGGTGCTGCGCACGCTCGAGCCGCTTGGTGGTGCGCACGATGCCGACATAATTCCACATGAAGCGGCGGATTTCGGTCCAGTTCTGCTTGATGACCACCTCTTCGTCCGAATCGGTGACGCGGCTCTCGTCCCAGGGGCGGATGGCGGGGGCGGGGGGCAGTTCGTCCCAATGCGCCGCGATATGGTTCGCGCACGCCTCGCCATAGACGAAGCATTCGAGGAGCGAATTGGAGGCCAGGCGATTGGCGCCGTGCAGCCCCGACTGGGTCACCTCGCCCGCCGCATAGAGGCCGGGCAGGTCGGTGCGCCCGTCGCGGTCCACGATGACGCCGCCACAGGTATAATGCTGCGCGGGCACGACCGGGATCGGCTGCACGGTCATGTCGATGCCTAGGCTCAGCAGCTTTTCGTGGATGTTGGGGAAATGCTCGCGGACGAAGGCGGGCGGCTGGTGGCTGATGTCGAGATGGACATAGTCCAGGCCCAGCCGCTTGATCTCATGGTCGATCGCGCGCGCCACGATGTCGCGGGGGGCGAGTTCGGCGCGCGGGTCGAGGTCGGGCATGAAGCGGTGCCCGGTCTCGGGGATTTTCAGATGCCCGCCCTCGCCGCGAACCGCCTCGGTGATCAGGAAATTCTTGACCTGGGTGTTGTAGAGGCAGGTCGGGTGGAACTGCATGAATTCCATGTTCGACACGCGCGCGCCCGCGCGCCACGCCATCGCGATGCCGTCGCCGGTCGCGCCCTTGGGCGCGGTGGAGAATTGATAGGTGCGTCCCGCGCCCCCGGTCGCCAGGATCGTCGCGCGCGCCTTGTGCACCACGACGCGGCCCGTCCGCCGGTCGACCGCATAGATGCCCCAGACATGGCCCGCCCCCGAATAGCGCATCTCGTGGCGGCTGGTCGCCAGGTCGATCGCGACCTGATCGGGGACCAGGGTGATATTGGGATGCGCCTCCGCCGCCTTCAGCAGCGCGTCGAGCACCGCCCAGCCGGTCGCGTCCGCCACATGCACGATCCGCCGGTGCGAGTGCCCGCCCTCGCGCGTCAGGTGGAGCATATTGCCCTCGGTCGCGAAGGGGACGCCCAGCTTTTGCAGGCGTTCGATCGCGGCGGGGGCGTTCTCGACCACGAATTCGACGGTGGCGCGGTCGTTCAGCCCCGCGCCCGCGACCATCGTATCCTCGATATGGCTGTCGAAGGTGTCGCCGGGTTCGAGGACGGCGGCGATGCCCCCCTGCGCCCAGGCGGTGGAGCCCTCGTTCAGCTTGCCCTTGGCCAGCACCGTCACCTTGAACCGGTCGGCTAGGTTCAGCGCCGCAGTCAGCCCGGCCGCGCCCGACCCGACGATCAGGATATCGGAATCGGTCATGCGCGGTCTCCTTCGGGCGCGGGGGCAGGGGTCATGGCGCACCCTGTGGCACGGACGCGGGGCGGGGGACAGGGGGTAACGCCTTGCCTTGGTGCGCGCGCCTTCCCACTTGCCCGTCATGGCGTTGGTCCGATCCGATTGGCGCGACCGTCTGCGCGCGGCGATCCCCACGGGGGTGATCGTGGGCGGCCTGGGCTATGCGCTGGTCCTGGGGCTGGGGATCGCGCCGTCCTCGACCGGGCCGTCCGAGGCGCTCGACAGTTTCGACGTGACGCCGCCCAAGCCGCCGCCCCCGCCGCCGGTCCAGCCCAAAAGGATCGAGAGCCACCGGCCGCGCGGAGCCGCCGCGCCTCCCAATATCCGGTCGCAGGCCACCCCGGTCGTCGCCCCGCCGCCGCTGGTCGTGCTGCCCCCGGTGTCGCCCGTCATCGCGGCGCCGGTCGCCGGCACGGGCGCGGACCCGAGCCAGGGCGCCTCCGACAAGCCCGGCCCCGGCACCGGGGCGGGTGGAATCGGCAACGGCACGGGCAGTGGCGGGTCGGGGGATGGGGACGGCTATGGCGACGAAACCCCGCCGCGCCGGATCAGGGGGCGGATCAAGGATTCGGACTATCCCGAAGCCGCCGCCGATGCAGGCGCCAGCGGGACGGTGCAGGTCCGCTATTTCGTCAATGTCGATGGCCGGGTCAGCGGGTGCGTGGTGACCAAGAGCAGCGGCAATGCCGCTTTGGACGAGACGACCTGCCGCCTGATCGAGCAGCGATACCGTTACGACCCGTCCCGCGATGCCGATGGGCGGCCGGTGCGGTCGATCATCGTGGTGAATCAGGATTGGGTGCTGGAGCGGATTCCCGCCGAGCGGTGAGGGCGGGGCGTGGGCTTCGACTTCGCTCAGCCTGAACGGACGTTGGGATATTTCGGTTCGCGCAGAGGCGCGGAGGACGCGGAGATGTTCGGTGCGCGGATAGCGCATCCCTTACCTATCATGGCCTGTTGGGGCGGACTGTAGAATGAGTGGAGTGGTACACCTCCGCGTCCTCCGCGCCTCCGCGCGAACAAATCAACTACCCCAAACCCCGTTCAGCCTGAGCGAAGTCGAAGGCCAAGGGAAACCTTCAAGCCCCAACACTCCGCGTCAACGACAGGAACACGTCTTCCAGATCGGCTTCCTTGGTCGAGACGTCGACGATCCCGTATCCGTCCGCCTGCACCGCCGCCAGCACCTGGCCCGCATTCACCTTGTCCTTGGCATAGGTGATCTCCAGCGTGCGGCTGCCCTTCAGCACGATCTTGCCGAAGCTGGCATGGTCGGGCACCGCCGCGACATCGCGGTCCACCGTCACCGCGACGATCTTTTCCTGCGCCTTGCCGACCAGTTCGCGGGTCGGCTCATTGGCGACCAGGCGACCATGGTTGATGATCGCGATCCGGTCGCACAGCTCCTCGGCCTCTTCGAGATAGTGCGTGGTCAGCACCACCGTCACGCCCTGTTCGTTCAACTGGCGGACATAGGCCCAGAGCTGCTGGCGAAGCTCGATGTCGACGCCCGCCGTCGGTTCGTCGAGGACCAGCACCGGCGGCGAATGCACCATCGCCTTGGCGACCATCAGGCGGCGCTTCATGCCGCCCGACAGGGTGCGCGAATAGGCGTTCGCCTTGTCCTCCAGATGCACCGCGCGCAGCAACTCCATCGAGCGGCGCTGGCCCTTGGGCACGCCGTACAGCCCGCCCTGGATATCCAGCGTCTCCAGCGGCGTGAAGAAGGGGTCGAACAGGATTTCCTGGTTGACGATGCCGATCGACGCCTTGGCGTTGCGCGGATGCCGGTCGATGTCGAAGCCCCAGATCGACGCCGATCCTTCGGTCTTCATCACCAGGCCCGCCAGGATGTTGATCAGCGTCGACTTGCCCGCCCCGTTCGGTCCCAGCAGCCCGAAGATCTGCCCCCGGGGCACGTCGAAACTGACCCCGTCGAGCGCGCGCTTGCCGCCCTGATAGGTCTTGGCGATGCCCTGGATCGAGATGGCGGCTTCGGTGCTGGCGGTCATGCGGCCCGAGATAGGCGTGTGGGGCGGACAGGCCAAGCCGGTTTTCGGGAATTGCACGGGGCTCCATGCCTTGCTATCGCGCGAGCCTATGTTGCCGCCGCCCGAAACCACCCGCGTCACCCAGACCCGCGTCGCTTGCGACGGTGCCACCGACATTCCCGGCGGCGCTGCGCTCGGTCATCCGCGCGTGTGGTTGCAGATCGACGAGACCGGCTATGTCGATTGCGGCTATTGCGATCGCCGCTTCGTGCTGATCGGCGGCCCGGCGGACGGCGCGGACCAGGCGGCGCTGCCGGATCATGGCGACGGCGCCGGGCGCTAAACCCCAACACGAATGAGACTCACGCCCCTCCCGCAAGCGGGAGGGGATGGGGGAGGGAAAAGCCGCGAGCGTAGGTCTCGGTGAGACTCATTGCCCTCCCCAAACCAGTTTCAGGTAAATGATGCCCCGCATCGTTTAGGTCATGCCGGGGGCATGACCGACCTGAAACTCGCCTGCGGGAGGGGCTTAAGAGAGCGCTGCGGTATGCGGCCGGGGCTTAACAAGGTCGGAATCCCGCCGACGGGAGATTTCAAACCTCGGCGGGGCGTCCTATATCCTCGTGATGACCGTCACCGATCCCCGCTCGTTCCTCTACCGCGACACGCTGGACCCCGAGGCGGCATTGCGCCTCACCGCCAATGCCCTGTCCCGCGCGGACGATGGCGAGCTGTACCTCCAATATAAGCGGTCCGAAGCCTTCGGATTCGACGACGGGCGGTTGAAGACGGCCAGCTACGACACCCATTCGGGCTTCGGCCTGCGCGCGGTGTCGGGCGAGATGACCGCCTTTGCCCATGCCAATGAACTGTCCGAGGCCGCGATCCGGCGCGCGGCGCAGACCATGGCGCTGATCGACCCCGCCAAGGGCGCCGCCGCGCCGCCGCCGCAGGGGACCAACCGGCACCTCTATACCGCGACCGATCCGCTCGACCTGATCCCCTTTGCCGAGAAGGTGTCGCTCTGCCAGACGATCGACGCCGCCGCCCGCGCGCGCGACCCGCGCGTCGTGCAGGTGTCGGTCGGCCTGTCGGGCAGCTGGAGCGTGGTCGAGATCGTCCGTGCCGACGGCTTCGTCGCCACCGATGTGCGGCCGCTGGTGCGGCTGAACATCTCGGTCGTGGTCGAACAGAATGGGCGGCGCGAGACGGGCAGCTTCGGGATCGGCGGCCGCTATCTGTACGACCGGCTGGTCGCGCGCGAGACGTGGGAGCGCGGCATCGACGTCGCGCTGACCCAGGCGCTGGTCAATCTGGACTCGGTCGCCGCCCCGGCGGGCGAGATGACCGTGCTGCTCGGGCCGGGCTGGCCGGGCGTGCTGCTGCACGAGGCGATCGGGCACGGGCTGGAGGGCGACTTCAACCGCAAGGGCACCTCGGCCTTTTCGGGGCGGATCGGCGAGCGGGTCGCAGCACCCGGCGTCACCGTGGTCGATGACGGCAGCCTGGCCGATCGGCGCGGGTCGCTGTCGATCGATGACGAGGGCACGCCGACGCGCGAGGTCGTTCTGATCGAGGACGGCATCCTGAAGGGTTACATGCAGGACCGGCTCAACGCCCGGCTGATGGGCGTCGCGCCGACCGGCAATGGCCGCCGCGAAAGCTTTGCCCATGCGCCGATGCCGCGCATGACCAACACCTTCATGAAGGGCGGGCAGGACGACCCGGCCGAGCTGCTGTCGCGGGTGAAGAACGGCATCTTCGCCAAGTCCTTCGGCGGCGGGCAGGTCGACATCGTGTCGGGCAAGTTCGTCTTCTCCTGCACCGAGGCGTATCGGATCGAGAACGGCAAGCTGGGCGCGCCGATCAAGGGCGCGACGCTGATCGGCGACGGGCCGAGCGTGCTGACCAAGGTGAAGGGCATCGGCAACGACTTCGCGCTGGACGAGGGCGTGGGGGTCTGCGGCAAGGGCGGGCAGAGCGTGCCTGCGGGCGTGGGCCAGCCGAGCCTGCTGGTCGAAGGGCTGACCGTCGGCGGAACCGCGCTGGCGGCGTGATTTCCCTTCCTCCCCTCAAAGGGGAGGTGGCAGGCCGTAGGCCTGACGGAGGGGTGTCACCCTCTCGATAGCGAGCCCCCACCCCTTGCAGGGGAGGAAGATTTGCCCAAAATTTGGGCATATCCTTACCAATGCCTAAAAATTGATGCCGCCGGGTAGGCCAAACGGATCGCGCCGCGCCATCATAGCGCGCAAAAGTCACGAAAACGTAACTGGCACACCCTTTGCAATGCTTGTCGGCGGGAAACGCAAAGGGGGCGCAGGTGAAGCTGATCATCGCTATCATCAAGCCGTTCAAGCTCGACGAGGTGCGCGAGGCGCTCACCACTTTGGGCGTGGCGGGCATGACGGTGACCGAGGTGAAGGGTTTCGGACGGCAGAAGGGCCAGACCGAAATCTATCGCGGTGCCGAATACAGCACCAACATGGTGCCCAAGATCAAGATCGAGGTCGTCTGCGCGTCCGAGATCGCTGACCGCGTCGTCGAATCGATCCAGGCCGCCGCCAATACCGGCGCGATCGGCGACGGCAAGATCTTCATGCTCGATGTCGGCCAGGCCGTGCGCATCCGCACCGGCGAAACCGACGAATCGGCACTCTGAGCAAGGGGGGATTTCGATGAAGCATGTCACCAAATTGGCGACCGGCGCGGCGGGCCTCGGCCTGACGCTGTTCGTCGCGCTGCCCGCCTGGGCCCAGGATGCCGCCGCGCTCCAGTCGCCCGCCGCCGCCGCGCCGGCCGCGACCGTGAACAAGGGCGACACCGCCTGGATGCTCACCTCGACCGTGCTGGTCATGATGATGATCCTGCCGGGCCTGGCGCTGTTCTATGGCGGTCTGACCCGCGCGAAGAACATGCTGTCCACCATGACTCAGATCGGCGCGGCCGCCTGCCTCGCGATGCTGATCTGGGTGATGTACGGCTATAGCCTGGCCTTCGGGCCGGACGTGTCGGGGGGCGCGTCCAACTTCATCTCCGGGCTGGGCAAGGCGTTCCTGAAGGGCGTCACGCCCGCCAGCCAGGCGGCGACCTTCACCGCCGGCGTCGAAATTCCCGAATATGTCTTCATCTGTTTCCAGATGACCTTCGCCGCGATCACCGCCGCGCTGGTCCTGGGTTCGGTGGTCGAGCGGATGAAGTTCTCGGCTGTCATGGCCTTCACCGCCGTGTGGCTGACCATCGTGTATTTCCCGATCGCGCACATGGTGTGGGCATCGTCGGGCCTGTTCTTCAAGGCGGGCGCGCTCGATTTTGCGGGCGGCACGGTGGTGCACATCAACGCCGGTGTCTCGGCACTGGTCGCCTCGCTGATCCTGGGCAAGCGCATGGGCTATCCGACGACCCCGATGCCCCCGCACTCGCTGACGCTGACCGGCGTGGGCACCGGCCTGCTGTGGGTCGGCTGGTTCGGGTTCAACGCGGGCTCCGCGCTGGAGGCCAATGGCTCGGCGGGTCTGGCGATGATCAACACCTTCGTCGCGACGGCGTCGGGCGGCCTGTTCTGGATGCTCGCCGAGCGTCTGGCGGGGCATAAGGGTTCGGCGCTGGGCTTCTGCTCGGGTATCGTCGCCGGTCTGGTCGCGGTGACCCCGGCGGCGGGCAATTCGGGCCCGTTCGGCGCGATCGTGCTGGGCGCCATCGCCAGCGTGATCTGCTTCTATGCGGTGTCGGTCCTGAAGCCCAAGCTCGGCTATGACGATGCGCTCGACGCCTTCGGCGTGCACGGCATCGGTGGCATGATCGGCGCGATCGGCACCGCCGTGGTCTACGCCCCCTCGCTGGGCGGTCCGGGTGCGGCGGATTACGTCATGAGCTCGAAGCTGCTGGTCCAGCTCGGCGCGGTCGCCACGACCATCGTCTGGGCCACCATCGGCACCGTCATCGCCATGTACATCGCCAAGGCGGTCACCGGCCTGCGCGTCTCGAAGGAAGTCGAGCAGGAAGGCCTCGACCTCGGCGAGCACGGCGAGCGCGCCTACAACTGATCGGGAGCGGGGGCGACAAGAACCCCCGCACCCCACGACGTTCCTCCTGCGGACGACCTAAGCCCGGTGCGGCAACGCACCGGGCCTTTTTTGTGTTGGCGGGGAAACCGCACCGACAGGGCGAAGGCCGGGGTAGAAAGTCGGACCACCCTCCGTTCACACTGAGCGAAGTCGAAGTGCACGGGATTCGCTTACCCGGAGGGTGGGGCGTGGCCTTCGACTTCGCTCAGGCTGAACGGAGGTGGGGCTGGGGGGATAGGGGGGAAGGGGGCGACCCTTACCGCCCCTTCGGCCCCGCCTGCTGCGCCCGTGCCGCCTTGGCCGCTTCATATTCATCGAAGGTGCGCGACAGCAGCGCCTGCGCCTCCGCCTCGGTCACCTTGCCGTCCTTGTTGGCATCGGCCTTGCCGAACCACAGCTCGGCCAGACGCCCGGCATGGACGTCGTCGATCTTCTTCTGGCCGTTGCCCATCTTCATGATCGCGGCCTTCACCTCGGCCTTGGTCAGCGCGCCGTCGTGATTGGTGTCGCGCGCCTTGAACTCGCGCGAGAATTTCGCGGCGGCGGATGCGCGGGTGTCCTGCGCCAGGGCGGGTACGGCAAGGGTCGCGGCGATCAGGCCGGTGACGAGGAAACGGGTCATGCGGGAACTCCTGAACGGAACATCATGGCCGCTCCTGACCGGCTTTGGCTGTCGCCGCAATGAACAAGCGGGGGAATGGGCCCAACCGAAGGTTGCGTGAGGCCGCCACAGCGCATAGGGGCCGGGGCAAATCCATCTCCTATCCTCGAAGGACTTTGCCGTGAGCGAAGATATCAAGCGCGTCGTCCTCGCCTATTCGGGCGGCCTCGACACCAGCGTCATCCTCAAGTGGCTGCAGCAGCATTATGGCTGCGAGGTCGTGACCTTCACCGCCGATCTGGGCCAGGGCGAGGAGCTGGAGCCTGCGCGCAAGAAGGCGGAGATGGCGGGCGTGAAGCCCGAGCACATCTTCATCGACGATCTGCGCGAGGAGTTCGTCAAGGATTACGTCTTCCCGATGATGCGCGCCAACGCGCTCTACGAGGGGCTGTACCTGCTCGGCACCTCGATCGCGCGGCCGCTGATCGCCAAGCGCCAGATCGAGATCGCCAAGATGGTGAACGCCGATGCGGTCAGCCACGGCGCGACCGGCAAGGGCAACGATCAGGTCCGTTTCGAGCTGGGCTATTATGCGC
Source organism: Sphingomonas sp. 1185 (assembly GCF_040544655.1). NCBI lineage: Bacteria > Pseudomonadati > Pseudomonadota > Alphaproteobacteria > Sphingomonadales > Sphingomonadaceae > Sphingomonas > Sphingomonas sp. 1185. Next base: position 10,268 of record NZ_JBEPKL010000045.1, read on the forward strand.
TGAACCCCGACATCAAGGTCATCGCGCCGTGGCGCGAATGGGACCTGACCAGCCGCACCAAGCTGATCGAATTCGCCGAGGCGCACCAGATCCCGGTGTCGAAGGACAAGCGCGGCGAGGCGCCCTTCTCGACCGACGCGAACCTGCTGCACACCTCGTCCGAGGGCAAGGTGCTGGAGGACCCGTGGGATGAGGTCCCCGATTACGTCTATTCGCGCACCGTCAACCCGGAAGACGCGCCCGACGTCCCCGAGACGATCACCATCGATTTCGAGCGTGGCGACGGCGTCGCGCTGAACGGCGAGGCCTGCTCGCCCGCCACGCTGCTGACCAAGCTGAACGAGCTGGGCCGCAAGCACGGCATCGGCCGCCTCGACCTGGTCGAGAACCGCTTCGTCGGCATGAAGAGCCGCGGCATGTACGAGACGCCGGGCGGCACCATCTATGCGCTGGCGCATCGCGGTATCGAGCAGATCACGCTCGACCGGGGCGCCGCGCATCTGAAGGACGAACTGGCGCCGCGCTATGCCGAACTGGTCTATAACGGCTTCTGGTTCTCGCCGGAGCGCGAGATGCTTCAGGCCGCCGTCAACTACAGCCAGGAGAAGGTGACCGGCACCGTCCGCCTGAAGCTGTACAAGGGCCAGGCGATCGTGACGGGGCGCAAGTCGCCCTATTCGCTGTACTCGGAAAAGGTCGTGACCTTCGAGGACGATCAGGGCGCCTATGACCAGCGCGACGCGGCGGGCTTCATCAAGCTCAACGCGCTGCGCCTGCGCTTGCTGGGCCGCCGCGACCGGATCTGATCCGGGTTCGGAGCTGAATGCCGAAAGGGCGGACGGGGCGACCTGTCCGCCCTTTTCCATGGGGCCTCGCCGCAGGTGGAGCGAAACCTATTTCAGTTTCACGCCGTGCAGGCTGCTGGTGGTGGCGATGATCAGATAGCCGTCCGGCGTCACGGTCAGCGGTCCGGCGAACCCGGTCTTCCAGACGACCGGATAGCCTGCCTTTGTCAGGTCGACCGCATAGGTGGTCGAGGTGCCGGCGACGAACATATGGCTGTCCGAGATTACGACATTGCCTGCCAGATTCTCGGTCCCGCCGACATCGATCGATCCCGCCAGCAACCCGCTCGACGTATCGATCAGATCCACGATCGTGCTCGCCGAGCGAATGGCATAGAGGCGGCTTCCTCGAACGGCGGGCTGGCCGGTATAGCTATAGCCCGTCCGCCAAAGTGCCTTTTCGCTGGCGAAGGAGAAAGCCGCGATCGGCAGCGAATTTCCGTCTGAGTAATTATCCGTGTAGGTAAAGACATGGCCATTGGCGTCCAGCATCGGTGCGCCGACATATTCACCCGAATAGCTGATGCCGTTTTTCGAGAAGAACGGGTTCTGGATGGATTTCACCACCGCCCCGGCTCTTGTCATTACTACCAGCGAGCCGGCCTTGAAATAATATACATAGCTCTGGTCGACGGCGACACTTTCGCCCTGCATGACGTAACCGCCATATTGACCGACGGCCTCGGTCCGCCAGAGCCGGTCGCCGGTCGGAGCGCTGGCGTCATAGACGACATTGCCATAATAGCCCGCCGCATAGAACAGCTCGTTGCCGACGGGGGTCGGCACGCTGCCGTCGCTGAACTGTGCGTCATAGGTCGGCGTGCTGACATACCCGCCCGTGGATGCGTTGATGACCTGCATCGGGGATGCCGTGGACGTCGTATTCGGCGTGATCGACGCGACCATGTTGTTGGAATAGGATGGGCCATAGGGTCGCCGTCCCCGCCCCAGGCTGGCCGCGCCCAGATCGAAGCCCCAGACGGACGCGCCGTTCGCGCTCGATACCGCCTGGGTGTAGATGTGGCCGTCCCCGCGCACGACATTGTAGAATATGGTGCCCGCGCGCGCCGCGACCGTGCTGGGAGGATTGGGCGTACCAATGGTCCACGCATCGGCAAAGCTCGCCGTCGCAAAGTTGGCCGGGACATAGCCGGTGTGTCCGGGATCGCGTTGCAGCGTCGACCAGTTGCCGTCGTCTGCGAGCGGGGTCGGCGTCGGCAGGATGAAGGGAGCCGGTGTTGGCGTCGGCGTGGCGATGGGCGTTGGTGTGGGTGTTGGCGTCGGACCCGGTGTCGGCGTTGGCGTCACGACGACATTCCCGGTCCCCCCAGATCCGCCGCCCTCACCGCCGCAGGCCCCTAGAAAAAGCAAAAATGCAATTGTCGACCAAGTCGATCGCTTCATGATGTCCCCCACCCCGGTATCTGCAATAGATTGCCGATGAGAAGTTCGTAATATGAAAAGAAGACTGGCGGCAAGCGTATCGCGATTGGTTCATGCCTTGCGCGAAAGCGCATCGACATTTTCCCATATCGCGATTTTCTCGCCAGCCCGCCGAGCAAGTTCAATGGCGGCGAAACGATCACCCGCTCCCGTCTGACGAGAGCCCTTTCTGATTTCAACAACTCGCCGCACCGCAGCAAGGGGGATGCTTGTCCTCGCCCCCTTCGATCCGCTAGGCCGATCGCCATGAATGGGGGAAAGCTCAACTGGTGGCAGACGCGGTGGTTCGTGGCGGCGATGGCGCTGCTCGCGGCCGTGCCGCTGCTCTGGCCGACGGTGCCGCCGCTGGTCGACCTGCCGGGTCATATGGGCCGTTACCGGGTCCAGCTCGATTATGCCGCGCAGCCCTGGCTGGCCAACTGGTATCATTTCGAATGGCAGATGATCGGCAATCTGGGCATCGACCTGCTGATCGAGCCGCTGGCGCCGATCTTCGGGCTGGAGCTGGCGGTCAAGCTGATCGTCATCGCCATCCCCGTGCTGACCGTCACCGGCCTGCTCTGGATCGCGCGCGAGGTGCAGGGGCGGATCCCCGCCACCGCGCTGTTCGCACTGCCGCTGGCCTATAGCTATCCCTTCCAGTTCGGGTTCGTGAACTTCGCGCTGGCGATGGCGCTGGCGCTGAACCTGTTCGCGCTGTGGCTGCGCATGGGGCGGCTGGGCGCGGTGCGGTTGCGCGGCATCGTCTTCGTGCCGCTGTCCTGCCTGCTCTGGGTCGCGCATACCTTCGGCTGGGGCGTGCTGGGCGTGCTGGCCTTTTCGGCCGAGCTGATCCGCCAGCATGACATGCGCCGTGCCAGGGGCGCGCATGGGGTGAAGGGGTGGATCGAATCCGCCATCCATGCCGGGATCGGCTGTATCCCGCTGGCACTGCCGATGGTGCTGATGGTGCTGTGGCGCTCGGGCGAGCATGTCACCGGGCAGACCACCGACTGGTTCAACTGGCGGTGGAAGATCAACTGGGTGACGATGGTCCTGCGCGATCGCTGGATGGCGTTCGACCTGGCCTCGGTCACGGTGCTGTTCCTCGTGCTGCTCAAGGGCGTGCGCGACGAGCGGGTGGAATATTCGCGCAATCTGGTGCTGACGGCGGCGTTCCTGGCGGTCGTCTATCTGCTGTTGCCGCGCATCGTGTTCGGTTCGGCCTATGCCGATATGCGGCTGGCGCCCTATGTTCTGGCGATCGCGCTGATCGCGCTCAGGCCCCGGCGCGGGCTGTCACTGCGCGGCGCGTCGACGCTGGCGGTGATCGGGCTGGTGTTCTTCGTCGTGCGGATCGGCGCCACCACGGTCAGCTATGGGATGTACAGCAACGATTACGACCGGGTGCTGACCGCGCTCGATCATGTCCCGCCGCGCGCGCGGCTGCTGACCTTTGTGGGCCGTCAATATTGCGCCGATGTCTGGCCGTCGAGCCGGCTGGAGCATGTCGCGGGCCTCGCGCTGGAGCGCAAGCTGGCCTATGCCAACGACCAATGGTCGATGGCGGGGGGCCAGCTGCTGACCGTGCGCTATGCCCCCGCCAAGCGTTTCGCGCACGACCCGTCCGAGATCGTGACCGCGCGCCGCTGTCGCGGGCAATGGTGGCGGCCGATCGACACCGCGCTCAAGCTGCTGCCGCGCGATGCGTTCGACTATGTCTGGCTGGTCCATCCGCCGCGCTATGACGAGCGGCTGACCCGCGGGCTGACGCCGATCTGGCGGTCGGGACGCGACGTGCTGTACCGGATCGACGATCGCCGTCCGATCATCGATCCGGCGGCCTATGAGCTGCTCAGCCGTCCTTCGCCCGAAGAGGAAAAGCGCGTCCCCGCCCGGCGCAAGGCGACCGCCGATCAGGACGACCGATAGGGGCTAACCCCGGCGGAACGGGGTCAGCTCGCCCAGATATTCGCTCTCCGCCGCCATCGCCTCGCGCTCGCGGGTCACGAACTCGGCGACGGCGCGGCGAAAGGCGGGGTGGGGGATGTAATGCGCCGAGTAGGTCGGCACCGGGGCATAGCCGCGCGCCAGCTTGTGCTCGCCCTGCGCACCCGCCTCCACGGTCGACAGCCCGCGCGCGATGGCGGCGTCGATCGCCTGGTAATAGCATAGCTCGAAATGGAGGAAGGGCACCTCCTCGGTCGCGCCCCAATAGCGGCCATAGAGCGTGTCCGCGCCGATCAGGTTCAGCGCGCCCGCGATCGGCAGCCCCTCGCGCATCGCAAGGATCAGCAGTACCTTGTCGCCCAGCCGCTCGCCGATCCGGTCAAAGGCGGCGCGGGTCAGATAGGGCTGGCCCCATTTGCGGCTGCCCGTATCCTGATAGAAGGTCCAGAAGGCGTCCCAATGCTCCGGCCGGATGTCGGCGCCGGTCAGGTGGCGGATGGTCAGCCCTTCGACGGCGGCGGCGCGCTCCTTGCGGATCGCCTTGCGCTTGCGGCTGGCCAGCGCGTCCAGGAAATCGTCGAAGCTGGCATAGCCGTCATTGCGCCAGTGGAACTGCACGCCCTCGCGGATCAGCCAGCCCGCCGCCTCGAAATGCGGAACCTGGTCGGGCGTGACGAAAGTGACGTGTGCCGAGGACAGCGCGTTCTGGTCGGTCACCGCCTCGATCGCGGCGATCAGCGCGGGCGCAAGCGCCGGGTCGCGCAGCAGCAGCCGGGGGCCGGGCACGGGCGAGAAGGGCGCGGCGACCTGGAGCTTGGGGTAATAGCGGCCCCCGGCGCGCTCCCACGCATCGGCCCAGCCATGGTCGAAGACATATTCGCCCTGGCTATGCGCCTTCAGATAGGCGGGCGCGATCGCGGCGGGCTGTCCGTCCGGGCCGTCGATCACGATGGGCGCGGGGGTCCATCCCGATCGGCCGCCGACGCTATGCGAGGTTTCGAGCGCGCTCAGGAAGGCGTGGCTGACAAAGGGATTGGCGGTGCCCGCACAGGCGTCCCACTGGTCGGGGGACAGGGCGGCGACGCCGGAGAGGATACGCGCGACGGCGGTGGTCATCGCGGTGGGATATGCGGTTTGGGGCGGGGCGGGACAAGGGCTGGCGGTTCGCTTGTGGCTTTCCCTCCCCCATCCCCTCCCGCTTGCGGGAGGGGCGTGCGATGGGGCGAGTTATAGGATTCCTCGCTAACCTCTGGCCGCTCCCCTCCCGCAGGCGGGAGGGGATGGGGGAGGGGATGGGGGAGGGCAGGGGCCACAGGCGACCCCGCCCGACAGGATCAGGCCAGCGCCACGATCGCGTCCACCTCGACCGCCGCGCCCAGCGGCAGTACCGGCACGCCGACGGCCGAGCGCGCATGGCGACCCGCTTCGCCGAACAACGACACCATCAGCTCCGACGCGCCATTGGCGACCTTGGGCTGGTCGGTGAAGTCGCCCGCCGAATTGACGAACACGCCCAGCTTCACGATCCGCTTCACGCGGGCCAGGTCGCCGCCCAGATATTTCTTGATCTGCGCCACCAGCATCAGGCCGCACGCCTGCGCCGCCTTCTGCCCGTCCTCCAGCGAGACGCCTTCGCCCAGCCGCCCGGTGACGAGCTGGCCGTCGATGAAGGGCAGCTGGCCCGAGATATGGAGGAGCCCGCCCGCCTCGACGACGGGGACATAGGCGGCGACGGGGGCGGCGGCCTCCGGCAGGGTGAGGCCGAACTGCTCGAGCGCGCGATCGATATGGGTGGTCATGGCGCGAGACATGGCGCGGTGCGGCCCCGCCGGTCAAGTATCCCGTCAGCCCGGCGCGGCGCGCCCCTCGGCGAATCGCGCGGCGATCCAGGTCTCGGCGCGCCGCCAGTCGTCGATCCGGGCATGCGCGGCGGGCGCGGGCGGGACATGCGGCGCCATTTCCGGCTCCGACACCATGTGCAGCCGGTGGACCTGCGGCGCATGCTCCGCGACCGAGGCGTGGTGTTGCGCCAGATCGTCGACGAAGACGGTGACGGGATGGCCATGCTCGGCGACGAGTCTCGCCACCGGCTCGCCCTTGGGGCCGGAATTGCACTGGACGCGGTGGGTGATGCCGAATCGCGCCAGCTGCTCGATCCGGGGCTGGCGGCATTCCTCGACCAGATTGGTCAGGATGACGATGTCGGCCTGTTTCGCCAGCGCGGCCAGCGCCTCGGCGGCGTGGGGCACCAGGGTCTGGCGCTCCATCTGGCCGGGGAAGAAGCCGTGAAGCAACTCCCAGGCCTCGTCATGGGTGGGGGCGGGGCCGCCGCCGCGCCGGGACAGCGATCCGAAAAAGTCGTGCCGGTCCAGCGCGAATTCCATGTCGTGCGCCTCGTCCAGCCAGTCGCGAAAGTGCCGCACCATATGGACCAGCACCTCGTCGCAGTCGCAGATCAGCAGCGGCTTCATGCGGCCTCCAGCGTCCGCCGCGCGGCGACCAGCGCCTCGGGACGCACGCCCAGCGAATCGGCGCATTCGATCAGGTCGGCCTCATGCCCCTCCAGAAAGGACAGGATGGCGGCCAGCACGCCGGGCTCGCCCGCCCCGCCGCGCAGTTCCTCGACCGACAGGCCGGTCAGCGCCAGCAGCCGTTCGGCGCGGCTCTGGCTTTGCAGCGTCCAGACGAGCGCCTGCAACGCCAGCGCCCCGGCCGTCTCGATGCGTGCGGGTTCGATTGTATCCGGTCCGGGCATTGCCTATCGTCACTCATGGTCAATGGTGGAACGGGCGTGACAAGAAAGGTGCTCGTTGTCGAGGACAACGAACTCAACCTCAAACTCTTCTGCGACCTCCTGCGCGCGCACGGCTTCATCGCGGAGCCGGTCCGCGACGGGCGCGAGGCGGTCGCACGCGCGCGCGAGGTCGAACCCGACCTGATCATCATGGACATCCAGATGCCGCATGTGACCGGCTATGAGCTGATCCTGGAGCTGAAGGCGGACGAGGAACTGCGCCGCATCCCGGTGATGGCGGTCACCGCCTATGCGGGCCGCGAGGACGAGGACCGGATCCGCGCGGCGGGGGCGGATTCCTATGTCTCCAAGCCGATCAGCCTGATGCGATTCATGGAGGCGGTGAACGCGTTGCTGTGAGGGGGCTGGTCCCCTACCTCCGTTCGCCCCGCTCCCCACCCTCCGTTCGCACTGAGCGAAGTCGAAGTGCACGCCCCGAACCCCTGCCACGGGCGTCATCCCGTGGCCTTCGACTTCGCTCAGGCTGAACGGAGAAAGGGGCGAGCAAGATGTCTATTTTGGGTGGCTAGCTGCCATGTGGCTTGAACCACCGACGGAAGAACGCCTGCCGCCCCGCCACTCGCTCCCGACGCTCCGCCGCTGCCTGCTCTTGGAACTGGGAACTGCTGTAACCGACCGCCCAGCGGTAAAGAGATACGAGCATCATGGCGAACATTGCCGCCCCACCAAGCGCAAAAACGCCGAGGGCAACCGGACCGTCACGCGAGAAGCCCAAAGCCTCAAGTGCGCTGATCACCGCTAGACTCAAGAAGACCGGCACACCCCAAACAAGCCGCTGCGCAAACGCGAATACCGGATTGTATCTTCGACTCGTCCAGTCCCGATCCATCCAGTTGATCAGCGCACGAAACATGGCGGCTCGCTCCCTCGTCACCGCCTTATCGCCTATTGCCGACGTCCGCTATTGGGCGAAGGCGAAAGCGACCCCCGACGCTTCGGGCTCAATCCTCCGAATCGTCCCCGACCGGCGCGGCCTTGCGCCCCTTGAACCCCTGCGCCACGACGAACCATTCCACCGATCCCTTGCGGCTCGACGGCGGCTTGGCGTGCTTCACGGTGGCGAAGTGGCGCTTCATCTCGGCGACCAGCTGCGAATCGGCGCCGCCCGCGAAGACCTTCGACACGAACACCCCGCCGGGCGACAGCACGTCGCAGGCAAAGGCGAAGGCCGTCTCGACCAGCGCCATGGTGCGCAGCGCGTCGGTCTGCGGATGGCCGACCGTGTTGGCCGCCATGTCCGACATGACCAGGTCGGGCGCGCCGCCCAGCGCCTCCATCAGCCTGTCGGGTGCCGCATCGTCCATGAAGTCCATCTCGAAGATGGTGACGCCGTCGATCGGGTCGACGGGCAACAGGTCGATGCCGACCACGCTGGCGTTCGGCACCTTGCGTCGCACCACCTGGCTCCAGCCGCCCGGCGCGATGCCGAGGTCGATGATCCGCTTCTTGCCGCGCAGGAAGCCGAACCGCTCGTCCAGCTCGATCAGCTTATAGGCCGCGCGGCTGCGATACCCTTCCGCCTTGGCGCGGCGGACATAGGGGTCGTTCAACTGGCGCTCCAGCCAGCGGGTCGATTGCGCGGTGCGGTTCCGGGCGGTGCGCACGCGCTGGTGCAGTCCCGAATTTCCTCTGCTCACGGTCTGGTGATTCCCATCAAACGCCGCAAAATCCCCTCGCGGATTCCACGGTCGGCGATCCCTAGCCGCTCGGCGGGCCAGAGGTCCAATATCGTCTCGAGGATGGCGCAGCCCGCGACCACCAGGTCGGCGCGCTCGGGCCCGATGCACGCGACCTTGCCGCGCGCGGCCAGGCTCTTGCGTGACAGGCTGGTGCTGATCTCGCGCATCGCCGCCGTCGGCACGATCAGCCCGTCGACCGCGGCCCGGTCATATTGGCTGAGCCCCAGATGGACGCTGCCCAGCGTCGTCACCGTGCCGCTGGTGCCCAGCAGCCGGGGGCGCTTCAGGTCGCGCGGCAGGCGTGCGGCGAAACCGGCAAAGCTGTCCGCGACGATCTGGCGCATCCGCGCATAGGCCGCCAGCCGCCCCGCCTCGCCCTCGCCGCCGCCCGCGCTTTCGGTGAGCGACACGACGCCCCAGGGGGCCGAATGCCAGTCGAGGATGCGGGGGCTGGGGCCGCGCGTGTCGACCAGCACCAGTTCGGTCGAACCGCCGCCGATGTCGAAGACCAGAGCGGGGTCCTCGCCCGGCTCGATCAGCGCGTGACAGCCGAGTACGGCGAGCCGCGCCTCTTCCTCAGCCGAGATGATGTCCAGATGGATGCCCGTCTCCGCCAGCGCGCGCGCGATGAAGGCGGGGCCGTTGGCCGCCCGCCGGCAGGCCTCGGTCGCGACCGCGCGCGACAGGGTGACGTTGCGGCGCCGCAGCTTGTCGGCGCAGACGCGCAGCGCCGCGATGGTGCGGTCGATCGCGGCGTCGGACAGGCGGCCGGTGGTGGCCAGCCCCTCGCCCAGCCGGACGATGCGCGAAAAGGCGTCGACCACGGCAAAGCCGCCGCCCTGCGGCCGCGCGATCAGCAGCCGACAATTGTTGGTGCCAAGGTCGAGCGCGGCATAAGCCTGCGCATCGGACCACCGGCCACGCTGGGGCCGGGGCGGTGCCGGACGGGCAGGGGGCTTGGCCTGCCGGTACGGCCGTCGGGTGGGTTGATCCCCCATCGCCGTATCTCGCTTTATTCTGTTCTATCCGTCACGGACATGAGCGTCCGCCGGTGCTTGGTCCCCAAGGTAGCGGGTCGGTGCCCATGCGACAAGACGCACCGCATCAAAGCCTGTTGACAAGCCCCGCCAGCCCGCCTAGAGGCACGCCCCTGTTCGGTGCCCCGTCGTCTAAAGGTAAGACCACGGACTCTGACTCCGTTAATTGAGGTTCGAATCCTCACGGGGCATCCAGACATTTGCCGGGATCAGGCGATCTGATCCGCAGGCTGGGCAAGCGCCCGCCCATATCCCCTTCCAAGAAATGTCACGCTGAGGATCGGCGTCGGCTGCCGTTGATTCGCGCGGCTGTGGATGATGACTTAGGTCGGATCGACATTCGGAATTGCTTCTTCTTCCCCTCTCCCCTGGACAGGGGAGAGGGTTAGCGAAGCTTGCCAGCCTGCTGGCTAGCGCAGCTTGGGTGAGGGGTTGAGCGA
>NZ_JBEPKL010000046.1:0-19527 GCF_040544655.1 Sphingomonas sp. 1185
GCGCCCACCCCTCACCCAGCTCCGACTAAGCCTTTGCTTTTGCAAAGGCCAAGTCTGCGCAACCCTCTCCCCTCTGCGAGGGGCGAGGGAAGGAAAGGCATCGATGAATGTCGGTCCACTCTTGGGGGAGGTGGCAGGCCGTCAGGCCTGACGGAGGGGTGTCGCGCTATCGATGGGGGGATCCCCCTCCACCAGCTTCGCTGGTCCCCCTCCCCTTGCAGGGGAGGAATTCACTCCTCCCCGCGCAAGGCCTTCAGGAAAAAGGCATATTGCCGCCGCATCGCATAGGCCACCGGGCCGGTGCTGCGCCCGGCCGTATGCTCGCCGCCGGGGATGACCAGCAGGTCGAAATCCTTGTCCGCCTTGATCAGCGCATCGACCACCTGGGTCGTACTGGCGGGATCGACATTGGAGTCCTGTTCGCCGACGACCAGCATCAGCTTGCCCTGCAACTGGTGCGCATGGACCACGCCCGACGCGTCCAGATAGCTCTGGTCGACCGGATAGCCGAGCCATTGTTCGTTCCAGTCGATCTTGTCCATCCGGTTGTCGAAACACCCGGCATAGGCGACCCCGGCCTTGTAGAAATCGGGATGGAACAGCAGCGCATTCAGCGTGCTCTGCCCGCCCGCCGAGCCGCCATAGATGCCGACGCGGGAAAGATCGACGGCGGGGTCCTTCGCCGCCAGCGCCTTCATCCAGGCGATCCGGTCGGGAAAGCCGCTATCGGCCAGGTTCTTCCAGGCGATGTCGTGGAACGCCTTGGAGCGGTTGGCGGTGCCCATGCCGTCGATCATCACCACGATGAAGCCCAGATCGGCGAGCTGCTGCATCCCCATGACCTTGTCGCCGCCCGAAAAGCCGCCGAACGGCCAGAAACTCTTGGGCACGAAGCTGTCATGCGGCCCGGCATAGATATTCTCGATCACCGGATAGCGTTTGGCCGGGTCGTAATCGCGCGGGCGGACGACCAGGCCGTAGATATCGGTCCGGCCGTCGCGGCCCTTGGCGGTGAAGCGCTCCGGCGGGCGGAACCCGGCGGCGGTCAGCGCGGTGATATCGCCTTTCTCCAGCGTCTGGATCAGGCGGCCGTCGCGCGCGTCGTGCAGTTCCATCGTCTCCGGCAGGTCGGTGCGCGAATAGACGTCCACATAGGTCGTCATGTCGGGGGAGAAGCGGACTTCGTGCGTCGCATTCTCCTGGGTCAGCCGGGTCAGGTTGCGGCCGTCGAAATCGACCCGGAACCATTGCTTGTAATAAGGGTCTTCGCCGGGCACGAAGCCGCTGGCGGAGAACCAGATCTGGCGCTTGTCGTCATCGACCTTCGCGATGTCGCGGACGATCCATTGGCCCTTGGTGATCTGGCGGATGATCCGGCCGGTCGTGCCGTCGATCATATAGAGATGCCGCCAGCCGTCCCGCTCCGACGTCCAGAGGATCTCGCGGCCCCTATCCTTCACATCGTGCGACCAGATGCGGTCGCGAAAGACGAAGGTCTTCGCGGTTTCGGTCACGGCGGCATGCGCCTTGCCGGTGTCGGCATCGACGGCGATGATCTTCGCCTCGCCGAAGCCGCGCTTCAGATCGTCGAAGGCGAAGCTCCTGCCATCGGCCCGCCAGGCCGGGGCCGACAGGGTATAGGCATTTGCGAACAGCGACGGGTCGATCTCGGTCCGCCTGCCGTCGGCGACGCGGAACAGGACGGGTGCCTCCTGATCCACCGCGTCGCCGGGCTTGGGATAGAGTTGCTGGACGACCTCGGGCTGGACCTTGCCCGGTGGCGCCGCGAGGACGCGGGTGACCATGCGGGGATAGCCGGGGCGGACCCGCTGGAGCGCGATATGCTGGCCGTCCGGGCTCCAGGCGATCGTCTCGGGATCGTAGAAATTGGCGGGGCTGCCGTCCTGGGACCGCCACAATTCCTTGCCGCCCGCCGCCTCGCGCACGACCAGATTGTCGTCGAGGACCAGCGCCTCCAGCCTGCCGTCGGGCGAGAGGCGGGGATGGTTGTCGGCGGGCACGCGCAGGTCGCGCACCACGCCGAAGCCGCGCGGGCGGCCGGGGTTTTCCGGCGGGACGACGGTGCAGGCGGGCCGGGCGAGGACGCAGCGATAGGTGACGCCGTCCTCATAGCCGATGCTGAAGGTGATCGCCGAACGATCGGGCGTATAGGCGAAATGATCGAAGGGCAGGCGGAGCGGTGCGATCGGCTTGCCCATGACCCTGGCCAATGCGGGGGCGAGCGCGGCGGCGTCGAAGGCGGGGGCCCTGGCGCGGCTGCTCGCGTCCACGTCGACGAAGGCGAAGCCGCCCGCCACCGTCTTGCGATAATGGAAATGCCGTCCGTCCGCGTCCCACTCGGCGGGGGAGGCGATGTCGCGGGTCAGCCATTGCCATTGCTCGCGAAGGGCCAGCGAGCTGGCGATACGGTCGGGCACGCCCTGCGCGGCGACCGGACCGGCGGCGAGCAACAGCGAAAGCGTCAGCAGGGTCTTCAACGGGCCGCTCCGATGGTGAAGCTGTAGGTCAGGGGCTGGAGCGGAATGCGGTACGGCATGTGCGCCCGGCCATCGAGGCTCCAGCCGGTATCGCCGCCGACCCCGACCTGCGCGGCGTCGATCAACAGCGTGCCGTCGCCATGCGGGCGGATGTCCGAGCTGTGCGCCTGGGACGGCGGTTTCATCGCCAGGTCGGCATAGGGGAAGGGCAGGGCGTTGACCGAAAGCGGCTGCGCCCCCGTCACGCGGAGCCCGACCCCGGTGCCGGTGAGTTGCAGCCAGCGCACATCGGTCTTGTTGCCGCTCTCCTGCGGGCGGGCATAGTCGTGATACTGGTCGGCCAGCGCCCCGCTCCAGCGGGCGATCATCGAGCCGGTCTTGCGGTCGGCATAGCTTTCCCACGGGCCGCGTCCGAACCAGCTGACCTGGGTGAATTGCTGCCCCGGCGTCGCGAAGGCGAGGCCGACGCGCAAGGGATCGGGCAGCGTCGCGCGCAGCGGCGTGAAGCGGACGGTTGCCGTCGCATTGCCGTCCGGCGCCATGGTCCAGCGGGTCTGCATCTTGACCGATCCGACGCCCATGTCGTGATCCACGACGATGGCATCGCCCTCGCGCCGGATCGCGTCGAGGCGGCGGTGCTCGGAGAAATATTGCCACATCGCATGGCTCTTGGGCACGCCCGCGCCCACGTCATTGTCGGTCGGCGCGCGGGTGAAATCGGGGGTGCCGCCGGTCAGCAGCGTCTTGCCGCCCCGCGCATAACGCCGGACGAGCCCGGTCGTCCGGTCGATCTCCAGCACGGCATCGCCCGCCGCCAGCGTCATCGCATCGGCGCTTTCCTGCGGCGCGACCGACCCTGCGGGCACGGCGGCGAAGACCGGGCCGGTCAGCGCGAACTGGTCCCAGCCGACGACATGGCCCGCAGGCAGCGGCGGGATCGCCCCCGCCCTGGTCCGCGCGCGCAGGATCAGCGATCGCTCGGCCGAGGCATCCCTGGGCGCGGGCAGGGTGAAGGACAGGGGCGCGCTGGCCCCCGCCGCCACGGACGGGGTGGCGATGCTGCCGCGCGCCGTCTCGACACCGTTTTCCAGCACTGTCCAATCGAGCGTGAAGCGCGACAGGTCGATATGGTCGTGGCGGTTGACCACCTGCCACCCGCCGTCCTCGTGGGTGAAATGGATCGGCGACTGGACATGCGCCATCTCGTAATATTCGGGGTCGGGGGTCCGGTCCGACTGGATCACGCCGTCGCCGACCGGGCTGTCGTCGCCGTGCAACCCGGCATCCTTGGGATCGGGATCATAGTCCAGGCCCTGTCCCCAATAGGGGCGGCCGTCCTTGTCCTTCAGGATCATCGTCTGGTCGACCCAGTCCCAGACGAAGCCGCCCTGGAGCTTGGGATATTTGCGGAACACGTCCCAATAGCCCTGGAAGTCGCCCAGGCTGTTGCCCATCGCATGGGCATATTCGCACAGGATCAGCGGCTGGGTGAATTCGGGCCGCTGGGCATAGTCGGCCAACTTCTCGACATCGTCGTACATGGGCGCGAAGATGTCGACATAGGCATTGGTCGGATGTCGCCAGCCGCTCATGCTGTAACCCAGGAAGTTGATCAGCCGGGTCTTGTCGTGCTGGCGGATCCATTTCGCCGCCGCCTCGAAATTGGGGCCGACGCCGCTTTCATTGCCCAGCGACCAGAAGATGATCGAGGGGTGGTTGCGATCGCGCTCGACCATCCGCTGCACCCGGTCGAGATGCGCCGCCGCCCATTCGGGCTTGTGCCCCAGGTTCAGCGTCGGATCGCCCTTTTCCTGGGTGAGGCTCAAGTAACCGTGGCTCTCGATATTGGCCTCGTCCATCACGTAGAGGCCATATTCGTCGGCCAGGTCGTACCAGCGCGGATCATTGGGATAGTGCGAGGTGCGGACCGCGTTGATATTGGCGGCCTTCATCAGCTCGATATCCTTGCGCATCGTCTCTTCGGACACGACGCGGAAGGTGTGCGGGTCATGCTCGTGGCGGTTGACGCCACGGATCATGATCCGCTTGCCGTTGACCCGCACCTCGCCGCCCGCGACCTCGACGGTGCGGAAGCCGATGCGGCGGCTGGTCGCCTCGATCAGCTTGCCCTTCGCATCGAGCAGTTCGACCAGCAGCGTGTAGAGATTGGGGTCCTCGGCGCTCCACGTCTTCATGCCCGGAATCTCCGCGGCGATCGTCGCGGTCGTGCCGGTCGGCGTCGCGGTCCGGGTCAGCACGACCCGCTTGCCGTCGAGCAGCGTGGCGCGCACCGAGGTCGCCTGCGCCGCGCCCGCCAGTTCGATCGCGGCCGACAGTGTCCCGTCGCGATAGTCATGGGTCAGCCCGGCATCGATCGCCAGATCGCGGATATGCGTCTGCGGCGCGGCATAGAGGGTGATCGAGCGTTCGATCCCGTTGACCCGCCAGAAATCCTGATCCTCGAGGTAGCTGCCGTCCGAATGGCGGTAGAGCTCGATCGCGATGGTGTTCCGCCCCGGCCGGGCGGCCCGGCTGATGTCGAATTCGGTGGGGAGCTTGGAATCCTCCGAATAGCCGATCTTCTGGCCGTTGACCCAGAGATAATAGGCCGCCCCCGCCGCACCGATGTTGAGGAGCAGGCGGCGTCCGGCGAAATGCGCCGGAACGGTGAAGTCGCGGCGATAGGACGCGACCTCGTTCAGCCGGTGCTCGATAAAGGGTTCGTTGCGCGGAAAGGGATAGCCGCTGCCGACGAAGACGGGACGGCTCAGCCCCTGGGCCTGGAGGATGCCGGGGACCGCCACGTCATGCCAGCTCGATACGTCGCGCGCCGGGTTCTCGAAGCCGATCGGGCGCGCCTCGGGATTGGGCGACATATGCACCTTCCACGTCCCGTCGAGCGACAGGTGATAGCGCGAGCGGGCGACATCGCCCGCCAGCGCCGCCGACCGCGTCTCGAACCCGGCGAAACTGCTGTGCATCGGCTCCGCGCCGATCCGGTTGATCGCGGGATTCTCCCAATCGGGGCGGGGCGGGACGGGTTGGACGGGTTGGGGAGCCGAGGTTTGCGCCAGCGCGCTGCTCGCCATCATGGCCGACAGGCTTGCCCACAGGGCCAGTCGCTTCGTCGCCATATCCCATCCTCCTCCTCTGAAACCACGCCATGCTAGATTATACGGAATACAATTTAAAGGCATGGTCGTCGGATTTAGCGCTTGCCATAGATGATACAAAATATCATTAGCCGCCGCCGGGGGGCGAATGGGAAAGGCCCGGATGATGACCGAACGCAACGATGGCGACGAAGCGGCGCTGGCCGCGATGCCGGGGGGAGCGCCGCATCATCGCGGCGGCTGGGGCGTGGATCGGCTGGCCATCTCGGCATCGACCCTGTGCCTGATCCATTGCCTGTTCCTGCCCGTGCTGGCCGCCTTCCTGCCCGCGCTCGCCCAGTGGACCGACACCGGCGAGGCGTTCCATCTCGTCATGCTGGCCATCGCGGTCCCGTTGAGCAGCTTCGCGCTGATCCGGGGATGGCGGCAGCATCGCGTGGTGGGCCCGCTGCTGGCGGGCGCGAGCGGTCTGCTCCTGCTGATGTTCGGGGTGATGCTCGACCATATGCTGATCGGTACGATCCTGACCGTCGGTGGCGGCATCACGCTGGCGCTGGCGCATATCGCCAATCTCCATGCCACCAACATGCGGTTGCTGACCGCGCTGTAACCCGATTTCTTCAACCCGAGCCGTGAGTGGGGGACGCCGTGTCCAAATCGAAGTTCGTCGCATCCTGTCTGGTCCTGGCCCTGATGGGCACCGCCGCGCTGGCCGAAGTGCGCGAGGGGGACGAGCCGCCGCACTATCTGCCCGCGGGCGGGTTCGACCTGCTCGCGATCCTGCCGCCCGCGCCCGGGCCGGACGATGCGCGTGGCAAGGCCGACCGGGCAATCTTCCGCCAGACGCGCAAGCTGGTCGGCACGCCGCGCTGGGCGCTGGCGACCAACGACGTGAAGCTGGACGATGCGGACATGGCGCATGACTTCTCCTGCGCGCTGGGCATCGCGCTGACCCCGCAGAACGCCCCGGTGACGATCCGGCTGATCGACGCGGTCGGCTCCGACACCGCGCGCGCGACGGGGATCGCCAAGCGCTATTACAAGCGGCAGCGCCCCTATCTGATCGACCGGGGTCCGGTCTGCCAGCCCGCATCCGAGCTCAAGGGCAGCTATGACTATCCCTCGGGCCACACCACGGCGGGATGGACCTGGGCGATGCTGCTGGCCGAGATCGCGCCCGATCGCGCGACGCCGATCCTAGCGCGCGGGCGGGCCTTTGGCGAAAGCCGGATCGTCTGCGGCGCGCACAATGCCAGCGCGGTCGAGGGTGGGCGGCTGTCCGCCACCGTGACTCTGACCGCGCTGTCGCAAAGCCCCGCCTTCCAGCATGACCTGGCCGCCGCGCGGGCCGAGATCGACGCGCTGCGCCGGAACCCGGCGACGCCGCGCCCGGACGCGGCCGCCTGTCGGCAGGAGGCGGCGCTGGTCGCGCAACCGATCTTCTGACCCTTTACCCGTTTCATGACGGAACTGTCATCCGCCGCACCTGTTCGGGTGGGGCGGGCGGCTTTTCGGCAAGGAACGGGATTATGGACAAGATTTCGGCATCGCGGCGCGCTGTCCTCGGTGGAGCGGCGGCGGCCGTCGCGGCCCCTGCGGTCGCGGCGCAGGCCACCGGCCCTGCGGCCACGCCGGTCAACACAGTGCAGGACCCGGTCAACCGTTACCCCAGGCCGCCCTTTCCCCGCCAGCCCCAGGCCTGGCCCGGCCTCGCCAGCAAGATGCAGCCGCTGCCCGACCATGGCGAGAAGAGCTATCGCGGCTCGGGGCGGCTGTCGGGGCGCAAGGCGTTGATCACCGGCGGCGATTCGGGGATCGGGCGCGCCGCCGCCATCGCCTATGCGCGCGAAGGCGCCGATGTCGCGATCAACTATCTGCCCGCCGAGGAATCGGACGCGCGCGAGGTCATCGCGCTGATCCGGGCCGAGGGGCGCAAGGGCGTGGCCATCCCCGGCGACATTCGCGATCCCGCCTTTTGCCGCAAGCTGGTCGCCAATGCGGTGCGCGAGTTGGGCGGGCTGGACATATTGGTCAACAATGCCGGGCGCCAGCAATCGGTCGAGGACCTCGCCGATCTGGACGAGGCGGCGTTCGACTGGACGATGAAGACCAATATCTATGCGCCCTTCTGGATCACCAAGGCGGCGCTGCCGCATCTGAAGCCCGGATCGGCGATCATCATCACCGCCTCGGTCCAGGCGTTCCAGCCCTCGGGCAATCTGTTCGACTATGCCCAGACCAAGGCGGCCAATGTCGCCTTCGCCAAGTCGCTCGCCAAGCAGCTCGGCCCCAAGGGCATCCGGGTGAACGCGGTCGCGCCGGGTCCGTTCTGGACCCCGCTCCAGCCCTCGGGCGGGCAGCCGACCGACAAGGTGGCGAGCTTTGGCGAGGATACGCCGCTAGGCCGTCCGGGCCAGCCCGCCGAGCTGGCGGCGACCTATGTGACGCTGGCCGCGCCCGAACAAAGCTATGCCACGGGGCAAGTGTTCGGCGCCTCGGGCGGCACCGGCGTGGGCTGAACCGTCCCGTTCCCGCCAGGCTTTTTGCAGCCTCGCTCTTGACCGCGACGCGCGGTTTCGCGCAGGCGCGCACATCTTAGCGAATAAGAGTCTGGCGGGAGAATGGAATGACCGAGGCACAGGATCGGATCGTCGCGGGGGTCGAGCTTGGCGGTACGAAATCGATTGTACTGATCGGGCGCGGACGGGACATTCTGGTTTCCGAACGGTTGCCGACGACCACGCCCGCCGTCACGCTGGCCGCGCTGCGCCAGCGTCTGGCCGAATGGCGCGACGAATATCGGCCCGAGGCGCTGGGCATCGGCAGCTTCGGCCCGATCGCGCTGGACAAGACCGGCATGGACTATGGCCATATGCTCGCCACCCCCAAGCCCGGCTGGGCGGGGGCGGACGTGGCGGGCGCGCTGGCCGAGGGCTTTGGCGATCGCGTCGCGATCCATACCGACGTGACCGGCGCGGCGCTGGCCGAGGGGCAATGGGGCGCGGCGCGCGGCCTGTCCGACCATGTCTATGTCACCATCGGCACCGGCGTCGGCATGGGCATCATCGTCAACGGCCAGCCGGTGTCGGGCCGGATGCATCCCGAGGCGGGCCATGTCCGCGTCCGGCGGGTGCCGGGCGACACCTTTGCGGGCTCCTGCCCGTTCCACGGCGACTGCCTGGAAGGGCTGGTGGCGGGTCCCGCCATCGCCGCGCGCACGGGCAAGCCCGCCCAGGAGCTGGCGGCGGACGATCCCGCCTGGGGCTTCGTCGCCGATGCGCTGGCGGAGAGCTTTGCCGGGCTGTTCCTGACGCTGGCTTGCGGGCGGATCGTCATCGGCGGCGGCGTGGGCGTGGGCCAGCCGCACCTGCTCGACATGGTGCGGGCCGCCACGGTCGAGAAGCTGTCGGGCTATCTGCCCTTCGTGGACGCGGCACAGGTCGCCAACCGGATCGTCCATGCGCAGCTGGGCGACCAGGCGGGGCCGCTGGGCACGCTGGCCCTGGCGCGCAGCGTCCTGCCCCAGGCGTAAAATCCCTGTCCTACAGCGAACCGATATGGTTCCTTCCTTCCGATCATGGGAGGGTGATATGGGACAGGGGAACAAGACGGCGGGGGTCGATGCGCTGATCGCACAGGTGATCGCGCGCGAGGGCGATTACAGCGATCACCCCGCCGACCGGGGCGGCGCGACGCGGTTCGGCATCACCGAGACGGTCGCGCGCGCCGACGGCTATACCGGGCCGATGCGCCGCCTGCCGCTGGCGCGGGCGGAGGCGATCTATCGGCGGCTCTACTGGACCGCGCCGGGGCTCGACCGGGTGGGCGCGCTGGCCCCGACGCTGGCCGAGGAGCTGTTCGACACCGGCGTCAACATGGGGCCGGGGGTGGCGGCCGGGTTCCTGCAACGCGCGCTGACCGCCCTGAACCGCGGCGGGCGCGACTATCCCGACCTGGTGCCCGACGGGCGGATCGGCCCCGCCACGCTGGCCGCGCTGGCGGCGTTCCTGCGCCATCGCGGGGCGGCGGGCGAGACCGTGCTGCTGAAGGCGGTCGAGGCGTTGCAGGGCGAACGCTATCTGACGCTCGCCGAGCGGCGACCCGCCAATGAGGCGTTCCTGTACGGCTGGCTCGCGGACCGGCTTTCGTGACCGGCGGCGACGGCATCGACGATGCGGCGGGGGAGGGCGGCGATGCCTGGACCCGCCGGGCGCGGCCGACCTTCCTCTATGTCATGTACGCGCTGCTGCTGTGGAGCATCCCGATGGGGCTGCTCGCCGGTCTGCGGCCCGGCATGGCGGCGGCGATGATCCGGGGCATGGCGCAATATCTCGCCGCCATTCCCGAGCCGCTCTATGCGCTCTTCGGCACCGGCTATCTGGGCTATACGGTGGCGCGCGAATGGGGAAAGCGGCGATGACGGCTCAATAGAAGCGCGCCAGCGTCAGCGAGCGGTCCTGCCCGTCGCAGGTGCGCAGACGGACGACGGTGCCGGGCTTGCCGACAGTCCAGCGGGCGAGCGGGCTGTCGACATAATCCTTGGGGATCGGCTGTCCGTCGATGGCGCAGATGGTGTCGCCGTCGCGCCAGCCGGTCTTCGCCGCCGGGCCGCCGCGCATGACGTGCAGCACGCGCAGCCGGTCGCCCGCCACGCCCATCAACAGCCCCGCCGTCGAGCGCAGCATGGGCTTGTCCGCATCGGGGCCGGGCGACAGGATCATCCGCCCCGCGCCGGGATCGAGCAGGACGCGGTAACGCTGGAGAAAGCCCGACCCGATCCGTCCCGCCGCGCCGACCGACTCGCTGAACCCCTGCGCGGGCTCGATCCGCACCTCGACCTCATGCGCGGTGAGCGTGCCCAGCCGGACCGTGGGGACGATCGCCAGATCGTTGATGCTGGCCCCCGCCAGCCCGAAGCCGATCGCGGTCGTCGTCGGCAGCGCGGACAGCCGCGCCGCGCGCCATCCCGCCTGGGTCACGGTCAGCGACGATCCGTCCCCCGTATCCACGATCACCGGCGACAGCTTGGCGGCCCCCAGGCCGACCGCGCTTTCATAGACGCGCCGCTCGGTCGAGACGGTCAGCGGCGCCGTCGCCCCGGTAAAGGGCATCCGGCCCGAGGGGATCAGGCGGAAACGCTTGGCGGCATAGTCGATGTCGAGCGCATGGGCGGCCAGCAGGTCGCGCCCAACCAACAGGTCGACCGGCGTCGCATCCCCGGTCGCCAGCGCGGGCAGCGGCGCGACCACGACGCCGCCGCCCCTGCGGGTCAGACCGCCCAGCGCCAGGGTGCGCGTCGGCATCCATCCGACCGCCACCGCGCCGCCGATCGCGCTGGCCTCTCCGCCGGGGCGCACCTTCGCCTTGGCGGCGATGGGCGAGTTCTTGGACAACAGGGTGAAGCTGACCCCGGTGTCGAGGATCGCCGAGACGCGCTGCCCGTCGATCGTCATGGCGAAGCGGATCTGGTTGCCGGGGGTCAGCTGAAAGGGGATCCAGCGTTGTTCGGCATCGGGGGCCAAAGTCTGGACCCCCGGATCGCGCGCGGCGGCGGCGACGATATCGTCCGCCCCGGCACCGGACGCGGCGGGCTTGAAAGCCTGATCGGCACGGGTGACGGCCATCGCGGCGGCCAGCAGGAACGGGACGGGGAGCAGATAGAAGAGGCGAGGCATCGTGCCCCAACGCCTAGCCCAGCCCGAAGCTGCGCGCGCGGGAAATCGCGTGTGCCCGGCGTTAGAGGCATGCCTCCAGCAGCGCCTCGTCAAAGCCGTACTGCTTGGCCTTTTCCAGCGTATAGGGGCGCAGGCCCGCCGAGCGGAACTCGCCGATGATCTTGCCGTCGGTGCCCTCGTCCAGATAGGCGAAGGCGAACAGTTCCTGGGTCACGATCACCGGGCCTTCCATCCCGATCACCTCGGTGATGTTGGTCACGCGGCGGCTGCCGTCGCGCAGGCGCTTGACCTGGATGACCAGATCGACCGAGTCGGCGATCTGGCGGCTGATCGCATCCTTGGGCACCTTGATGTCCGACATCATCACCATATTCTCCATGCGGGCCAGCGCCTCGCGCGGGGAATTGGAGTGGAGTGTGCACATCGACCCGTCATGGCCGGTGTTCATCGCGGCCAGCATGTCGAAACATTCGCTCCCGCGGATTTCGCCCAGGATGATCCGGTCGGGCCGCATGCGCAGCGCGTTCTTCACCAGGTCGCGAATCGAGATCTCGCCCTGGCCCTCCAGATTGGCGGGACGCGTCTCCAGCGGCAGCCAGTGCGGCTGTTGTAGGCGAAGCTCGGCGGCATCCTCGATGGTCAGCACGCGCTCGCCGGGGTCGATCATCTTGGACAAGGCGTTGAGCATCGTCGTCTTGCCCGATCCGGTGCCGCCCGAGATGACGATGTTGAACCGGCACGCCCCCGCGATCTTCAACAGGGTCGCCATGTCCTGGCTCATCGATCCGCCCGCCGCCATCATGTCGATGGTGATCGGCTTCGCCGAGAATTTGCGGATCGAGATGGCGGTGCCGCGCAGGGACAGCGGCGGCACGATGACGTTGACGCGGCTGCCGTCCTTCAGGCGGGCATCGGCCAGCGGGGTGGTCTGGTCGACGCGGCGGCCGACCGAGTTGACGATGCGCTGCGCGACCTGGAACAGATGCTCCTCGTCGCGAAAGCGGATGGGGGCGAGCTCCAGCCGCCCCTTGCGCTCGACATAGGTCTGCTCGGGGCCGTTGACCATGATGTCGGTGATGTCGGCATCGGCCAGCAATTCCTCGAGCGGCCCCAGGCCGAGCAGTTCGTCGACCAGCACCTTTTCTAGCGCGAACTGTTCGCGCCGGTTGAGCGTCAGCTTCAGCTCGGCCAGCACCTCGCCGATGATCGGGCGGAATTCCTCGGCCAGCTCGTCCTTGCCCAGCGTCGCGGCGGCCTCGGGATCGACGCGTTCGAGCAGGCGGGGGAGCACCTGTTCCTTGATCCGGTGGATCGACGCCTCGAAGCCTTCGCCGCGTGCGGCGGTGCCGTCGACCGGGGCGGCCTGGCGTTCGGCCAGCCGCTGCATCGCATCGGCGGCGGTGGCGGCGCGCGGGCCCTCGGGAAAGGGGGGCGGGGACAGCGGCTGTCCGGCGGCCGCCGAATCGCCATCGGAGCGGGCGGCCGGGCCGGGGCCGTGCATCGGCCGCGCGACGCCGAAGGCGGGGCGGCCCGCTTGCCCGCTTCCCAGACCGTGACGGCGACCGAACGCACTCATCCCGCAATTCCCCATGACATGGCGGGCAGGGGTAAATGGCAAGATTTACCATAAGCCTAACCGATCCCGGTTGCGGGGCATGGAAATGGCGGGATATGGCGCGCAGGACATGTTGAGCCGGTTCGTCCTCGCCCGTTTCCTGCCGCTGATGCTGGCCGTGCTGGGACTGATGCCCGTCGCCGCCGGGGCGGACGACATCGCCGCGACCGCGCGCGGGGTGGTGCGGGTCGTCACCATCGCGATGGTCGACGACCAGGTGGCGGGGTTCGGCCATGGCTCGGGCTTTGCGGTCGCCCCCAACCGGATCGTCACCAACGCGCATGTCGTCGAACTCGCCGAGCGCTATCCCGACAATGTCGTGATCGGCGTCGTGCCGTCCGAGGGCAGCAAATCCTATCAGGGCCGGGTCATCGCCTATGACGCGCACCGCGACCTGGCGTTGATCGAGGTCAGCGAGGCCAAGCTGCCGACCGTGGCGCTGTTCACCGGCCCGGTGACCGAGGGGGATCAGGTCATCGCGCTCGGCTATCCGGGCAATGTCGACCTGGCGACCGCGCAGTCGGCCGCCGACTATATCCGCCCGCTGTCGCCCGTCCGGTCGCAGGGTGTCGCCTCGGGCCGCCGCGCGCTGACCGGGATTGAGGTGCTGCTCCACACCGCCAGCATCGCGCGCGGCAATTCGGGCGGTCCGCTGCTCGACCCCTGCGGGCGGGTGATCGGGGTGAATTCGGCGCTGACGCGCGCGGACGATGGCGATTCGACCTTCGGCTTCGCGATCGCCGATACCGAGCTGATGGCGTTCCTCCGCGCCGCCAAGCAGCCCTATACTGCGGTCGGCATGCCCTGCACCTCGATCGAGGAGCGGCTGCGCGAGGACAGCGCGGCGGATGCGCGCGCGATCGCAGATGCCGCCGCCGCCCGGCGCGAGGCCGCCAACACCGCCGCGATCCGTCGCGAGGCGGCGCTGGCCACCGCCCGCGCCCAGGCCGAGCGGTCGCGGGAGAATGTCATGGCGATCGCCGCGCTGCTGCTGGTCGGCGGCGCGCTGGGCATCGGCGCGGCGGGGCTGCTCGAATCGCGCGGTCGACGGCGGCCCGCCATCTGGACCGTGTCGGCGGGCGGGGCCGCGATCGTCGCGGCGGTGGTCGTGTTCCTGCTGCGCCCCTCCGGCGAGATCGCGCTGCCGCCCGAAATGACGACGACGCCCAGCGCGTCGCCGCCGGGCAAGGCGCTGGGCGCGCTGATCTGCACCCTGGAGCCCGATCGCAGCCGAATCACCATATCCTCCACCGCCGAGGCGCGGCTGGACTGGGGCGCGGACGGCTGCGCCGACCGCAACGTCCAGTTCCTGGAAGGCGAGGGCGGCTGGCAGCGTATCCTGGTCCCCGATGACGAGCAGACGGTGACCGTCGCGCGCTTCGATCCCGTCACGCGCCGCTATACCCAGACCCGCTATCTGCTGCCCGCCGCGACGATGGAGGCGATCCGCAAGCTGCGCCAGCCCGCCACCCCGCGCGCCTGCACCCGCGATGACGCCGCGCTCCAGCGGCTGCAGAGCGAACAAGCGCAGATCCGCCAGCAACTGCCGCCGCTTCCCAACGAGAAGCTGGTCTATAGCTGCCGCTCGACCTGACAAAGTCCGGGGGCAAGGCTCTATGGGGCTTGCCTCGATCCCCCCTTGCGGTGAGAAGGGGGCTTGGCTGAAGCGGCTTGGGAGGGCCGGGGATGATCCTGGGGGGAATGCGCGCGCGTCGCTGGATGGCGGCGGCGCTGATGATGGTCTGCACGGCGTTTCTGGGCAGTCCGGCACAGGCCGAATGGCGCGAGGCGCGCGCCCGGCACTTCGTCATCTATGGCAACATGTCCGAGGACGCGATCCGCGCGATGGCGACGCGGCTGGAGCAGTTCGACGGCGTGCTGCGCTATTTCTACCATCTGCCCGAGGTCGACGGGCAGGAGAGCAACCCCGTCACCGTCTATGCCGTGGCCAATGTGGCGGCGATCCGTCGGCTGTACGGCAAGGACGGCGATCATGTCGCCGGCTTCTACCAGCCGCGCGCCTCGGGCTCGGTGGCGTTCACCCCGATCCGGGGCGATGGCGACGGTCCCAATGCGCTCCAGCCGCAGATCGTGCTGTTCCACGAATATGGCCATCATTTCCTGTTCGGCAATTCGACCGTCGCCTATCCCGCCTGGTTCTCGGAGGGCTTTTCCGAGTTCGCCAGCACGGCGCGGTTCGATCGCGACGGGGTGATGGTCGGCGTCGCGGCGCAGCACCGCGCCTATGGCCTGCTCGACAGCAGCAAGCTGCCGATCGAGACGCTGTTCGATTCGTCGCGGCGCAAGCTGGGGCCCGCCGAGCTGGATCAGGTCTATGGGCGCGGCTGGCTGCTGACCCATTTGCTGATGTTCGACCCGGCCCAGAAGGCGAAGTTCAACCGCTATCTGACGTTGCTCAACACCGGCACGCCCAGCATCGCGGCGGGCGACCAGGCCTATGGCTCGCTCAAGCAGCTCGACCGGGAGCTGGAGAGCTATCTGCGCAAGAGCCGGATTCCGGGGATGCTGATCCCCTATGACCGGCTGCCCAAGCCGCAGGTCGCGGTGCGCGTGCTGAGCCCCGGCGAACAGGCGCTGATCGAACTGCGGATGCGGTCGGATCGCGGCGTCGACCAGACCAGCGCGCGGCAGGTCTATGAGCGCGCCGCGTCGCTCGCGGCCTCCTATCCGCAGGATGCGGTGGCGCAGGGCTGGTTCGCCGAAATGGCCTATGACGCGGGCGAGGATGCGGCGGCCGAGGCGGCGGCGGACCGCGCGCTGGCGGTCGACGCCAAGTCGCAACAGGCGCTGCTCTACAAGGGGCTGATCCATCTGCGCCGCGCCCAGGCCGAACATAGCAAGGATGCGAAGCGCTGGGGGGAGGCACGCAGCTGGATCGTCCGCGCCAATCGCGCCGATCCCAATGCCGCCGAGCCGCTGGCGATATTCTATCGCAGCTTCGTGATGGCGGGCGAGAAGCCGCGCGAGTCCGCCGTCCTCGGGCTGGAGCGTGCCTTCCAGCTGGTGCCGCAGGACAAGGGGCTGCGCTTCACGCTGGCGGCGCATGAGATCGGCGCCAACCATATCGATACGGCGAAGGGCCTGCTGCGCCCGCTCGCCTTCGACCCGCATATGCCGCCCGACAATCCGGCGGCGCAGCTGCTGACGCTGCTCGACGCGGGTAATGGCGATGCGGTGCGCAAGGCGCTGGGCGCCATGTCGGGGCAATCGCCCGGCGAATAGGCCTTAGCCGCCGGTCCGCCACGCGCCCGCGACCGCCGCGATGAAGGCGGTGCGCCGCGCGGGTTCGGCGAGCAGCGGGTCGGGCGGGGTGGCGGCGGCGACGGCGCTGGCGAGGCGATCGCGGGTCGCCCCCTCCGCCCGGCGGATCGTGGCGGAGGGGAGGGATTGGCGAAGGCCCGCCGCGTCCCCCTCGAAGGCGATCCGCGCCACCCCGCGCGGCGTGACCGCCACGAGCAGCGCGCCCAGCGGGGAATCGACCACCGCCCATTCGATCGTCACGCCCGCGCCGCCGCGCCGCCACTGGCCGGGCGCCATGCCCAGCCGCTGCTCGCTATCGGCATAGAATCGGCTCGGCCCGGCATAGCCCGCCTCGTACACGGCATGCGTCACGCTCGATCCGCTCGCCAGCGCCCGCGCGGCGCGGTCGGTGCGTAGCGCGCGGGCATAGGCGGCGGGCGTCACCCCGGTCGCGCGTCGGAACAGCCGGTGGAAATGATGCGGCGCATAGCCGACCCGCGCCGCCAGGTCGGTCAGCGCGGGGGTGCCCTCCATGGCCTCGATCAAGGCGACCGCCTCGGCCACCGCCTGCCGGTCGCGCGCGACGTCGTCGGGCAGGCAGCGCAGGCACGCGCGATAGCCCGCCGCCCGCGCCGAGGCGCCGTCGGCATGGAAGCGGACATGTTCGCGCCTGGGTCGCCGGGCGGCGCAGCTGGGGCGGCAATAGATGCCGGTGGTCTGGACCGCGACGACGAACTGCCCGTCCGCCCGCCGGTCCCTGCGGCAAAAGGCATCCCAGGCGGCATCCGCATCGAAAAGGCGGGGCAAGTCAGTCATTTCAACGGCTTCCGAGGATCCCCGGCCTGGGGACGGGTGCATGATAGCAGCGCCGCTGTGGCATACATCCCACGGCTTGCGCCCAAAGCCGTTAAACTTGCGTCACCATCCTGTCACAAGATGCGCCACGCAGCTTGCATCCCAAGGTTCCCGATGCTAACCGCCCGCCAACCCATCGGAGGCGCGTTTTTCGCGCCCCGTTCCCCATGGGGCCAACCCGTTCGTTGTTCGAGGAATTCGCATCCGTGGAGATGTCCGGCGGTACTATAAGCGGCACAGGCGGCATCCAGGCGAGCCTGGGTGGACGTTATGCGCTCGCGCTGTTCGAAACGGCCGTTGAGGGCCGTTCGATCGACACGATCGAGGCGAGCCTCGTGACCCTTCGCGATGCGCTGGCCGCCGACAAGGACCTGGCTGCGCTGACCAAGAGCCCGGTCGTGGCGCGCGGGGCCGCCGTCAAGGCGATCCTGGCGGTCGCCGACACGCTGGGCCTCGACGGCGTGACCAAGAATTTCCTCGGCGTGCTCGCCGAGAATCGGCGCCTCTCGGCGCTGCCGCAGATCATCCGCGCGTACCGCCAGCTGGCCAGCCGCCATCGCGGCGAGGTTGCCGCCGAGGTGACGAGCGCCCACCCGCTGACCGAGGACCAGGTCGCAGCGCTCAAGCAGCAGCTGCGCACCCGCGTCGGCCGTGAGGTTTCGGTCGACCTGTCGGTCGATCCCGACCTGCTCGGCGGACTCGTCGTCCGCATCGGTTCCCAGATGATCGATAGCTCGATCCGCACCCGTTTGAATGCGCTCGCCAGCGCGATGAAAGGCTGACGTTCCATGGATATCCGCGCCGCAGAAATCTCCAAGGTCATCAAGGACCAGATCGCCAATTTCGGCACCGAGGCCCAGGTCAGCGAGACCGGCCAGGTGCTGAGCGTCGGTGACGGCATCGCGCGCATCTACGGCCTCGACAATGTCCAGGCGGGCGAGATGGTCGAGTTCGCCAATGGCGTGCAGGGCATGGCCCTCAACCTCGAGGCCGATAACGTCGGCGTCGTGATCTTCGGCTCGGACGCCGAGATCAAGGAAGGCGACACCGTCAAGCGCACCGGCACCATCGTCGACGTGCCGGTCGGCCGTGGCCTGCTGGGCCGCGTCGTGGACGGCCTGGGCAACCCGATCGACGGCAAGGGTCCGATCGAGGCGACCGAGCGTCGCCGCGTCGAGGTGAAGGCGCCGGGCATCATCCCGCGCAAGGGCGTGCATGAGCCGGTGCAGACCGGCCTGAAGGCGATCGACGCCCTCGTCCCCGTCGGCCGTGGCCAGCGCGAGCTGATCATCGGCGACCGCCAGACCGGCAAGTCGGCCGTCGCGATCGACGCCTTCATCAACCAGAAGACGGTCAACGCCGGCACCGACGAGTCGAAGAAGCTCTATTGCATCTACGTCGCCGTGGGTCAGAAGCGCTCGACCGTCGCGCAGCTGGTCAAGACGCTCGAAGAGAATGGCGCGATGGAATATTCCATCGTCGTCGCCGCGACCGCGTCGGAGCCCGCGCCGCTTCAGTTCCTGGCGCCGTACACCGGCACCGCGATGGGCGAGTATTTCCGCGACAATGCGATGCACGCGCTGATCGTGTTCGACGATCTGTCGAAGCAGGCCGTTGCGTATCGCCAGATGTCGCTGCTGCTGCGCCGTCCGCCGGGGCGTGAAGCCTATCCGGGTGACGTCTTCTATCTGCACAGCCGTCTGCTCGAGCGTGCGGCCAAGATGAACGACGCCAATGGCGCCGGTTCGCTGACCGCGCTGCCGATCATCGAGACCCAGGCGGGCGACGTGTCGGCCTACATCCCGACCAACGTGATCTCGATCACCGACGGCCAGATCTTCCTCGAAACCGACCTGTTCTTCGCGGGCATCCGCCCGGCGATCAACGTCGGCCTGTCGGTCAGCCGCGTCGGTTCGGCCGCGCAGACCAAGGCGATGAAGAAGGTGTCGGGCTCGATCAAGCTGGAGCTCGCCCAGTATCGCGAAATGGCCGCCTTCGCGCAGTTCGGCTCGGACCTCGACGCCTCGACGCAGAAGCTGCTCAACCGCGGTGCGCGTCTGACCGAGCTGCTCAAGCAGCCGCAGTTCAACCCGCTGCCCTTCGAGGAGCAGACGGCGTCGATCTTCGCAGGCACCAACGGTTACATCGACAACGTGCCGGTGGCGCAGGTCGTCCGCTACGAAGCGGCGATGCTCGCTTACCTGCGCAACGATCATGCCGATGTGCTGGCGATGATCCGCGACACCAAGGATCTGGGCGACGAGGCCAAGGGCAAGCTCAAGGCCGCGCTCGACCAGTTCGCGAAGATTTTCGCGTAAGACGGCATGTAAGCCCTCTCCCCTCCGGGGAGAGGGTTGGGTGAGGGGCGCCACACAGGCCGTCTCATCCGTGGCGGGGGGGGGGCCCCCCCCCCCCCCCCCCGCGGGGGGGGGGGGGGGGGGGGGGGGGGGCCCCCGCCGCGCACCAAACGCATGCGACTTGCGCCCGTCAAAGACTCAATCGAACAGGCT
>NZ_JBEPKL010000047.1:0-18737 GCF_040544655.1 Sphingomonas sp. 1185
ACCTCCCCCCCCCCCCCATCCCCCCCCCCTGCCGCCGCAGTTTTTTAGTTTGCGCCGCCTTGGGCCCCCGGCCCCCCCCCCCCCCCCCGGGGGGGGGGGGGGGGGGGCCCCCCCGCCACACAGGCCGTCTCATCCGTGGCAGCCCCTCACCCCGGCCCTCTCCCCAGTGGGGAGAGGGAGAAGAAGGACTAAGATGGCGTCCCTCAAGGCCCTCAAAATCCGGATCAACTCGGTCAAGTCGACCCAGAAGATCACCAAGGCGATGAAGATGGTCGCCGCCGCCAAGCTGCGCCGGGCGCAGGACGCGGCGCAGAACGGCCGTCCCTATGCCGAGCGGCTGGAAACGGTGATGGCCGGCATGGCCGCGCGCGTGGGCGGCGTCGGTGCGTCGCCGCTGCTGGCGGGCACCGGCAAGGACGATGTCCAGCTGCTGGTCGTCGCGACCTCCGAGCGTGGCCTGGCGGGTGCGTTCAACACCAACATCGTCCGCGCCGCGCGCCGCAAGGCCGAAGAGCTGACCGCGCAGGGCAAGACGGTGAAGTTCTACATCGCGGGCAAGAAGGGGCGCGTGCTGAAGCGCTTCTTCCCGAACGCGATCCTCGCCGATCATGACATGAGCGCGATCAAGGCGCCCAAGTTCGACGACGCGCGCGTCATCGCCGACGATCTGATTGCCCGCTTCGAGCGCGGCGAGTTCGACGTGGCGCACCTGTTCTATTCCAAGTTCGTCTCGGCGCTGGTGCAGGACCCGGTCGCGCAGCAGCTGATCCCGGTGCCGATGCCCGCAGCCACCAAGGCCGAAACCTCGGTCGAGGCGGTCGCCGAGTTCGAGCCGAGCGAGGAGGACATCCTCGACGCGTTGCTGCCGCGCAACGTCGCGGTGCAGATCTTCCGCGCGCTGCTGGAGAACCAGGCCGGTTTCTATGGGTCGCAGATGAACGCGATGGACAATGCCACGCGCAATGCGGGCGACATGATCCGCCGCCTGTCGATCCAGTATAACCGCACGCGTCAGGCCGCGATCACCACCGAGCTGGTCGAAATCATCTCGGGCGCCGAGGCGCTCTGATGAAGGCTGCGCTCCTTCTGGGCCTGACGGTCGCTCTGGCCGGATGCGGCCAGGCGTCCGATCAGCCGAAGGACGCACCCCGCGCGACGCCGACGCCGCTCGTGACGGGCGGCTGGGCGACCGTGTTTGGCAATGCGCCGGAGACGGTCAGCCTGCTCGACCGGATGGGCTTTCGCATGACCGGCTATGTGCCCGTCCAGGGCCAGTACCGCGCGGTCGCGCAAGCCACGCCGATGGCCGATCCGTCGGTGACGCCGGTCAACATGGCCAATCTGCTCGTCGAGGGCGATGCGAAGACGCTGAACACGCTTCGCTTCTCGCTCGACATCGTCAATCTCGACACCAGCCCGTTCGCCAAGACGCAGTTCATCCGCTGGATGACCAAGCCGATGGATCAGCTGGGTCTGGACGGCAAGGATGCGGTTGCGGCCGCGATCCAGACCGAAAGCGCCACCACCGGCCACCTGACCGGCGCCGATTACCATGTTACCCGTGACAAGATCGACGGTGGCCGCCGTCTGGTCGTAACCTTTACCCGCCCCGAAGCCCGCCCCGAAGCTATGTCGGGCTCTACCGAACCAAGGAAGCAATGATGGCAACCGCCGCTGAGGACATCCGGCCGACCACGGCCACCAACAATGTCGGCACGATCGCCCAGGTCATCGGCGCGGTCGTCGACGTTCACTTCCCCGATCACCTGCCCGCGATCCTGTCGGCGCTGGAGACGGACAATAACGGCACCCGTCTGGTGCTCGAAGTCGCGCAGCATCTGGGCGAGAACACCGTCCGCACGATCGCGATGGACACGACCGAGGGTCTGACCCGCGGCCAGACCGTGACCGACACCGGCAACCAGATTCAGGTTCCGGTCGGCCCCGCGACGCTCGGCCGCATCCTGAACGTCGTCGGCGAGCCGATCGACGAGCGCGGCCCCGTCGCCACCGATCTGCGCGCGCCGATCCACGCCAAGGCGCCCGAGTTCGTCGAGCAGTCGACCGAGAGCGCGATCCTGGTCACCGGCATCAAGGTCATCGACCTGCTCGCGCCTTATGCGAAGGGCGGCAAGATCGGCCTGTTCGGCGGCGCCGGCGTCGGCAAGACGGTTCTGATTCAGGAACTGATCAACAACATCGCCAAGGGCCATGGCGGCACCTCGGTCTTCGCGGGCGTCGGTGAGCGGACCCGCGAGGGCAACGACCTGTATCACGAATTCCTCGATGCGGGCGTCATCGCCAAGGATGCCGAGGGCAACGCGATCAGCGAGGGCTCGAAGGTCGCGCTGGTTTATGGCCAGATGAACGAGCCGCCGGGCGCCCGTGCCCGCGTCGCGCTGTCGGGCCTGGCCATCGCGGAATATTTCCGCGACCAGGAAGGCCAGGACGTGCTGTTCTTCGTCGACAACATCTTCCGCTTCACCCAGGCGGGTGCGGAAGTGTCGGCGCTGCTCGGCCGTATTCCCTCGGCCGTGGGCTATCAGCCGACCCTGTCGACCGACATGGGCGCGCTGCAGGAGCGCATCACCTCGACCAACAAGGGCTCGATCACCTCGGTGCAGGCCGTGTACGTGCCCGCCGACGACTTGACCGACCCGGCGCCGGCCACTTCGTTCGCCCACCTCGACGCGACGACCGTGCTCAACCGCGCCATCTCGGAGCTGGGCATCTACCCGGCCGTCGACCCGCTCGACTCGACCAGCCGCGTGCTGGAGCCGCGCATCGTCGGCCAGGAGCATTATGAGACGGCCCGTGCGGTCCAGTCGCTGCTCCAGCGCTACAAGGCGCTGCAGGACATCATCGCGATCCTGGGCATGGACGAGCTGTCCGAAGAGGACAAGCTGACCGTCCAGCGCGCCCGCAAGATCCAGCGCTTCCTGTCGCAGCCCTTCCACGTCGCGGAAGTCTTCACCGGCATCTCGGGCAAGTTCGTCCAGATCGAAGACACGATCCGTTCGTTCAAGGCGGTGGTCGACGGCGAGTATGACCATCTGCCGGAAGCGGCCTTCTACATGGTCGGCGGCATCGACGAAGCCGTCGCCAAGGCCGAGAAGCTGGCGCAGGACGCCTGATGACATGGGGGGACGGCGCGGTCCGTCCCCCCTCTTTCCTCTCCCCGGCGGGGAGAGCGATGCGAGATACTAGACCATGCTGCACTTCGAACTCGTCACGCCCGAAAAGCTCCTCCGCTCGGAGGAGGTGCATATGGTGGTCGTTCCCGGCACCGAGGGCGATTTCGGCGTGCTGGAGGGCCATGCGCCCTTCATGTCGACCATCCGCGACGGCGCGATCCAAGTGTACCGCACCGACAAGGGCGAGCCGGAATCGATCCAGATCCGCGGCGGCTTCGCCGAGGTGGGGCCCAAGGGCCTGACCGTGCTGGCGGAGCATGCGGGGTAAGGTTTTTCCTTACCGGGGTTTTGAAACGGTCGTGGCGGAAGCTGCGGCCGTTTTCGTTTGTTCGGGGCGTGGCCTTCGACTGCAGGCTGAACGGAGCGGGGGTAAGGCGGCTATCCCCAACCGCCGTTCAGCCTGAGCGCAGTCGAAGGCCAAGGGAAACCACCTCCACAGTCGGTAAGCCCCTCCCGCAGGCGGGAGGGGTTTGGGGAGGGTATGGGTTCTCGCAGAGACCATCGCTCGTGGCTTTCCCTCCCCCATCCCCTCCCGCCTGCGGGAGGGGCGTGTCCGGGGCGGACGACCTGCTCGCCCCCAGAGCGCTCACAAGAAACTATACGGGTCCACATCCACCGCGACGCGCACCTTGGCGGACCATTCCACCCCGCCCAGCCATTCGCGGATCACATCCTGCACCGCCAGCGCCCGCCGGGCGTGGACCAGCAAGCGGAACCGATGCCGACCGCGCAGCATCGCCAGCGGGGCGGGGGCGGGGCCGAAGACGTGCATGCCTTCGACCTTGGGCGCGGCGCGGGCGATCATGGCGGCGGTCGACTGGGCCGCACCCTGGTCCTCGGACGAGATGATGATCGCGGCATAGCGGCCGAAGGGCGGCGCATCGGCATCGCGCCTGGCCTCGGTTTCCGCCGCGTAGAAGGCTTCGGCATCGCCCGTCACCAGCGCCTGCATCACCTGGGCCTTGGGGCTGTGCGTCTGGATGAAGACATGGCCCGGCTTGGCGCCGCGTCCCGCGCGACCCGATACCTGGCGGATCTGCTGGAAGGTGCGCTCCGCCGCGCGCAGGTCGCCGCCGTCCAGCCCCAGATCGGCGTCGATCACCCCCACCAGGGTCAGATTGGGGAAGTGATAGCCCTTGGTAATGAGCTGCGTGCCGACGACGATGTCGATATCGCCCGCCTCCATCCGCCCGACAAACTCCGCCGCCTTGGCGGGGGACCAGATGGTGTCGGAGGTGACGACCGCGATCCTGGCCTCGGGGAACAGCGCGGTCGCCTCGTCCGCGATCCGTTCGACGCCGGGGCCGCAGGCGACCAGCGTGTCCTCGCCGTCGCATTCGGGGCAGGCGCGCGGGGTGGGCAGGACATGGCCGCAATGGTGACAGGCCAGCCGCCGGACCAGCCGATGCTCGACCATCCAGGCGGTGCAATTGGGGCACTGGAACCGATGCCCGCAGGTCCGGCACAGGGTCAGCGGGGCATAGCCGCGCCGGTTGAGATAGAGCAGCGACTGTTCGCGCTTCTCCAGCGTCTCCTTCATCGCCGCGACCAGCTTGGGCGCGATCCAGCGGCCGCGTTCGGGCGGGTCCTGGATCAGGTCGATCGCCTCGATCGTCGGCATCTGCGCCGGGCCGAAGCGGCCGGGCAGCTTGACCTCGGTATAGCGGCCCAGCGCCACTTGCTGGCGCGTCTCGATGGCGGGGGTGGCGGAGGCGAGGATGACGGGGCACGGTTCGAACAAGCCGCGCATCACCGCCACGTCGCGCGCATGATAATGGACGCCGTCTTCCTGCTTGAAGCTGGTCTCATGCGCCTCGTCGACGACGATCAGGCCGAGATTGGCATAGGGAAGGAACAGCGCCGAGCGCGCGCCCACCGTCACCATCCCCTGGCCGCTGGCGATCGCCCGCCAGGCGCGCCGACGCTGCGAGGAGCGCAGGCCGGAGTGCCACGCCACGGGCTCGCAGCCGAAGCGGTCGTGGAAACGCTTGAGGAACGGCTCGGTCAGCGCGATTTCGGGCAGGAGGACCAGCACCTGCCGACCCTCGGCCACCGCCTGCGCCACCGCCTCGAAATAGACCTCGGTCTTGCCCGAACCGGTGACGCCGTCGAGCAGCACCGGCTGGAAGCTCCGCGCCGCCACGCCCGCGACCAATATGTCCGCCGCCGCGCGCTGGTCGTCGGACAGGGCCGGGCGGTGATGATCGGGATCGGGAAGGGGGAAGGGGCTGTCGATATCGACCTCCACCCCCTCGATCGCGCCGTTCTTGACGAGGCCCCGGATCACCGCGTCGGACACGTCCGCCATCGTCGCCAGTTCCCGGATCAGGCCCTGTCGGTCGCCGATCCGCTCCAGCGCCTGCGCGCGCTGCGGGGTCAGGCGGTCGGGGACATGGCCGGTGACGCGATATTCGGTGACGGTCCGCGCCCCCTCCAGCGCGGAGGTGGAGGACAGCGCCATCCGCACCACCGCGGCAGGCGGGGCGAGATAATAGTCCGCCGTCCATTCGATCAACCGGCGCAACGGGGTCGGCAATGGCGGGGCATCGGCCACGCCGAGCAGCGGGCGAAGGCGATTGTCGCCGACCTCGGCGTCCGAGGGCATCCGCTCGGGCTCCCACACCACGCCCAGCAACTGGCGGGGGCCGAGCGGCGCGACGACGATCGATCCCGGCTCGACCGCCATGCCCTGGGGAACGCGGTAATCGAGCGGGCCGAGGGCGGAATTCAGGACGAGGACGCGGGCGCGCGAGGACATGGACCCGCTATATGGGGTTGGCCGGGCCCGAGGAAAGGGCCGAGCGCGTCAGCCCGCCTGTCGCCGATCGTCCTGCCGCCGATCCCCCTGGCGCCGGTCGTTCTGCCGCCTGTCGCCGCGCCGCCGTTCGCCGACCCGCTCGCGCTTGGCACCGTACAGGCGGCTGTCGGCGTGATGCATGAAATCGCGCGTCGTCGCGCATCCCGGCGGCAGCGTCGTGAGGCAGACCGTGCCCGAACAATGCATGGTCAGGCCCTCGGCGGTGACGGCAATGATCAGCAGCGCCTCGATCCGCGTCCGGATCCGCTCGGGATCGGCGAGGAGCGTGGGGTCCTGGACGATCACGCCAAATTCGTCACCGCCCAGCCGCGCGACGAAACAGCCGTCCAGCCAGTCGCTGCGCAGCCGCTGGCCGACGACGCGCAGGACCTCGTCCCCGGCGGGGTGGCCGAGCGTGTCGTTGACGAGCTTGAACCCGTCGAGATCGATCAGCACCAGCCCGAGCGGCGTGTCGTTCGCCGACGCCTCGGTGATCGCGGTTTCCAGCGCGCGGTCGAACGCGGCGCGGTTGGCCAGCAGGGTCAGCGCGTCGGTATCGGCGTTGCGGCGAAGCTGGGTCTCCAGCAGATGCCGCTCGGTCACGTCCTGGAACATGCCGACCACCCCGCTCGCCCGCCCGTCCAGCATCTCGCGCTCGCCCATCACGCGGACCCGGCGACGCCGCCCCAGCGCGGTGATGAAATCCAGTTCGATGTCGAACGACTCGCCGGTCTGAATGGTCTGCTCGATGGTCGAGCGCAGCTGGTCGCGCGACTGGGGCGGGTAATAGGACAGGCCCTGTTCGACCGTGAACGTCTTGCCCGGCGGCAGTTCGTGGATGCGGTACACCCCCTCGGACCAGGTGGCGTGTCCGTCCGCCAGATCGATCCGCCACGATCCGATCAACGCCAGCCGCTCGACCTGGCGCACGGTATGTTCCTTGGCGCGCAGGTCCTCGGCCTGGCGATCGCTCAGCTCGGCCATGGCGGTGGCGCGGCGGGCGATGGCGCGCGCGGCGATCAACGCCTCGGCCAGCCTGGCGAGATGCCGCAGCGTCCGCTCCCCCGCCGCGCTCAGCGAGCGCGGGCTCGCGTCCATAACGCACAGCGAGCCGATCGCCTGGGGCGTGCCGTCCAGGTCGGGAACGCGGATCGGCATGCCCGCATAGAAACGGGTCGCCGCCTCGCCGGTGACGAAGGGATTGGCCGCGAAGCGCGGATCGCGCGTCAGGTCGGGCACCATCATCAGGTCGGGGGCCTCGATCGTGTGGTCGCAAAAGGCGACCTTGCGCGGCATTTCACTGGGCAGCGGGCCGACCGCCGACTTGACCCAGAAACGGTCGCGATCCGCCAGGGTCAGCGCCGCGACCGGACAGCCGAGCATATCGGCGGCCAGCGAGACCAGCGCATCGAACTCGGCCTCCGGCTCGCTGTCGAGCAGCGCATGAGCCTGGACGGCGGCCATGCGGCGCTCTTCGCGGGAGGGCATGGGCAGGGGATCGACCTTCATGACAGACATTCATAAAAGCAAGTCTTGTCAAAATCTTAAAAATAGATCGGGAAGCGGAGCCTTTATTTGCTCCGAAGCCGTGGGCATCGCCGGGCGGGCCGGGGGCGGGCCGGGGGCAGGATGACGTATTTTTCACGTTATGGTCACCCCGGGGTATCCCGTCAGCCTGTAGCCCTGCGGTCACAGAGTTCGAAGAGCTCGGCGCCCGACACTCCCGGGGGTGCCGTCGGGGCCGGCGGAGAGCGCGCTTTCCGCCGGCCTTTCACTGGCATCGCTTATCCGGGCGGCGCGATCGACCGGCGACGGTCGTCCTTGTCGCGGCACCGATCCTGATTGACAGAAAGTCGTCCGATGCCGGAGCAGACGAGCCGATGAGTCGCAAAATCCTGATCGTCGAAGACGATGCCTCCACCGCCGCCTATGTCGCCAAGGGACTGGCCGAGGCGGGCTATGCCGTCGAACAATGCGGGGACGGGCGCGACGGCCTGTTCCTGGCGAGCGAGGGCATATTCGACCTGATCATCGCCGACCGGATGCTGCCCCGCCTCGACGGGCTGGCGATGGTCAGCGCGATCCGCGCGGCGGGGATCTCCACGCCGGTGCTGATCCTGTCGGCGCTCGCCACGGTCGACGACCGGGTCGACGGGCTGAAGGCCGGGGCCGATGACTATCTGTGCAAGCCCTTCTCCTTCGCCGAGCTGTCGGCGCGGATCGAGGCGCTGGTCCGCCGGTCGGACCGCACCGCGTCCGAGCCGACGCGGACCAAGCTGAGCGTCGGCGACCTGGAGATCGACCTGCTGGCGCGCACCGTCACCCGCGCGGGCAAGATCATCCCGGTCGGCGCGCGCGAGTTCAACCTCCTCGAATTCCTCGCCCGCCATGCCGGGCAGGTCGTCACCCGCACGATGATGCTGGAGAAGATCTGGAACTATCATTTCGACCCCGGCTCCAACGTGGTCGACGTCCATATCGGGCGGCTGCGGCGCAAGCTGGAGGAAGGCTTCGGCACCCCGATCCTGCATACGGTGCGCGGCGCGGGCTATCGGCTGGCCGTGGAGGGGTGAAGCTGCGCCTGACGATATCGGCGCGGATCGCGCTGCTGTCGGTCGTCCTGGCGCTGTTGTCCAATCTCGCGCTGGTCGGTTTCATCTGGAAACAGACCAGCGCCGATGCGGTCGCCGCGCTCCATCGCGAGATCGTCGAGCAGGCGGATGCGCTGCGCGCCGTTTGGCGGACGGGCGCGTTGCCCGCGCTGGCCGATGCCATCACCCATGCGCGCGAGCCGGGCGACGTCACGCTGGTCCTGGCCATCTATGACAGCCGGGGGCACCGGATGGCGGGCTATGCGCCGCGCCATCTGGCGGTGCCGCTGGCGGATACGCCGTTCCGCATCGCCATGCTGGGGGGCGAGGGCGTCTGGGCCTCGCGCGAGGCGGGCTATACGCTGCATCCGATCGGCGGCGACTGGCTGCTGGTCGGGCGTCCGCTCGACCTGATCGAGGCGCAGCAGATCGCGATCGAGCGGGCGCTGGCGCTCGCGGTCTTCCTGTCGCTGATGCTGGGGGTCGGCACCGGGCTGGTGCTGGCGCATTATGTCGCGGGGCGGCTCAACACCATCGTCGCGGTGATCGACGCGGCGGGCGAGGGCGACCTGACCCGGCGCGTGTCGCTGGTCCGCGCCGACAGCGACGAGGGCGACGCCTTCGACCGGCTGGCCGAGCGGCTGAACGCGATGCTGGGCAAGATCGAGCAGTTGATGGCCGAGCTGCGCGTCGTCACCGACAGCCTGGCGCATGATCTCCGCTCGCCGCTCGCCCGGCTGCGGACCAAGACCGAGCAGGCGGTGCTGATCGCCGATCCGCACCAGCGCGAGGCGGCGCTGGGCGGCCTGCTGGTCGAAACCGATCTCATCATGCGCATGCTGACCATGGTGATCGAGATCAGCCGGTCCGAATCGGTGACGCGCGACCGATTCACGCTGGTCGCCCCCGCCGATCTGGTCGAGGAGATTGGCGAGCTCTATGCGCCGGTCGCCGAGGATGCCGGACTGCGTTTCCTGATCGAGGTCGAGGATCGCCCCGCGCCGCTGCCGCTCCACCGCGAACTGATGAGCCAGGCCCTGTCCAACCTGATCGACAATGCGCTGAAGCATGGCGCATCGGGGGCGCAGGTCACGCTGCGCCTGTCGCGCGGGGTGGAGGGGATCGTCTTTCAGGTCGAGGATCGCGGGCCGGGCATCGCCGCGGCGGACCGGGCGCAGGCGCTGAAGCGATTCGGGCGACTCGACACCGCGCGCACCACGCCGGGGGCGGGGCTGGGCATGGCGCTGATCGAGGCGGTCGCCCGGCTGCATGGCGGGCGGTTCGAGCTGGCGGACAATGCGCCGGGGCTGATCGCGCGGCTGGTGATTCCGTAACGATGCTTTCCTCCCCTGCAAGGGGAGGTGGCAGGCCGAAGGCCTGACGGAGGGGTATCGCGCCCTCGATAGGGTGACACCCCTCCGACGCGCTGCGCGCGCTACCTCCCCCGCAGGGGAGGCATTGCAGGCACTTGCCCGCTGGGCTCAGCGCTTTACACCCCGCGGCATGGACTCCCTTTCCTTGTTCGGCCTTGCCGCCGTCTCCTTCACCCTGGTCTGCTATGCGAAGGAATCGGGCGCGCATTGGTGGACGCTGGGCTTCGTGTTGGGATGCCTGGCGGGGTCGGCCTATGGCTTTTTGCAGGGGGCCTGGCCGTTCGGCGTGGTCGAGCTGGTCTGGGCCGTCGTGTCCTTTCGCCGATGGTTGGAATTGCGACGGATTCGGGAACCGATCGCTTGACAGTGGGTTTCGCGGGCCCTAACTGACCATCCTTCCACCACCCCCGGTTTCACGACGCGCGATCTGCGTGCGTCGCGCTTCCGCGTGGCGGAACCATCGCGATGAGATGGAGCATGTGCGGCCATGCCATGCTTCGTGGAGCTAGGAGAATAAATTTCATGGCACGTATTGCGGGTGTCAACCTCCCGACCAACAAGCGCGTATTGATCGCGCTGACCTATATCCATGGCATCGGTCCGGCCAAGGCGAAGGAAATCACCGCCAAGCTGAACATCGCCGCCGACCGTCGCGTCCAGGACCTTTCGGACCAGGAAGTGCTCCAGATCCGTGAGACGATCGACTCCGATCACACGGTGGAAGGCGATCTGCGTCGCGAGACCGCGATGAACATCAAGCGCCTGATGGACCTGGCCTGCTATCGCGGCCTGCGTCACCGCAAGGGCCTGCCAGTCCGCGGCCAGCGCACGCACACCAACGCGCGCACCCGCAAGGGCAAGGCGAAGCCGATCGCGGGCAAGAAGAAGTAATTCGTCCGGGGGACGAATTACTCCGCCGGAGGCAGGCTTGTGGCTGACCGCCCGCCGCTCTCCGCATCAGGATATCAGGTCAGGATTATCATCTAATGGCACGTGAACCGCAGCGCATTCGCCGTCGCGAGCGCAAGAACATCACCGCCGGCGTCGCGCATGTGAACGCCAGCTTCAACAACACCATGATCACCATCACCGACGCGCAGGGCAATGCCATCTCGTGGTCGTCGGCGGGCATGATGGGCTTCAAGGGCTCGCGCAAGTCGACCCCGTATGCGGCGCAGGTCGCGGCGGAAGACGCGGGCAAGAAGGCCGCCGAGCATGGCGTGCGCACCCTGGAAGTCGAAGTGAAGGGCCCGGGTTCGGGCCGCGAGTCGGCGCTGCGCGCGCTGCAGGCGGTCGGTTTCCAGATCACCTCGATCCGCGACGTCACCTCGATCCCGCACAACGGCGTGCGGCCTTCCAAGCGTCGCCGCGTCTGATGCTTCCCATGGCCGGCTGACGAGTCGGCCATGCCTCTCTCCACGGCTGGAACCGTCCCCGTTCCGGCCCATAACTCAGGGGAACCACGTGTCTGTCAACGCAAAGAACTGGCAGGAACTCAAGAAGCCCAACGCGCTCGAGAAAAAGGGTGGCGATGGCAAGCGGAAGGCGACGTTCGTTGCCGAACCGCTGGAGCGTGGCTTCGGCCTGACGCTGGGCAACGCGCTGCGCCGCGTGCTCCTGTCGTCGCTCCAGGGCGCGGCGGTCACCTCGATCAAGATCGAAAACGTGCTGCACGAGTTCTCGTCGCTGGCCGGTGTGCGTGAAGACGTCACCGACATCGTCCTGAACGTGAAGCAGCTCGCGATCCGCATGCAGGGCGAAGGCCCCAAGCGGCTCCAGCTGTCCGCGACCGGCCCCGCCACCGTCAAGGCCGGCGACATCGCCGTGTCGGGCGATATCGAGGTCATGAACAAGGACCTGGTGATCTGCCATCTCGACGAAGGTGCGACGCTCAACATGGAGCTGACCGCCGATATCGGGAAGGGCTATGTCCCCGCCGCGTCCAACCGTCCGGCCGATGCGCCGATCGGCCTGATTCCGGTCGATGCGCTCTACTCGCCGGTTCGCCAGGTGTCGTACAAGGTCGACCCGACCCGCGTCGGTCAGGACCTGGACTATGACAAGCTGACGCTTTCGGTCGAGACCGACGGCACCGTGACCCCGGAAGACGCCGTGGCCTATGCCGCGCGCATCCTTCAGGACCAGCTGGCGCTGTTCGTGCACTTCGACGACTCGGCGCTCACCCGCGCGGCCCCCGTGGGCCAGGCGGCGCTCCCGGTCGCCGGTGGCGAGCCGCAGAGCGACGCGCAGCAGATCAACCGTTACCTTCTCAAGAAGGTCGACGAGCTGGAACTGTCGGTGCGTTCGGCCAACTGCCTCAAGAACGACAACATCATCTATATCGGCGATCTGGTCGGCAAGACCGAGGCCGAGATGCTGCGCACTCCGAATTTCGGCCGCAAGTCGCTGAACGAGATCAAGGAAGTGCTGTCGTCCATGGGTCTGCGCCTGGGCATGGAAATCCCCGGCTGGCCGCCCGAGAATATCGAGGAAATGGCCAAGAAGCTGGAACAGGAGATCATGGGCTGATTTCGCACCGGCGCAAGAAATTGCGCCGGAGACGAAAACAGCCCGGCCGGCGGGTCGCCCACAGGCGACCCGTTCGACGTCAGGATCGCGGCTTCGCCGTGATCCGGTCGGGCCGCTCCACCAGCTTCGCTGGTTCCCTCCCCAAACAAGCTTGGGGAGGATTGGAATAGGCGAAGGTGACGGCCTCAACGGTCACCAGGTCTGGGGTACCGTGACACGGCCCCTTAACGAACGAAGGAACTACCCATGCGTCATCGCGTCGGCGGCCGTAAGCTGCAGCGTACCTCGGCTCATCGTACCGCGCTCTTCCGCAACATGTCGGCCGCGCTCATCAAGCACGAGCAGATCACCACCACCGTCGCCAAGGCGAAGGAACTGCGTCCCTAT
The DNA here is from genome assembly GCF_040544655.1 of Sphingomonas sp. 1185. Taxonomy (NCBI): domain Bacteria; kingdom Pseudomonadati; phylum Pseudomonadota; class Alphaproteobacteria; order Sphingomonadales; family Sphingomonadaceae; genus Sphingomonas; species Sphingomonas sp. 1185. Next base: position 12,872 of record NZ_JBEPKL010000047.1, read on the forward strand.
GTCGAAAAGCTGGTGACGCTGGCCAAGAAGGGCGGTCTCTCGAACCGTCGTCTGGCCCATGCCCGCCTGCTCGACGACGCGCAGCTGGTGAAGCTGTTCGACGTTCTGGCGTCGCGCTATGCGGACCGCAACGGTGGCTATACCCGCATCATCAAGGCCGGCATCCGCGCGTCGGACGCCTCGCCGATGGCGATCATCGAGTTCGTCGACCGCGACGTCTCGGCGAAGGGCCAGGATTCGGGTCCGGTCATGACCGAGGAAGATTTCGACGAAGCCGCGTAATTTCCGCGCGTCTTTCGAGACACCTTCGAGAGAGGGCCGTGCCAGCGATGGCGCGGCCCTTTTTCATATCCGCCATTTTACGCATATTCAGCCTGGCGAAAGCCGGGATGTATAACGTTACGGGCACGAATCGAGGGAGGCTGGGAATGCGTCGCATGGCGGTCGGGTGGCTTTTGGCGGGTCTGGCGCTTCCCCTGCCGCTCGCGGCGCAGAACGGGGCGTCTTCGCCCACCACGTCGACGCAGGTCGTGCCGGTCGCGCCGTTCATTCCCACCGACCGCGAACGGCAGTGGCAGACCCCGCAACAGCGCAAGCAGGCGGACGCCATCGCCGGGGGCTTCGTCGCGGGCGCGCTGCTCACGACGGCGGTGGCGCTGACCGCGGGCAAGAACCTGACGCCCCATAGCGATTCGGGTGCGATCGATGTCTCCCGTCCGGTTCGTGCCGCCGAGGCGCCATCGCCCTATCGCGCGGAAACCGACGACGAGGCGGCGGTCCATGCCTGCGCCAAGGCGGCGGAAGGCGAGGGGCGGCGCAGCTACGCGCTGGCGCAGGTCGGGCAGGTCCGCTCGGCCCATCCGCTGGGCAATGGCTATGACGTGCAGGGCGATGTGTTGCTGCGCACCAGTTACCGCGAGGCGGGCGAGAGCCGCGCCTTCCGCTGCCGCGTCGATGCGCAGGCGGTGCGGATGATCGCGATCGACGGGATTCAAACCCTCCCGACCCGGTAGCATTTTCCAAAAGACATCGCTATCGGACCGCCATGGAGCACCCCGACAGCATCCTCATCGTCGATTTCGGCAGCCAGGTCACCCAGCTCATCGCGCGCCGCGTGCGCGAGGCGGGGGTCTATAGCGAGATCGTTCCCTTCCAATCGGCCGAAGCGGCGTTCGCGCGGATCAAGCCCGCCGCGGTCATCCTGTCCGGCGGCCCGGCCTCCGTGGTGGACGAGAATTCCCCGCGCATCCCGCAGGCGATCCTCGACAGCGGCCTGCCGATGCTCGGCATCTGCTATGGCCAGCAGGCGCTGACCCAGCAGCTGGGCGGCAAGGTCGAGAAGGGCGACAGCGGCGAGTTCGGCGAGGCCTTCATCACCGTCGAGGGTGATTGCGCGCTGTTCGACGGCGTGTGGAACACCGGCGAGCGGCACCAGGTGTGGATGAGCCATGGCGACAAGGTCACGGCGCTGGCGCCGGGCTTCCGCGTCGTCGCGACCAGCCCCGGCGCGCCCTATGCGATCATCGCCAATGACGAGCGCCGCATCTTCGCGATGCAGTTCCACCCGGAAGTGGTTCACACCCCCGATGGCGCCAAGCTGATCGGCAATTTCGTCCGTCACGTCGCCGGTCTCTCGGGCGACTGGACCATGGCCGAGTTCCGCGCCTCCAAGATCGCCGAGATCCGCGAGCAGGTGGGCAGCGGCCGGGTGATCTGCGGCCTGTCGGGCGGGGTCGACTCGTCGGTCGCCGCGCTGCTGATCCACGAGGCGATCGGCGACCAGCTGACCTGCGTCTTCGTCGACGGCGGCATCCTGCGCCAGGGCGAGGCCGAGCAGGTCGTCAGCCTGTTCCGGGGCCATTACAACATCCCGCTCGTCCATGTGGATGCGCAGGACCTGTTCATGAACGGCTTGGCGGGCGTCACCGACCCCGAGGCCAAGCGCAAGTTCATCGGCAAGACCTTCATCGACGTGTTCGAGGCGGAGGCCAAGAAGATCGGCGGCGCCGAATTCCTGGCGCAGGGCACGCTCTATCCCGACGTGATCGAGAGCGTCAGCTTCACCGGCGGCCCCTCGGTCACGATCAAGAGCCATCACAATGTCGGCGGCCTGCCTGAGCGGATGAACATGAAGCTGGTCGAGCCGCTTCGCGAACTGTTCAAGGACGAGGTCCGCGTGCTGGGCCGCGAACTGGGGCTGCCCGACGTGTTCGTCGGCCGCCACCCGTTCCCCGGACCGGGGCTCGCCATCCGCATCCCCGGCGAGGTGACGCGCGAGCGTTGCGACATCCTGCGCAAGGCGGATGCGATCTATCTCGAGGAAATCCGCAACGCGGGGCTGTACGACGCCATCTGGCAGGCCTTTGCGGTCCTGTTGCCGGTGCGGTCGGTCGGCGTGATGGGCGACGGACGGACCTACGACTCGGTGCTGGCGCTGCGGGCGGTGACCTCGGTCGACGGCATGACCGCGCAGGCATTCGACTTCCCCGGCGACTTCCTGCCGCGCGTGACGACCCGGATCATCAACGAGGTCAAGGGCATCAACCGCGTCGTCTATGACTATACCAGCAAGCCCCCCGGCACGATCGAGTGGGAGTGACACGGCCCCGCGACCCTGCCGGACAGGGTCGCGGCAATGCCGACCGACACGTCATGCAGCGCCTCGGCGAAAGCCGGGGCGTTTTGCTGTCTGCGATGGGGGAGTGGCGCGCCCGAGGTGAAAGCGATGGGCACTCGGATCATTGGGAAATTAGGGTGGCGAGGGCCGCTTAACGGGCTTGCCTGCCCGATTACCCGATCGATCGTCACTGCGCCCCGCCGGCCGGCAGTGTCGTGAAGCCAAACTGCTCAGGCTGACGTCGTGGGGGCGAACCTGGATTGTAAGTCAATAGTCCAGTGGCGTTGGCATCCCGCGCCACCGGTGCCGCGATCAAGGAATTTTCGTCATGGAGGCGGATCAAGGGCAGCGCACGCCCCATCAGGTCCGCGATCGGCTGGGTAAATTCAGTCGATAAGAGCAATTAGCCAGCGTGATCACATGCCCGACTGAAATCCAAAATCAAGCAGCGTCAGGCACTCTCGAAACCAGATGCGACAAAAGCGGGAGAGCTGTTCGTTGTATGAGGTCTATCCTCGCGAACGCAGGGGACAGCATCGACGGAAACATCGGCTTGGAGGCGCTCTCCCGGAACCACGCTGGCCGAATCCCGTCAAGCAGGTGGTCGGCGGGACGTCCATATTCGACATCGCGCCGACCGCCCGTTGGTCCTCAGAACTTCTTGCGGACCTGCACACCGGTGGTTGCCGCCTGTTCGCCATCGGCGACCCGGACGCCGACATCCAGTCCAACATTCCAACCCGACGGCAGCGTCAGGCCGATGCCGGGTGCGAACATAAATTGTTCACGCGACCACCCCGACGCGAGCAGACTGTAGAAGGATGGTCCAGCAACATCAGCATAGTCCAGCCCTTGGCGCGTGCCATTGGTGAACTCATGCAACCATTCGGTCCGCAGCCGCCCGGTCAGCACCCCGAACGGTAGCGGTCGCTGCCAAGCTAGGCGAACGCCGAGCGCACCAGTCAGGGACTCAAGTGCGCGGTCGTCGAAGCGCAAATTATATATCCCCGCGCCCTCTTCGATGTAGCGGTTCAGGCGTCCGTTCAGATACTCGGCCCGGCCATAGACCGACCAGCGCAGCGAACCCGTGACACTGTCGATCCCCGAAGACAGCGCACCGCTCGTGAAGCTGCCCGACCGATCGGCGGTCGCCAACGCTCCCGCACCCTCGTCAAGCCGTCGCAGCGAATAGTCCAGCCAACCGCGTGCGAGCATGCCGTCGACGAACCAGCCCTGGACCGGCGTCGCGCTACCGTAAACGGCCACCACTTGGCTGTCGCTGTTCACCTTAGCGGCATCACCAGCGATGGTGCTGCGGTCATGGCCGAGCCCTCCGCCTATGCCAAGGGTAAGCCCCTTGGCGACATGCAGGTCGATGCCAGCACTGATGCCCGAGGTCGTGGCACTGACCTTCGACCGACCGGTGATCGCATCGCGCGTGCCGATGTCGATGGTACCGCCAGCCCAGATGCCGACCCGTCCACCGCATCCGGCCGGCGCAACGTCCTTACCTTCATTTCTGCGTTCGCCCTGCTCCGACATTTCCTCGGCGCGCGCGCCACGCCGCTCGCGTTCGGACAAGCTGCGCTCGATCGGTTGCCCGGGCATGTGCGAGCTGTTCGGCATGTCCGTCGACCCCAGGCGCAAGTCATTGGTCGAACGACCGCATTCGGCCCCGTGCAGGGCTTCGGCGTGGCTCATGAAGTTGGCGACCTGCGCCCGCGAGAAGCGGCGTACGGCTTCCACCTGCGCATCACTCATCGCGCGCACCTTGGCGTCCTGCGACGGGTCCGGGCGTGCCGTAACGTTGATCGTCACCGTGGCGGGCGCCGACGTACCGAACGCATTGGCGAGCGTGTATCCAACCGCGATCGTCCCGTTGAAGCGCGCCTTGGGCGTCACCTGCAGGCGGAAGGTCCGCGCATCGGTGGCGCCGCCGACAACGATCATGGCGGTCGCCTGGTCGGCGGGCGATACGCTGGTCACCGTGGCGGCGGTGAACGGCCCGCCGCTGGCTGCGGCGGTCAGGTCGACCGAAACTGGCTGGCCGTCGATCGCCGATGCGGTGATCGTCTGGACGGTAGGTGCCGTGCCGACCACGTGGATGGTGGCGGTCGCCGGTGCCGAGGTCCCACCCGGACCAACTGCGACAAACTGGAAGGTGTCGGTGCCTTGATAGCCCGCTTCCGGAGTGTAGACCGCAATGACCTGACTTGGCACCGACACCGCCGACATGGCGATCCCCATCGCCATCAGTGGCGAGCCACCGATGCCACGCATGGCGAGCGTCCGCGAGATCGTGACCGTGCCATGGCTAGGCTGCGTAACGATGCGGATATCGTCGAACTGACCAGTCACCAGGCTCGACAGGTTGAGGCTGGCGCTCTTCCCCGCCTCGGTCTTGGTATTGGCCGCCACCGAGGTCGTGGCCGGATCGGCCGCGACCGGCGCCGGGGGCGGACTCACGGCGAGCGTGTAGGTCGCAGTGCCGGTGGCACCGTTGGCGTCGGTGGTGGTGACGGTGACCGTGTAACTGCCAGCGGTGGTCGGCGTGCCCGAGAGCGTGCCGTTCGCCGCCAGGGTGACGCCTGCGGGCAGGCCGGTAGCGCTGTAGCTGTACGGCGCAGTGCCGCCCGTGCTGGTCAGCGTCGTGCTGTAGGGGGCGCCGACGGTCGCCGAGGGCAGCGGACCCGAGGGCGGTGCGACGACGAGCGTCGGTGCGGTGACGGTCATGGTGACGGTAGCCGGACTGCTGGTGCCCGAGGCGTTGGTCGCGGTGTAGGTGAAGCTGTCGCTCCCCGAATAGCCGGCGGCCGGAGTGTAGGTGATGCCGGTGCCCGACGCGGTGGCGGTGCCGTGGCTAGGCTGGGTGGCGACCGCGACCGAGGTGGCGGTCCCGCCCGACAGGGCCAGCGTCACCACATTGGCGGTGCTGTTGGCGGCAACGGTCGTGCTGACCGCCCCGGCCACCGGCGCCTGGACGGTGACGGCGAGCGTGTAGGTCGCAGTGCCGGTGGCACCGTTGGCGTCGGTGGTAGTGACGGTGACGGTGTAACTGCCAGCGGTGGTCGGCGTGCCCGAGAGCGTGCCGTTGGCCGCCAGGGTGACGCCGGCAGGCAGGCCGGTGGCGCTGTAGCTGTACGGCGCGGTACCGCCGGTGCTGGTCAGCGTGGTGGTATAGGCGGTGCCGACGGTCGCCGAGGGCAGCGGACCCGAGGCCGGTGCCACGACCAGCGTCGGTGCGGTGAC
>NZ_JBEPKL010000048.1:0-16448 GCF_040544655.1 Sphingomonas sp. 1185
CCACCCGATCCCATCCCGAACTCGGCCGTGAAACCCGACTGCGCCAATGGTACTACTGCTCAAGCAGTGGAAGAGTAGGGCGTCGCCAGGCATTACAGTCCGCGTATACAAAAACCCATTCACAGTAGTCCCTCCACAACACCTCCGCGGGGTGGAGCAGCCCGGTAGCTCGTCAGGCTCATAACCTGAAGGCCGCAGGTTCAAATCCTGCCCCCGCAACCATACTCACCCAACACATCACCCCATACGAAACCGCCACGGCATAGCCGATGGCGGATTGGCGCGTTCGCGTCTTAGAGCGGTTTCCGATCAGGTTGGATCATTGGCACGGCGGTGATTTCGGTTCGGGGCAAGGCGCGCGAAGGGAGCGATGCTGAAGCATCGTAACCCACAAGCAACGCCGCCCGGATCGAAAGCGCCCCGCCGCGAAGCGGTCGCCCGTAGGGTGATGACGGTGGTTCAATCTGGTCGGAAACCGCTCTAGCGACGACGCCCGCCGCCCCTCGGCGGCAGGGCCGCTGGCGGATCCTGGCTCTCCGCCAATTCCACCACCTCGAATCTGTAGCCCACCCAGCCGCGCTTGCGTGCCGCTTCCGCCAGCGACGCGTCGTGGGCCATGGCTTCTTTCCGCGATTTCGCGTGACCCCAGAACACCTCCGTCCGGCCGCCGCCCAGATCGGCGACGATCCGCCAGTAATGGCTGAACGGGGCTGAGGTCGGGCCGATGGTCTTCACATAGCCGTCGGGCATCGTTGCGGTCAGATAGCGGGTCTTGCGGGCCATGGGCCCGGGATAGCGCAAAGCCGTTCCTGGGGGCAGATGCTTGACCCGCCCTGCCGATTGCCGCAATCAGAACGCGGCCGGAATATTCCGGTCGTGATCGCGCCGGTTTCCCCGAACAGGGGAATTAAAAGGGAACGCGGTGAGGGCGGGTGACCGCCCGAATCCGAGGCTGTCCCTGCAACTGTAAGCGGTGAGCGGACATGCAGGGACCGGTGTCGAGCCGGTCCAGCCACTGGGGCAACCTGGGAAGGCGCATGGTTCGCGATGACCCGTGAGCCAGGAGACCTGCCGGCGTCAGGTCGCTCATGCCGGGCCCAGGGGATGGCCGTGGCTAGGTCTTTTCCGACGAGCGACGCCAATGGTGGCGGAGGCGCATGGGTGGCCATGTCGAGTGCGGAAAGGCGTCCAGCGCGCATGGCATCCGGCCGTTCGAAGCGAACGGAAGGTCTCGGCTTGTTCGCGACAAGACGCTATGAGCAAATAATGTTATATCATCACATATCATCAAGCCGTGGTCTCATTCTTGTGGGTGGGGCCCTGTGGTCCTGCATGGCGATGCCCGCCTGGGCGCAGCAGGGGGGCATGCCGACCGGCACCGACGCCACGATATTGGTCGTCGGCACGCGCGACAAACCGGCCATGGACCGGCCCAATGCCACAGGCAGCCGATTGGGGCTGACCCCGCTCGAAACCCCCGCCAGCATCACCTCGCTCGACGGCGACCTGGTGCGCGCGCGGGGTGACCAGTCGATCGTCGAGGCCGAGACACGAGCCCCCGGACTGTCGAGCGTCGCCAATCCCGGCAATGGCGGCACCGCGCTGGCGGCGCGTGGCTTTTCCGGGCAGGGATCGGTCCTGCAACTGATCGACGGGGTCCGGCTGTTCCCGGCAGCGGGGACGATCACCTTTCCAACCGATCCCTGGATGGTCGAGCGGATCGACGTGCTGAGCGGCCCGGCGTCGGTGCTCTATGGCCAGGGCGCACTGGGCGGCGCGGTCAATGTGGTGATGCGCAAGCCCACCGCCCGGACCGAGGGACAGGCCGAGATCGGCTATGGCGCGCAGGACAGCGTCCGGCTGGCGGCCGGGATCGGCGGTCCGGCAGGGGCCACGCTGGGCTATCGGCTGGATGCCAGCTATCGCCGCTCCGACGGCTATGTCGACCGGGGGGATTCGCGCAGCTTCGCGCTGTCGGGCACGGTGAAATGGACACCCTCGCCACGGCTGGCGGTGACGATCCGCGGCGATCATGGCGACCAGCGGCCGGTCGGCTATTTCGGGACGCCGCTGATCGACGGGCGGCTCGACCCGGCGATCCGGACGCGCAACTATAATGTCGGGGACGGGCGGATGCGGTTTCGTGACGACCGTGCCTCGGTACAGGTCGACTGGACGCCGAGCGCGGCGGTCAGCGTCTCCAACATCGCCTATTATCTGACCAGCGATCGATTCTGGCGCAATCTGGAGAGCTATTGCTGGGTCGGTGCCAGGGGCGCGTGCGCCAACGGGGCGAGCGGTACGCCCGGCACGATCCGGCGGAGCGACAATTACGGCATCCGTCACGACCAGACCCAATGGGGCGACCAGGCGAGCGTGACGCTGCGCACGCCGCTGGCGTCGGGCATCGCCAATGCGCTGGTCGTCGGGGTCGACGCCAATCTGGTGCGCTTCACCCATGAGAACGACTTCGGATCGGACGCGCAGGTCGATGCGGTCGATCCCTTCGCCTTCGATCCCGGCCGCTTCCTGGATACGCAGGGGATCGCGCCGCGATACCGCACCCGCACCGTTGCGCTGGCGGTGTTTGCCGAGGATCGGGTGACGCTGGGGCCGAAATGGTCGGTGGTCGGCGGTTTCCGTTACGAGGAGGATCAGGTCCGCCGCTGGGCGATCGCCTATCCGGGCGGCACGCGGACCGATCGCTTCGCCTTTGAAAAGACCTTCCGCAACGCGACCTGGCGGGCGGGCATCGTGTATCAGCCGAGGCCGACCCTGTCGCTCTATGGCCAATATGCCACCGGCGTCGATCCGCTGGCCACGCTGACCACCGTGTCGAGCGGGCAGGTGCAGTTCGGCAACGCGAAGGGCAACCAGGTCGAGCTGGGCGCAAAGTGGCTGTTCCTGGGCGGGCGCGGCACCGCGACGCTGGCGGCCTATCGCATCGTCAAGACGGGGCTGCTGGCGCAGCGCACCCTCTCCAGCCCGGTCGAGCAGGTCGGCCAGCGCTCGGCGCAAGGGGTGGAGGCGGCGGTCTCGGTCGATCTGCCCCAGGGGTTCGGGATCGACGCCAATGCGACGATGCTGGATGCGCGGTTCGACGATTTCCGTTCGGGCGGCGCGGACTATAGCGGCCGGACGCCGCCCAATGTGCCCGAGGCGCTGGGCAATCTCTGGCTGCGCTGGGATGCCACGGCCCGCATGCAGGCGCGGGCGGGGCTGCGCTATGTCGGGCGGCGCTTCTCCGACAATGCCGATGCGTTTCGCATCCCCGGCTATGCGACGGTGGACGCCACCCTGTCCTATGCGCTGAGCCCGCGCATGGCGGTCGATCTGCGCGTCTATAACCTGTTCGACAAGGCCTATGCGGTCACCGCCTATGGCGATCAGCAATGGATATTGGGGCGTCCCCGCTCGCTGGACCTGGGCCTTCGTGCGACGTTCTGACGCGTCATGGGGAAGGGCGGCCGTCCGGTTCGCCTTTCTCGTCCATCGCTGGGCCGGGATCGCCGCCTGCCTGTTCTTCGCGATGTGGTTCGCCTCCGGGCTGGTGATGATCTACGTCCCCTATCCCGCGCTGACTCCTGCCCAGATGGCGGTCGGGGCGGAGCCGATCGACTGGGGCGGGGTCGAGCGGCCGCCGCCGGACGGCGCGACCGCGCGGCGGATCACGCTGGAGATGCGCGACGGCGTGCCGGTCTGGCGGATCGAAGGGGCGGAAGGCGAGACGCAGATACGCTCCGCCCGGACGGGGGCTCGCGTCGCGCCGGTCGATGCCGCCTATGCCCGCCGGGTCGCGGCGCGGTTCGCGGGGGCGCCGGTCGTCGCGGTCGCGCCCATCGGGCATGACCAATGGACCGTGGCGGGCGGCTTCGACCGGCACCGTCCGTTGTGGAAGGCGACGCTGGCCGATGCCGCCGGGACCGAGCTCTATGTCTCCAGCCTGACCGGCCAGCCGGTGCAGCGGACGACGCGGACGCAGCGTGTCTGGAACTGGCTGGGGTCGGTGCCGCACTGGCTCTATCCGACGATCCTGCGCCGCGACGGCGGGCTGTGGCGGCAGGTGGTGATGTGGGTGTCGGGGCCGTGCATCGCGGTCGCGCTGACGGGGATGTGGATCGGCATCCTGCGCATGCGGCTGGGGCGGCGTCGCTATCGTGGCGGGCGGGTGACGCCCTATCGCGGCTGGATGGTCTGGCATCATGTCAGCGGGCTGCTGGGCGGCGTGCTGCTGACCGGCTGGATCGTCAGCGGCTGGCTGTCGGTCGATCCGGGACGCGTCTTTGCCGGGGGCACCGCGCCGGTGGAGGCGATGCGCGCCTATGCCGGGCAGGCGGGCGAGCCGGTGGCGCTCGACCGGCTCGCGGCCATCGCAGGCCCGGCGCGCAGCGTCGTGTGGAGCGGCGATGGCGGATGGCGGCGCATCGCGATCGACCCGGCCGGACCGCATCCCCGCTGGCTGGATCAGGCGACGCTGGCCCCGGCCGCGCCGATCGATCGACCGGACGCCGCCGCCATGTTGGTGCCCGGCGGGCATGTGACGGGAGTGGCGCGGCTGGAGCGGCCCGGTTTCTACTGGACCAATACCGCCCGGTTGCCGGTGGTGCGGATGCGGTTCGACGATCGCGCGGCGACCTGGCTCTATCTCGACCCGATGAGCGGGGCGGTGGTCGAACGGCAGGACCGCGTCCGGCGGGCCTATCGCTGGGCCTATACGCTGCTTCACACCTGGGACTGGCCGTGGCTGACCGCGTGGCGGCCCGGCTGGACGGCGTGGATGTGGCTCTGGTCGATCGCCGGGCTGATCCTGTCGGTCAGCGGCGTCGTGGTCGGGTGGCGGCGACTGTGCCGTCCTGCGTCGCGCGGGCGGGTGAAAACATCGCCATCGGGGTTGGCGTAACCATGCCCGGCCGCTTAGATGGGCGGCATGTGGCAACTCTATCAATTCCCGCTCTGTCCCTTTTCGCGCAAGGTCCGGCTGCTGCTGGGCGAGAAGGGCGTCGGATATGAGTTGGTCCGCGAGTCGCCGTGGCAGCGGCGCGACGAGTTCCTCGACATGAACCCCGCCGGGCAGACCCCGGTGATGGTCGATGAGGAGCGCGGCGTGCTGCTGGTCGATTCCATGGCGATCTCGGAATATTTCGAGGAGACGGTCGAGAAGTCGGCGATGATCAACGGCACCGCCGTCGGCCGGGCCGAGATCCGGCGTCTGGTGACGTGGTTCGACACGCATTTCTATCAGGACGTGACCGGCCCGCTACTGCACGAGCGCATGGTCAAGCGCGTCGCGCGCACCGGCAGCCCGGATGCCAAGGGCCTGCGCGAGGCGATGAAGGCGGCGGTCGGGCATCTCGACTATACCGATTATCTGCTCGACCATCGCAACTGGCTGGGCGGCGCGACGATGAGCCTGGCCGACCTCGCCGCCGCCGCGCAGATCTCGGTCGCCGATTATCTGGGCGGCATCGACTGGAAGGGGCATGAGCAGACCGCGCGCTGGTATCGCGGGCTGAAGAGCCGCCCCTCCTTCCGCCCGTTGCTGTCCGAGCGGATGGAGATGGTCACGCCGCCGTCGCATTACGACAATGTCGATTTCTGACGCGCCCGCACCCATGGCCTCCGAGCGCATCGGGATCGAGGATTTCCTGGCGGTCGACATCCGCGTCGGCACCGTCATCGCCGCCGAGCCCTTTCCGGAGGCGCGCAAGCCCGCGATCAAGCTGACCATCGACTTCGGTCCCGTCCTCGGGGTCAAGCGATCCTCGGCGCAGATCACGCGGCATTACACGCCCGAGACGCTGGTCGGGCGGCAGGTGGCGGCGGTGGTCAATTTCCCGCCGCGCCAGATCGGGCCGATGATGTCCGAAGTGCTGACCCTGGGCTTTCCCGATGCGGAGGGGCAGGTGGTGCTGATCGGGCCGGATCAGGCCGTGCCCGATGGGGGGCGGTTGTTTTGAGGATTTCCCTTGGCCTTCGACTACGCTCAGGCTGAACGGGCTGTGGGGGCCGGGACCGGATACAGACATCCGTTCAGGCTGAGCGAAGTCGAAGCCCACGCCCCACCCGCTGTTAGCCTTAACATTATCCCTTGCGCCCCACGCCCCGAAGCGTACCATCCCCGTCCGACCGTAGGGACATAACCCACGGAGGACAGGAGGGGATATGAAGTCCAAACGCTGGGGCCGCCATGCGCTGGCCGCTTTGCTAACGCTCTCGGTGGCGGTGCCCGCCTTCGCGCAGAGCGACAAGATGGTGCCGATCGCCATCCCCGCTCAGCCGGGTGCCATTGCGCTGAACACCGGCCCCTTGCCCGGTGCGAAGAACAAGGAAAGCTGGCACAGCCAATATGACAGCGTCTTCGCGCGCAACGTGACGCAAGCGACGCTGACCCCCTTCCTCCCCGATCCCGCCAAGGCGACCGGCGCGGCGGTGATCGTCGCGCCCGGCGGCGGTTTCCGCACGCTGTCGATGCAGAATGAGGGCTGGGACGTCGCCAAGGCGCTGGCCGATCGCGGCATCGCCGCCTTCGTCCTGAAATACCGGCTGAACCAGACGCCCGCCGATATGGGCGAATTCGAAAAGTCGATGGCGGCGATGTTCTCCAGCGTGGCGCGACCCGCCGCGCGGCCCAGTCCCGAAGAGGCGCTGAAAGGCCTGGCCCCCCAGATCGCAGACTCGCGCGCCGCCTTCGCCCTGGTCCGCCAGCGCGCGAACGCGTGGAAGGTCGACCCCAACCGGATCGGCATGGTCGGCTTTTCGGCGGGTGCGATGCTGACCGTCGCGACGGTGCTCGACGGTCAGGCCAGGCCCGCCTTTGTCGGCGACATCTATGGCCCGCTCCAGCCGATGACGGTCCCGGCCGACGCGCCGCCGATGTTCGCCGCGATCGCCGCCGACGATCCGCTGTTCGCGGGCAAGGGCTTCGGCCTGATCGACCAGTGGCTGGCGGCAAAGAAGCCCGTCGAGTTCCACCTCTATGGCCAGGGCGGCCACGGCTTCGGCATGTATCCGAAGAAGACGACCAGTACGGGGTGGTTCGATGCCTTCTATCGGTGGATCGTGATGGAGGGATTTTTGAAGGCAAAGGCGCAATAAATTCCTCCCCTGCAAGGGGAGGTGGCAGTCCAAAGGACTGACGGTGGGGTGTCCCCGCCAGCGAGCATGCCCCTCCACCACCGCTTCGCGGCGGTCCCCCTCCCCAAGCACAGCTTGGGGAGGAATGGGATTATTCGATGCTCTTCGATGCCTGCTCGAACAGATCCTTCGACAGCCCCGGCGTGGCGATGATGCGCATCAACTCGGCGCGCATCAGGGCGGAGCGTTTCGCGTCGAATCGCCGCCAGCGGCCCAGCGGCGGCAACAGCTTGGCCGCCGTTTGCGGGTTGAGCCGGTCGAGCGCGATCAGCTGGTCGGCCAGGAAGCGATAGCCCGAACCGTCCGCCGCGTTGAGCGCGCGCTGGTTCATCCCGAACGCCCCGACCAGCGCGCGGGCGCGGTTGGGGTTGGCCAGCGTGAAGTCGGGATGCCCGGCCAGCCGCTCGACGATGGCGCCGGTGTCGCTGCGCGACGACAGCGCCTGGGTCTGGAACCATTTGTCCAGGACCAGCGGATTGTCGGCATAGCGCGCGTGGAAGGACGCCAGCGCCGCCTCGCGCTCGGGGGCGTCGGAATTGACCAAAGTGGTCAGCGCCGCCTGCCGGTCGGTCATGTTGTCCGCCCCCTCGAACTGCGCAAAGGCGAGCGCGGCGGCATCCTCCGCGCCGCTCGCCGCGATATAGCCGAGCGCAACGTTGCGCAGCCGACGCTGCCCCTTGGCCTCGGGCGAATAGGCATAGGCATCCTGCGCCAGCTCGGCATGGAGTCGCCGCCATTCGGGCTCCAGCGCCTGCCCCAGACGACGGCGAAGCGCCTCGCGCGCGGCATGGATCGCATCGGGATCGACCGTCGCCAGCTGGTCGCCGATGAAATTCTCGGACGGCAGCAGCACGGCCTCGGCCAGGAAGGCGGGCTCCAGCCCCTCCGCCGCCAGCGTGCGGGTCACCGCGTCGACCACGGCCTCGGCCCGCACCTCGCCATGGATCGTGCCCGCGACCAGCGTGTCGAGCATCAGCTGCTGCATCGCCTCATAGCGGGCGAAGGGATCGTCGTCATGCGCCGACAGGAAGGCGAGATCCTCCGCCGTCCGGTCGCTCTCGACCACCACGGGGGCGGAAAAGCCGCGATTGATCGACAGGACGGGACGCTCGGTGACGGCCTCGAAGGTGATCGTCTCGGCCACCTGGTCGAGCAGGATCAGCCGCTCGTCGGTCAGCGGGCGGCCCGTCTCCGCGCCGAACAGCCGGACCTTGAGCGGCAGGACCATCGGCTGCTTGACGGCCTGCCCCGGCGTGGCGGGGACGTGCTGGGCCAGGCGCAGCGTCGCGCGACCGCCGCCGGGTTCGTGCGAGAGGCCCGCCGAGACGCGCGGGGTTCCCGCCTGGCTATACCAGAGGCGGAATTGCGACAGGTCGACGCCGCCCGCCTCCTCCATGCAGGCGACGAAATCCTCGCACGTCGCCGCCGTCCCGTCGAAGCGGGTGAAGTACAGGTCGGTCGCGGCGCGGAATTTCACCGGACCCAGCATCGTCGCCATCATGCGGATCAGCTCGGCCCCCTTGTTATAGATGGTCGCCGTGTAGAAATTGCTGATCTCGATATAGCTTTCGGGGCGCACCGGATGCGCGAGCGGCCCCGAATCCTCGGGGAACTGGCTGGCGCGAAGCCCCCGCACATCCTCGATCCGCTTGACCGCCGCCGATCCCTGGTCGGCGGAGAAACACTGGTCGCGATAGACGGTAAAGCCTTCCTTGAGGCTCAGCTGGAACCAGTCGCGGCAGGTGATCCGGTTGCCCGACCAGTTGTGGAAATATTCATGCGCGACGACGGCGGCGATCGCGTCATAATCGTAATCGGTCGCGGTGTCGGGATCGGCGAGGATGTAGCGGCTGTTGAAGATGTTCAGCCCCTTATTCTCCATCGCGCCGAAGTTGAAATCGTCGACCGCGACGATGTTGAACACGTCCAGGTCATATTCGCGTCCATAGATCCGCTCGTCCCAGGCCATGGACAGCTTCAGCGCGTGGAGCGCATGGGTGGTCTTGGGCAGGTCGGCGGCGCGGACCCAGATGCCTAGGCGCACCTCGCGGCCGCTCATGGTGGTGAAGGTCGCGGCGTTGACCGCCAGGTCGCCCGCCACCAGCGCGAAGAGATAGGAGGGCTTGGGGAAGGGATCGTGCCACTCGGCCCAATGGGTGCCGTCGTCATTCTCGCCGCTGGCCACCGGATCGCCATTGGCGAGCAGCACCGGATAGCGCCCCCGGTCGGCGGTCATCCGCACCCGGTAGACGCTCAGGACATCGGGCCGGTCGGGGAAGAAGGTGATGCGGCGAAACCCCTCCGCCTCGCACTGGGTGCATAGATTGCCGCCCGAGGCATAAAGGCCCATCAGCTGGGTATTGTGGTCGGGCGCGATCGCCACCTCGGTCTCGACTTCATGGGCATCGCCGGACAGCGGCACGACCAGCTGTTCGCCCTCGATCCGCCAGTCGGTGACGGCCACGCCGTCGACCTTGACCGACAGCGGCACCTGCCCCGCGCCGTCCAGCCGCAGCGGCTCGTCATGCGCACCGTCGCGCACCACTGACAGGGTCGCGCGGACCAGGGTTTCGGCGGGGTCGAGCGCGAAGTCGAGCCGCGTGTCGGGCACGCGCCAGGCGGGCGGCGCATAATCCTCGCGCCGGATGGCGGCCGGGGTCATGCTGGGCTGGGCGGCGCTACGCTGGATGTCCATGACGGGAATATAGCCACGGCCACCGCATTGGACCACCATCGGCCGTACCCGAAAAAGCACAGGCCCGCGCCGTGGCCGGGGTTGATCGGGCGATATGGCCTGTTACGCCTGTGTCATACTTCTCTGGAAAGGTTCTGCATGTCGCGTTCGACGGCCCTTTTGCCGCTGCTTCTCCTGTCCACCGCCGCTGTCGCCCACGACCATGACCATCTGCACCTCCAGGCCGCCGCCCCGACCGCCTCGGCACCGGCGGCGCAGCGCAGCGCGGCCGAGCGCAATGCCGTCATCACCGCACCGCTGCCCGAGGATCAGGCCGCGATGAAGGCGCATGTCCTGTTCCTGGCCTCCGACGCGATGGCAGGGCGCGAGGCCGGGACGCGCGACTATGACATCGCCGCGCAATATGTGGCGGCGCAATTCTATGCGGCGGGGCTGCGGCCCGGCGGCGACCAGGGCGGCTATCTGCAGAAGGTGCCGCTGGTCGCGTACAATGTCGCCGACAAGGGCAGCGCGCTGTGGACGCCGGCGGGCGGCCAGCCGCAGGAGCTGGTCTTCGCCGAGGACTTCGTGCCCTCGCCCGTGCCCGACCGGCGCGAGACCAGCGTGTCGGCGCCGGTCGTCTTCGTCGGCTATGGCATCGACGCGGCGCAATATGGGCTGACCGATTACCGGAACGTCGATGTGCGCGGCAAGATCGTCGCCTTCGTCCCCGGCACGCCCGAGGGGCTGGACGGCGAAGCGCGCGCCTTTTTCGGATCGGCGGGCAACAAGGCGTCGCTGGCGGCGGCGAAGGGCGCGGTCGGCGCGATCCAGATCGACATGCCGCGCGCCGGGCCCCGCCAGCGGCCCTTCTCGACGCTGGCGCGCTATTATGACGCGCCGCGCGTGACCTGGGCCAACCCGGACGGCACCGCGCATGCCATGACCCCGTCGACCCCGGTGCTGGGCACCCTGTCGCAGGCGGGCGCGGCCAGGCTGTTCGGCAAGGGCTGGGACGCGGTGATGAAGGCCGCCGCCACGGCGAAGCCCGCCTATAAGCCGCTGACCGCCAGGGGGCAGCTGACGGTGGCGTCGAAGACCCGGTTCAAGCCGATGGACAGCAGCAACGTCATCGGCCTGATCCCCGGCAGCGACCCCAGGCTGAAGGACGAGGTGGTCGTCCTGTCGGCGCATCTCGACCATATCGGCACCAACGAAGGCGGCGATGGCGACCGGATCAACAATGGCGCGCTCGACAATGCGATCGGCATCGCCAGCCTGATCGAGGAGGCCAAGCGGTTCAAGACCGCCGCCACCCCGCCCAAGCGGACCGTGATGTTCCTGGCGGTGACGGCGGAGGAAAAGGGGCTGGTCGGCTCCGACTATTTCGCCAACCATCCGACCGTGCCGCTCAAGTCGATCGTCGCCGACGTCAATCTCGACATGCCGATCCTGACCTACACGTTCGAGGATATGGTGGTGTTCGGCGCCGACCGATCGACGCTGGGCCCGATCGTGCGCAAGGCGGTGGGGGCGATGGGCCTGCCGGTCGCGCCCGATCCGATGCCCGAGGAGGGGATCTTCGTCCGCTCCGACCATTTCCGCTTCGTGCAGAAGGGGATCCCCTCGGTCTTCCTGTGGCCGGGGCAGGCGGGGCCGGGCAAGGCGGCGGTCGAGGATTTCATGAGCCACCGCTATCACCGCCCCGGCGACGAGGTGGACCAGGGCATCGACTGGAGCCAGGGGCCGCGCTTCGTCAGCGTGAACTATGCCATCGCCCGCGAGATCGCCGATGCGCCCGAGCGGCCGGTGTGGAACAAGGGCGATTATTTCGGCACGCTCTACAAGGGGCCGATGGCGGCGAAGTGAGGGAGCAGGGGGAGTATGGCTTTTGCGGCCAAACTTCCCTCACGCCCGTTCAGCCTGAGCGTAGTCGAAGGCCAAGGGCCGCACCTTGGACGTGCACTTCGACTTCGCTCAGTGCGAACGGAGGTTAGGATAAATGGCGATCACGATGACGGGTGGCATTAAGGCATGAGTCGTCTCTTCGTCTTCGGCATGGGCTATGCCGCCGGTCATCTGGCGGCGCTGCTGGAAGGGCGCGGCTGGTCCGTTTCGGGCACCACCCGCGACGGGCGCGGCGGCACGCTCCGCTTCGACGACCGGGACCGCGTGGAGGCGCAGATCGCCGCCGCCACGCATATCCTGTCCTCCGTCCCACCCGAGGGCGAGCATGATCCGGTGCTGGTCGCTTACGGCGCGCACCTCGTGAAATCGGAGGCCTGGATCGGCTATCTGTCCTCGACCGGGGTGTATGGCGACACCGGCGGCGCGTGGGTGGACGAGACCGCGCCGATCGGCTCGGGCCGCCGCGCGGCGCGGGCGGTGGCGGATGCGGACTGGCAGGCGCTGGGCGCGCGGGTGTTTCGCCTGCCCGGCATCTATGGTCCCGGCCGCTCGCCGATCGAGCGGGTTCGCGGCGGTCGGGCGCACCGCGTCGGGCTGGCGGGGCAGGTGTTCAGCCGGGTGCATATCGCCGATATCGTATCGGGCGTGATCGCCGGGTTCGACGGCCCGGCGGGGGCCTATAACCTGGCCGACGATTTCCCCTGCGACCAGGATGCCGTCGTCTCCTATGCCGCCACGCTCGCGGGGATGCCGCCGCCGCCGCTGGTCCCGCTGGAGAGCCTGTCGGCGGCGGCGCGGGGTTTCTATGCCGAGAACCGGCGGGTGGCCAATGGCAAGGCGAAGCGGGTGCTGGGCTGGCGGCCCCGCTATCCCGATTACCGGTTGGGCCTGCGGGCCTTGAGCGCGATGACCAGCCCGGCGGCCGTCACCGCCGCCCCCGCGCCCGCCAGCAGCGACCAGCGATAGCCCTCGAACACCGTCGACAGGCTCATCGCGATCACCGGCACGATGACGCTGGAATAGGCCGCCTTGGCCGGTCCGATCGCGCGCAGCACGCGGTAATAGAGCGGAAAGGCCAGCGCCGAGGCGAACAGCCCCAGATAGAGGATGCCCAGCACATAGCCGGCGCGCATCTCGAACACCGGCGGGCCGTTCAGGCTATAGGCGATGATCGCGTCCAGCGCCGCGCCCGTCAGCATCGCGACGCTGAGCGTCGCATGCATCGGGAAACGCCTGGCGGTGTTGGTCGCCTGCATGACATTGGCGGTCGACGCCGACAGGATCGCGATCATGGTCAGCGCGATGCCGGTCAGCGCGCGCGCGGGCCCCGCCGGATCGACCCGCGCTTCGTGCACGAACAGCAGCGCCGCCCCCGCCATCGCTATGCCGGAGCCGACCAGCAACTGCCGCCCCATGCGCTGCCCCAGGAAGAGGCGCGCAAAGCCCGCATTGGGGATCAGCAGCATCGCGAACACCACCGCGACCAGCCCGGAGGTGATGTACGCCTCCGCCTGGTAGACGAAGTTGAAGTTCAGCACGAACTGGAACACCCCGATCCCGGCGGCGAACAGCCAGCCGGTGGTGCCCAGCCGGAAACTCTCCCGCCGGGCGAGCGCGAAGGCTCCCATGGCGAGCCCGCCGACGAGGAACCGATAGCTGACCGACCAAGTCGCGGGGACGACCGAAATCTGGTCGCGGATCACCAGCCAGGTCGATCCCCAGATCAGCGTGACGATGGCGAAGGGGATGAGGACGGCGGCGCGGGTCGAGCGGGGGGCCGTGTCGAACTCGCTCATAGCCGGGCGATCGCGTCGGCGAGGCGAACGGCCGCCTGCGCATCGGTGTCCCAGGCGGTGACGAGGCGAATCTCGCCCTCCGCCCAGTCGTAAAAGTCGAACCCCTGCGCGCGCAGGCTCGCGGCCTCTTCGGGCGTGACGCGCAGGAAGACCTCGTTCGCCTCGACCGGGTGGACCAGTCGCTCGCCCGCCGCGCCGCCCAGCCGCTCGGCACAGGCATTGGCCAGCGCGCCATTGGCGATCCACAGGTCGTTCTCGACCATCGCCAGCACCTGCGCGGCCAGATAGCGGCCCTTGGACATCAGCAGCCCGGCACGCTTGCGGCGGCGGCGGGTGACGTCGGCAAGGCCGGGCTTGAAGAAGACCAGCGCCTCGGCACTCATCGCGCCGTTCTTGACGAAGCCGAAGGATAGGGCCTCTACCCCCGACTGCCAGGTCAGCGCGGCGGGCGTGCAGCCCAGCCGCGCCACCGCATTGGCGAAGCGCGCGCCGTCCATGTGGAAGCCGAGGCCCCGTTGCTGGGCCAGCGTGCCGATCGCGGCGACCTCGTCGGGGTTGTATATCCGGCCATATTCGGTGGCGTTGGTGATCGAGACGGCGTGCGGCTGGACCCGGTGAACGTCGTCGGCGATGGCATCGATCACGGTCCGGATCGTGTCGGGGGTCAGCTTGGCCCCCTCGCCATCGGCCAGCATCAGCTTGGCGCCGTGGGTGTAGAATTCGGGCGCGCCGCCCTCGTCATTCTGGATATGCGAGTCGCGGTGGCAGACGACGCCGCCATGCGGCGGGCAGAGCGCGGCCAGCGCCAGGCAATTGGCGGCGGTGCCGGTGGGCACCCACAGCACCTCGACCTGCGTGCCGAACAGCTCGGACAATCGGCCGTCCAGCGCCTTCGACCAGCGGTCGCCGTCATAGGCGGTGTCCATCTGGTCGGCGCTGGCGATGGCCTCCATCACCTTGGGATGGATACGGGCGGCGTTGTCCGAGAAAAAGCGCATGGGTCAGGCGTTTGGGGGAGGCGGACCCATGCGTCAACACCGCTCCCCCCGGCCGGGCGTCAGTGTGGCGCAATGCCCAGTTCGACGCCCGTCTTGTCGTGCAGCGCGAAGCGGTCGACCAGGTCGGCGCTCGCCTGGTTATAGCCGATCACCTCGACCCCGGCTCCGTCGCGCCGCAGCCGTGCGACGATCTTGTCGAGCGCGCCGACCCCCGAAATGTCCCAGAAATGCGCCGCCGACACGTCGATCACGACCGTCCGGCCCGGCTCCGCTTGAAAGGCGCGGGTGAAGCGGTCGACCGAGGCGAAGAAGATCTGCCCCGTCACCCGGTAGCGCACGGTGCCCGCATCCTCGATCCGCTCGACCGCGAACAGGCGGCGGACCTTGCCCGCGAAGAAGATGCCCGACAGCAGCACGCCCGCCAGCACCCCCTGCGCCAGATCGCGGGTCGCCACGACCACCGCCACCGTGACCAGCATGACGACCGAGGAGGTCGGCGGGTGGCGGCGCAGGTTGGGGATCGAGTTCCAGCTGAACGTGCCGATCGACACCATGATCATCACCGCGACCAGCGCGGGCATCGGGATCCGCCCTACGACCGGGCCTAGCCCGGCCAGCAGGACCAGCAGCACGACACCGGCGGTCAGCGTCGACAGCCGCTTGCGCCCGCCCGAGGTGACGTTGATGACCGACTGGCCGATCATCGCACAGCCGCCCATGCCGCCGACCAGCGCGGCGGCGATGTTCGCCCCGCCCTGACCCATGCACTCGCGGCGCTTGTCGCTGTCGCTGTCGGTCATGTCGTCGACGATCTGCGCGGTCAGCAGCGATTCGAGCAGGCCGACGGCGGCCATGGTCAGCGAATAGGGCAGGATGATCCGCAACGTCTCGAAGGTCAGCGGCACGTTGGGGAGGGCGAGGCTGGGCAAGCCTTCGGGCAGGCGGCCCATGTCGCCGACGGTGCGCACCGGCAGGCCCAGGGCGATGCCGATCCCGGCCAGCACCAGGATCGCGACCAGCGGCGAGGGCACCGCCCTGGTCACGCGCGGCAGGAGGTAGATGATGGCGAGCCCGCCCGCGACCATCGCATAGCTGTGCCAGGTCACGCCGGTCAGTTGCGGCAGCTGCGCCATGAAGATCAGGATGGCGAGCGCGTTGACGAAGCCGGTGATGACCGAGCGCGAGACGAACTGCATCACCAGGTCGAGGCGCAATATCCCCGCGACGATCTGGATCAGTCCCATCAGGATGGTGGCGGCAAAGAGATAATCGACGCCGTGCTCGCGGACCAGCGGCGTGACCACGACCGCGACGGCGGCGGTCGCGGCGGAGATCATCGCGGGCCGCCCGCCGAGGAAGGAGATGACGATCGCAATCGCGACCGAGGCATAGAGTCCGACGCGCGGATCGACGCCCGAGATGATCGAAAAGCCGATCGCCTCGGGAATCAGCGCAAGCGCAACGACCAGCCCGGCAAGCACGTCGCGACGCGCCTCGCCGATGCTGGAGAACCATTGGGTTCGGTAGTTTGTAACAGTCATGGGAAAACCAGGATCAGGCGCATGGCAAGGCCGCTCGGCGGTTCGCGAGCGGGAAGGAAAAGCCATGCTGTCTGTTGTCCGGCGGATCGGCGGCCGGAATAGCCACCCGGAATTTCACCGGGTCCTTGCGAATGGCGCCGCGTTTAACGGGCAAGGGGCGGGCAGGGCAAGCCCCCATGTCCCATTCCCTCGGCAGCTCCGATATCCGCCTGTCAGAATCAAACGCCTTTAGGCGGACCGACATTGCGCCTTCTTCCCCTCTCCCCTGGACAGGGGAGAGGGTTAGCGAAGCTTGCCAGCCTGCTGGCTAGAGCAAATTCCGAGCGTCTTGAATCGATGGGGGATTCCCAAGCGGCTTGAAGTCTGATTCAAGATCGTCACCGGCGACAGGAGGCCG
>NZ_JBEPKL010000049.1:0-13910 GCF_040544655.1 Sphingomonas sp. 1185
CCCTCGCCCCTCGCAGAGGGGAGAGGGTTGCGCAGACTTGGCCTTTGCGAGAGCAAAGGCTTAGTCGGAGCTGGGTGAGGGGTGGGCGCTCGCTTTGCGAGCGCGCGAGCCGCTGGGCTCGCTCAACCCCTCACCCAAGCTGCGCTAGCCAGCAGGCTGGCAAGCTTCGCTAACCCTCTCCCCTGTCCAGGGGAGAGGGAAGAAGACACGACATTGAATGTCGATCCGCCCTAGCGGCACGGGCGGTTGGGTGAAAAAAACGTCACATTGATATGTTGTAACGCAACCGACCTTTGGATATGCGCCCCCTCCACGGGAGTAATGTCATGTTCATCCATCGTTTGCCGACGCGGTTCGGCCGCGCATCCTTGTCGTTCGTCGCGCTGATCCTGGCGACCGGCCCCGCCATGGCGCAGACCCGCAAGGAGGCGGCGGCGCCGGACGATCATGGCGACATCGTCGTGCTGGGCACCCGGTCGCAGCGCGATTCCACGCTCGGCTCCGACCTGTTGACCCGCCGCATGTCGCAGTCGAGCCGCTCGCTGGAGCGCGACCTGCTGGTCGCCAACGGCACCTATCGCCTGTCCGACGCGCTGGAGCTGTTCAGCGGCATCAGCCAGCAGAATAATCGCGGCGGCTTCATCGACAATTTCGCCATTCGCGGCTTTCTGGGGACGCCGGACGGCGGCGCGGAATATTATATCGACGGCTTCCTCGCCAATCGCGGCCTCGCCCCGCCGCGCGACCCCGCCACCACGGAGCGGATCGAGGTGCTGAAGGGCCCGGCGGGCGCGGTGTTCGGCGATATCGATCCGGCGGGCCGGGTGAATATCGTGTCGAAGACGCCGCGCTTCACCCCGGCGGTCAACGCCACGGTGATGGTGGGATCGTTCAACACGCGCCGCGCCGAGCTGGATGTGACGGGGCCGTTCTCCGACACGCTGGCCGGGCGCATCGTCGTCGCGGGCGAGGATTCGGACGGCTATCGCGACTATACCAACCCGTCGCGCCGCGTCGTCTCGCCCTCGCTCACCTGGCAGCCGCACGCCGGAACCCGCCTGACCGCGCTGGCCGAATATACGCGGTTCGCCTCGGCCTTCGATCGCGGCGTGCCCGCCATCCGGGGCGACGCGCTGGCCATTCCGTCCAACCGCTATTTCGGCGAGCCCGCCGACGGGCTGCATCATGCCGACAATACCCGGCTGCAACTGACCGGCGAGCATGGGCTGGGCGGCGAATGGTCGATCAATGGCGGGGTGAACTGGCGCTACACGACCCTGCGCGGCTTTTCGAGCGACCAGTCCAGCCTGCGTTCGGACAACCGCACGCTGTGGCGGCAACGGCGCGAGCGGGGCTATGAGGCGACCGACTTCTCCGCCCGGATCGAGCTGGCGGGCCGGTTTAACGCCTGGGGCGTCCATCATCCCAGCATCGGGATCAAGGGCTATACGCTCGACTATCTCGAACTGCTGCGCCGTTTCCGCCCGTCCGCCGCGCGCCCCTATGCCATCGACGTCTTCAATCCCGTCTATGGCCAGCCGCGCCCGGCGGTCGCCAATTTCACCGACCAGCGCGAGAAGCGGGCGGTCGGAACCCTGTATGCGCAGGACATGTGGGACGTCACCGACCGGCTGACCCTGACCGGGGGTATCCGCTTCGACACCTATCGCCAGAAGCTGCGCCGCAACCTGACCGGGCTGGAGACCGAGGCGACGGGCGATCCGGTCAAGTTCCGCTTCGGCGCGCGCTACCGCGTCACCGACGCGATCGCGGTCCATGGCAATTGGGGCGAGTCCTTCCTGCTCAATTCGGGAACCGGCCGACCGACCGCCGACAATCCGCAGGGACCGTCCTTCGGCCCCGAAGAGGCCAAGGGGTATGAACTGGGCATCGCCGGACGCTGGCCCGGCGTGAACGTCGCGGCGACCTTCTTCGATATCGAGAAGCGCAACATCCTGACCAACGATCCGGTCGATCCCAACTTCCTGGCGCCGGTCGGTTCGCTCAAGAGCCGGGGTGTCGAACTGGACGCTTCGCTCGACCTGGCGAAGCGGTGGCAGGTGGTGGCCAACTATGCCTATGTCGACGCCCGCGCCGACGACCGCACCTTCGCCACGCCCGACGTGCTGAACGTCGCCAAGCATTCGGGGACGCTGTTCGTCGTCGGCCGCTATCCGACCGGCTGGGGCACCGACTGGTCGGTGTCGGCGGGGGCGGCCTATGTCGGCGATCGCGCGGGGGCGGTGGACAATAGCGGCCTGCGCCTGCCCGCCTATACCAAGGCCAAGATCGCCGGAGAGATCGGCGTGACGCCCGCGCTGACCGTCCGGGCGGAGGCGGACAATCTGTTCGACGTCCATTATGCGATGAGCTCCTACAGCCCCGTCTGGGTCTATCCGGGTGCGCCGCGCACGGTTCGCGTATCGGCCAGGGTCGCCTTTTAAGACAAGCAGCTTGCGCCCACCCCGCGCCTTATGTCAGATTTAATGCAAAGGTTTGCAGGAGAGTCTGATGCGCTGGCGCAACGTCATGGCGGCGGGGGTGGGCATGGTCGCCCTCGCCGCCCCGGTATCGGCACGGGTCACTGCCCCGGCGGGGGCGAAGGTGTTTCGGCTCGACGGTGGCGGGGTCACCTATGCCATGGGGGTGGACGAGACCCAGGCCATCATCACCGCCACCGGATAGCGTCACGAACAGGGGGCGGCGAGTATCGACCAGCTCGACGGTCAGCGTCTCGCCGCTGGCCTTGCGGCTGCGATATTTCAGGACGAGGTCGCGATTGCCATCGGCGAACAGCGCCTTGACGCCCGGTTCGCTGACCAGCCCCTCGCCCTGCCCTGGAGACTCCTGGAGCGTGACCGAACCCGCCGGGCCGAAGCCCGACAGTTCGCCCGGCGCCTTCAACACGATGGGGTCGCAGGTCTTGACCGGATCGCTCGAGACCAGCGGGTCGCCCTCCGCCAGCGACGATCCCTAATAGAGCGGCTGGAGATAGCCCTTCACCGACAGCCCCAATTGGGCGAATACCCGCGTCACCAGCCTCGACTACCGCTTCCTGTCCTCGATGCAGGGCGGGCTGGGGATCGGCGCGAATCTCGACAAATGGGGGGAGGGCGACTTCGCCACCGCGCGCAAATGGGTGGCGGCGTACAAGACGATCCGCGAGACGGTCCAGCGCGGCGCGCTCTATCGGCTGGAGTCCCCGACCGGCGACAATGCGACCGCCGCGACCCTGTATGTCGGGCAGGACAAGCGGCAGGCGGTGCTGTTCCAGATGCTCCACTCGTCGATGTGGCGCGACAATCCGGCCGCGATCCATGCGCAGGGGCTGGACCCGGCGCGGGTCTATCGGGTGCGGATGCTCGACGGTGCTGACCGCCCGGCGGGCGTGCCCGCGCGCGCGTCGGGCGCCTATTGGATGAACCGGGGACTGCGCGCGCCGCTCAAGGGCGACTTCGTCGGCACCGCCTTCGTGTTCGAGGCGGAATGACGAAAAAAGGCGAGGACCCCGATGGTCCTCGCCTCCATTTTCGATCCTGTCAGGCGCGGATCACAGCGCCAGCGGCTGCGCCTTCAGCTTGCGCGCGCGCAGCATGCCCAGGCCCAGGACGGCGAGCGCGAACAGCGCGATCGTGCCGGGTTCGGGAACCGAGGTCGGTTTCAGGAAGGCGATATTGTCGACCTCGAACGAATCGGTCGGCGAGGTGAAGCGCAGGCCGCCGATCTGGCGTCCGGTGCTGGGATCGACCGTATAGGTGACGTAGCGATTATTGTCGCTGGTCGTCCCTGTCTTGAGGAGACCGTTGGCGATGTCGGCGCCGGTGATCGTCGCGATCGTCTTGCCCAGCGTATCGAGGATGTCGAGCGAGTTGAACGAGTCGATCGTGCCCCACAGGAGGCTGACCGCGCCCCAGCCGGTCGAGCCGGTGCCCTTCAGCTCGGCCACCGTGCCGTTGGTCGCGCCGACGGCCAGATAATTGCCGCTGCCGCCGGACGGCTGGATCGCGCCCTTATAGGCGCCCGTGCTGGTCGAGTCGTTCAGGACCGTGCCGCCGTTCAGCGAGAAGCCCGACGGAATGCCGTTGGTGAAATCGATCACCGTCGTGTCGCGCGCATAGACGGGCGGCACGAGATACGAGGTCGAGCTGACCCCGGCGGACGCAGGAGCCGCCGCGGAAAGGGTGGCGATGGCCGCCATCGCGCCGAGAAGAACCTTTTTCATATCACCGTCGTTACAATTTGCTGGCCGAGCCATGCCTAGCCGCGGACAGCTTTTCAAAAGGTTTCGCGAGGGTCCGCAGTGTCAGGCGTTTCGATGTGTAACAGGCGGGTCACCGCGCCAGCGCGCGTTCGGTATCCTCGCGCGCCTGTTCGACCAGCACGATCGTCGCGGCGCGGGCCGCCGCCGCGTCGGACTCGGCAATGGCGGCGAAGAGCTGGCGATGCTCGGGCATTGAGTCGCGTGGCAACTTGGCGCTGCGATGCTTGTAGAGCGTCGTCCAGCGGACCGCCGCGCCGATGCTGCCCGACAGGCTGATGAGCAGTTCGTTGGCGGTCGCCTCGAGGATGATGTTGTGGAACTGCTGGTCGGCGGCGCGCCCCTGTTCGGTGTGCAGGCCATGCTCGCCCATCGCCTCCAGCGCGGCGCCCATGCGCGACAATTGCCGGGTATCGCGCTTCAGGGCGGCCAGCTCGGCGGCGGCGGGCTCGACGATCAGGCGAAGCTGGAACAGGCTCTGGACGAAGCCCGCGGGCGGTTCGCCCTCGAACATCCAGGCAAGCAGTTCGGGGTCGAGCAGGTTCCACTCCAGCCGCTCGCGCACCCGCGTCCCCGCCTTGGGCTTGCTGACCACCAGCCCCTTGGCCGACAGCATGCGCAGCGCCTCGCGCACGACCGAGCGCGACATGCCGCGCTGCTCGGCGATCTCGACCTCGCCCGGCAGGGTCGATCCGGCGGCGATCCGGCCGGTCACGATGGCGACGCCGATGTCGCGGGCCAGCGCGCTGTGGGCGGGCCCGCGTCGCTTCAATATCGTCACTTGGCTGCTTCCTTCCGGGCCGATGTCCGCGCGCCGATCCCGGCACATGTCTGACTAGTCTATGGGGCGGGGCGTCGAAAGGAAAGCTTGCGGCGCGCGGAGCCCTTGCACGTCAATGATATAATGTACCATAGGTAGCCGGACAGTTGCCCTGACGCTTCCGTCGCGGCACGATGACGCATCAACCGATCCAGAGGGGGATCCGTTTCTTCCATGACCTTCCGCACCTGCCTGCTTGCCGCGAGCGCGCTCGCGATCCTGTCCCCGGCCTCGGCCCAGCAGACCCCCGCCGCCTCCACGCCCGTCCAGGTCGTGACCGACTCCACGGTCAGCGACATCCCCGCCCATTTCACCCCGCCGACCGACGTCGCCGAGCGCGATTACATCAAGCGCGAGGTGATGATCCCGATGCGCGACGGCGTGAAGCTCTACACCGTCATCGTGATACCCAAGGGCGCGGTGAACGCGCCGATCGTGCTGACCCGCACCCCCTATAACGCCGCCGGTCGCGCCAAGCGGTCGGACAGCACCAGGATGATCGAGGCGCTGCCGCTGGCCGACGAGGAGTTCGTCAAGGCGGGCTATATCCGCGTCTATCAGGACATTCGCGGCAAATATGGCTCGGAGGGCGAATATGTCGTGACCCGTCCGGTCATCGGTCCGCTGAACGCGACCAAGGTCGATCACACGACCGACGCCTATGACACGATCGACTGGCTGGTGAACAAGGCGAACCTGCCCCAGTCCAATGGCCGGGTCGGGATGATCGGGTCCTCGTACGAGGGCTTCACCGTCGTCATGGCGCTGCTCCATCCGCACCCCGCGCTGAAGGTCGCCGCGCCGGAAAGCCCGATGATCGACGGCTGGATGGGGGACGACTGGTTCCATTACGGGGCCTTCCGCTTCGCCAATATCGGCTGGATCGGATCGCAGACCGGCTACAAGGGCGAGGGCAAGGCGCCGTCGAGCGGCGGTTACGACGATTACGAGAATTTCCGCCACGGCTCGGCGAACGACTGGGCCAGGAAGTCGGGCTATGACCAGCTGCCCTTCTGGCAGCGGATCGTCCAGCATCCCGCCTATGACTTCTACTGGCAGGGCCAGGCGCTCGACAAGCTGCTGGCCGCGAACCCCTCCAACGTGCCGACCATCTGGGAACAGGGGCTGTGGGACCAGGAGGACATGTACGGCGCGATCACCTCGTGGGAAGCGCTGAAGGCCAAGGGCAAGCTGGGCAACAATTTCCTGGTGATGGGCCCGTGGCGGCACAGCCAGATCAACCGCACAGGCACCAGCCTGGGCCCGTTCCAGTGGAATGGCGACACCGCCAAGCAGTTCCGCGAAAATATGGTCCTGCCGCTGTTCAACCAGTATCTGAAGGACGGCGCGCCCGCCAACCTGCCCAGCGCCGCCATCTACAATACCGGCGAAAACCATTGGGACAGGCTGACCCGCTGGCCGCTGGCCTGTCAGAGCGGGTGCGACGCGCCGCTGACCCCGCTCTATCTGGCGGACGACAAGGGCCTGAGCTTCGACAAGCCGGGCAGCGGGGAGGATTCCTATGTCTCCGACCCCGCCAATCCGGTTCCGCATCTGTCGCGGCCGGTCAATTTCAACGATGGCCGCTGGGGCGACTGGCTGGTCAGCGACCAGCGTCACGCCGATGGCCGGACCGACGTCGTCACTTATACCGGGCCGGTCCTGACCAAGCCGGTGCGCGTGTCGGGCGCGCCGATCGCCGACCTGTTCGCGCGCACGACCGGCACCGACGGCGACTTCGTGGTGAAGGTCATCGACGTCTTCCCGCCCGAGGATGCGATCGACCCCAAGATGGGCGGCTATGAGCTGCCGATCAGCCTCGACATCTTCCGGGGCCGCTATCGCAACAGCTTCTCCGACCCGACCGCAATCCCGGCGGGCAAGGTGCAGGAATATAAGTTCCGCCTGCCGACCGTGAACCATGTGTTCCAGCCGGGGCACCGGATCATGATCCAGGTCCAGTCCAGCCTGTTCCCGCTCTACGACCGCAATCCCCAGACCTTCGTGCCCAATATCTTCACGGCCAAGGCGGGCGATTACCGGAAGGCGACGATCACGCTGGAACGTGGCGGTGCCAATCCCAGCCGGGTCTGGCTGCCGGTCGTGCCGCTCGACCAGTCGGCGGCGATGGCACGCTGATCCGGCCAGGGCGCGGGCGGGAGCGGGCGGTGCCGCGTTTCCGCCCGTTCCCGGACGAGGTTTAACCCATCACGGCCACCTAGCCCCTTGGAGGCGGCGGCCGGTAAGGCTATCTGAAAGACGTGGCTCTCTCCCCGTCATCCCGTGCGTCCCTGACCCTGCCCGACGACGCGATCGGATCGGTAACCGCCAATCCGGACGTGGCGCGCCGCTATCTGGCGCTGGTGGCCGCCGCCACCGACCGCCTGATGGCCGCCGACGATCCTGCGGCGATGATCGATGCGCTGTTCGCCCTGATCCGCGACGAGCTGGATCTCGACGTCTATTTCAATTTCCGCCGCGACGATCGCTCCGTCCGGCTGGAGGCGTCGGGCGGCCTGTCGCGCGCGCAACGCACCGAGGCGGCGACGCTCGACATGACCCAGTCCGCCTGCGGACAGGCGATGCGCGAACGCCGGGCGCTGCACCTGACCGACATCCAGGAAAGCGGCGAGGTGCGGACGTCCTTCGTCCGTTCGCTGGGGATCGATGTCTATCTGTGCATGCCGCTGCTCCACGGCGATCAGCTGCTCGGCACGCTGGGCTTCGGTCGGCGCGCGGCCCGGCCGTTCGGCGAGGATGAGCGGCGGCTCCTGACGCTGTTGTGCCATTATGTCGCGCTGGCGCAGCATCGCTTGCGGATCGAGGAGGCGCTGCGGCACGGGATCGAGACCCAGGCGCGGTTGCTCGACGAGCTGAACCACCGGGTCCGCAACGCCTTGCAGGTCGCGATCGGGCTGGTGTCGCACGAGGTCCGCTCGGCCAGCGACACCGCGACCCGCGCCGCCCTGTCGCGCGCGGCCGAGCGGTTGCAGGTGCTGGCGAGCGCGCATCGCCCGCTCTACGCCACCGCCGAGCCGGGGCTGGTCGACCTGGCGGCCTTGTTCGGCGACGTGATCGCGCAGTTGCGTGGCGACGCGGCGGTGGGCGCGGTCGCGGCGGAGGGCCCCGTCCCGGTGCCGATCGAGCGGGCGGTGGCGGCGGCGCTGCTGCTCGACACGCTGCTGGAAGGCGGGGCGGCGGTCCCGCATATCGCGATGCATCCCTTTCGGGCGGGCGGGAACGAAATGCTGCGCATTGCGTTTCAGGGGCCCGGATGGGGACGCCATGTCGATCTTGTCGAACGTCATCGACTGGTCGCACGGCTTTGCCATCAGTTGCGCGCGACGCTGACGAACGAGGATGATGGGTGCCTGATCTTGGTCATGCCGCATGACGGTGGCGAATACGGGACTGGTATCCGATAATTCCGCATTCGATGCCGATGGCCTCGACCTGCTGATCATCGAGGACGAGGCGCTGGTCGCGATGCTCGTCGAGGATGCGCTGACCCTGCACGGTCACAATGTGATCGGCATCGCGGACACCGTGTCGGCCGCGCTGGAACTGGCCGATGCGCAGCGGCCCGACCTAGTTCTGTGCGACGTCAAGCTGGCGGACGGCGACAGCGGGCTGACCGCCGCGCAGCTGCTGGCCGAGCGTGGCATTCCCAGCATCTTCCTGAGCGGCAACTGCCCGGAACGCGGCGGCCATCCGCTGGTGATCGGCTGCATCGCCAAGCCGTTTCGGCCGGGCAGCCTAGCCGCGGCGGTACGCGCGGCGCATCGTGCGGCGCAAGGAGAACGGCCGAGCGATCCGCCGCCCGCGCTGCGCTTCTATTCCGAACCGCGCTGAGGAAGACAATCGGAGGAAAAGGGTGGTCGAGGCGACGCGGCGTTCAGTCCTGCGATGGCGACGCGGCGGACGGCCCGACGGGCAGGGCGTCGATCTCCGCCCCGACTGCCTGGTCCAGCTTGTCGAGAATGACGCTCAGCTGCCCCACTTCCTCTTCGGTCAGGCTGTGGAGCGCCAGGCCGGTCAGTTCGCGGCGCAGCGGTTCGGTCTGGCGGATGACCTGACGCCCGCTCTCGGTGATGGCAAGCCGCTTGGCCCGCCGGTCGTCCGGGTCCGGGATGCGGACGAGCAGCCCGTCCCGCTCCATCGTATCCACCGCCTGGGTCACGGTGCGCGGCGCCAGGCTGAAGCACTCGGCGATGTCGGCGGCGCGCACCGGCGCGTTGTTCGCGATGAACAGCAGCATCTTGGTCCGCGCGAGCGATGCGCCCTGCGCCGCCATGCGGCGGTCCAGCAACCGGTGAAGCCGCATATAGATGCGGCCGTAGCGAAGCATGAGAGAGTCACGGTCAACCATATTATGAGGTAGCTCAATAAATGGTCTTGCCTTATGCTGCAAGTGCGTCCAAATACACTGCCAAGTTCCATTGATTCCATCGACAGGGGGCCCGGCATGGCCGATGCTAACCAAGTGAATGAGGGGCAGGGCGCGAACGCCGCCGACACGACCCCCGATGACGACAACAAGGCACCGGCCTCCCCCGCCAAGCAGCGGCGCATCCGTGTCATCCTGCTCGTCGTCGCGGCAGTCGCGGTGATCGGCGGCGTGTTCTGGTATGCCAATTACAAGAGCGTCGGCCAGTATATGCAGTCGACCAACGACGCCTATATCCAGGCGGATGCCGTCACCGTCGCGCCCAAGGTCTCGGGCTATGTCGACAAGGTGTTCGTCGGCGAGAACCAGAACGTCCAGGCGGGCCAGCCGCTGCTCCAGATCGATACGCGCGACTATCGCGCCCAGACCGCGCAGATCGAGGCGCAGATCGGCGTCGCCCAGGCCAATGCGCAGGGCGTGCAGGCGCAGATCCGCGAGCAGCAGGCCGCGATCGACCGCTCCGAGGCCGATCTCCGCGCCGCGCAGAGCGATGCCGCCTTCGCCCAGGCCGAGGTCGTCCGCTACACGCCGCTCGCCGCATCGGGCGCGGAAAGCCGCGAGCGCCTGTCGCAGCTCCAGAACCAGGCGCGTCAGGCCAATGCCAAGGTCGCGGCGGCCAATGCCGCGCTGTCCGCGTCGCGTCGCCGCATCGGCACGCTGAACGCGCAGGTCCAGCAGGCCCGTTCGCAGGGCGAGGCCGCCCGGGCGCAGCTCGACGCCGCCGAGGTCAATCTCGGCTCGACGATGATCCGTGCCTCGATCGCGGGGCGGGTCGGCAACAAGACGGTGCGCGTCGGCCAGTTCGTCCAGGCGGGCACGCGCACCATGTCGATCGTGCCGGTCAGCCAGCTTTATATCAGCGCGAACTTTAAGGAGACGCAGCTGGGCCTGATGCGTCCCGGCCAGCCGGTGAAGATCGAGGTCGACGCGCTGCCGGGCGTCGAGATCAAGGGCCATGTCGAAAGCGTGGCACCGGGCACCGGCGCGCAATTCTCGCTGCTGCCGCCGCAGAACGCGACCGGCAACTTCACCAAGATCGTGCAGCGCGTACCGGTCCGCATCGCGGTCGACGCCGACGATCAGACCCGCGCGCTGATGGTGCCGGGCATGTCGGTCGACGTCACGGTCGACACCCGTTCGGCCAAGGGCGCGCTGAAGCGCATCGCCGAGCAGCAGGACCAGCATAACGAGGCGCGGGAGGGGGCGCAGCGCCGGTGAGCGCCGCCGCCGCCCCGACGAGGGCCAAGGCCGGATCGACCGCCCAGCCGGGCGGCACACCGGCCAAGGCCGACCTGACCGCCTGGCTCGCCGTCGCGGCGGGCAGCATCGGCGCGCTGATGGCGACGCTCGACATCTCGATCGTCAACTCGGCGCTGCCCACCATCCAGGGCGAGATCGGCGCCAGCGGCACCGAGGGGACGTGGATCGCGACCTCCTATCTGGTCGCCGAGATCATCATCATCCCGCTGTCGGCCTGGCTGGAGCGGTTGCTGGGGCTTCGCACCTTCCTGCTGATCGCCTCGATCATGTTCACCGGCTTTTCGGTGGTGTGCGGGCTGTCGACCAACCTGACGATGATGATCATCGGGCGCGCGGGGCAGGGGATCACCGGCGGCGCGCTGATCCCGACCGCGCTGACCATTATCGCCACGCGCCTGCCGCGCGAACAACAGCCGATCGGCACCGCCTTTTTCGGCGTCACCGCCATTCTGGGCCCCGTGATGGGGCCGCTGATCGGCGGCTGGCTGACCGAGAATATCAGCTGGCACTATGCCTTCTTCCTGAACCTGCCGGTCGGTGCGGTGCTCGTCACGCTGCTCCTCGTCGGCCTGCCGCACCAGAAGCCGCATCTGTCCGAGCTGGCCAAGGCCGACTGGCTGGGCATTGCGGGGCTGGCGCTGGGGCTGGGCGGGCTGACGGTCGTGCTGGAAGAGGGACAGCGCGAGCAATGGTTCGAATCGCGCGAGATCATCGAGCTGACCATCCTGTCGATCTTCGGCTTCGCGCTGTTGTTGGCGGGCCAGTTCGTCGCCTCGCGGCCGGTCATCCGCCTGAAGCTGCTGCTCGACCGCCAGTTCGGCAGCGTGGTCATCATGGGCATCGTGCTGGGCATGGTGCTGTACGGCACCTCCTATGTGATCCCGCAGTTCCTGGCCTCGATCGCCGGATATAATGCGTTCCAGGCGGGCAAGGTCGTGCTGCTCAGCGGCATCCCCAGCCTGTTGATGATGCCCTTCACCCCGATCCTCATCAAGAAGGTCGATATCCGCATCGCGGTGGGGCTGGGGCTGGGCATCATGGCGCTCAGTGCGGGGATCGACACTGTGCTGACCGCGGATTCGACCGGCGGCTCGTTCACCGACTCGCAGCTGTTGCGCGGGGTCGGTACGATCCTGGGCATGTTGTTCCTGAACCAGGCGGCGATCTCGTCGGTGCCGCCGTCGCAGGCCGGGGACGCCGCCGGGCTGTTCAGCGCGGCGCGCAATCTGGGCGGATCGTTCGCGCTCGCCGGGATCGCGACCGTGCAGGACCAGCGCAGCTTCCTGCACCAGCAACGGCTGGAGGAATCGCTGTCGGCCAATTCGCAAGCCGTGCAGGACTGGCTGTCCGGCCTGACCCGTCAGTTCGGGAGCAGCGAGGCGGCCTATCGCATGATCGGCAGCACCATCCAGCAACAGGCGCTGGTGATGACCTATAACGACCTGTTCTTCATCCTGTGCGTCGGCATCCTGATGGTGATGCCGCTTGTCCTGTTCCTTCGTCCGCTGCCCAAGGGCGGCCCCGTGGCGATGCATTGAGGCCCGTGATGCGCAAGCAGCTTTCCCTGATCCCGCTTCTTCTGCTGGGGGCCTGCACCGTCGGGCCGAACTATGCCGGGCCGCCCAAGGCCATCGGCTCCGCCGCGACGCCGCCTGCCGGGTTCGTCCGCGCCGACCCCACGCTGGCGACGACCGCGCCCGCGGTCGCCGACTGGTGGACGACGCTGAACGATCCGATGCTGACCTGGCTGGAAGAGCAGGCGCTGGCGTCCAATCCCAATGTCGCCGTCGCGCAGGCGCGGTTGAAGCAGGCGCGTTCGGCGCTGCGGCTGGAGCGCGCCAATCAGGCGCCCAATGCCAATGCCAGCGCGACCTATCTCCACGCCGATCTGCCCGCGCTGAACCTGGGTGGCGGGGGAGAGCAGGGCGGCGCGAACGGCAATGCGTCGGGCGGCTCGGGCGGCGGGACCAGCGTCGACTTCTTCAACCTGGGTTTCGACGCCAGCTGGGAGATCGACCTGTTCGGCGGCCGTCGTCGCACCGTGGAGGCCGCGCGCGCCAGCGCGGCGGCGGCGGAGGCCAATGTCGCCGATGCGCAGGTCTCGCTCAGCGCCGATGTCGCCCAGGCCTATATCGGGCTTCGCGATGCGCAGCAGCGGCTGATCCTGGCGCGCGACGCGTCACGGATGCAGCGCGACACGCTGAACCTGACGCTTCAGCGGTTCAACAACGGCGCCGCCTCGCAGCTGGAGGTCGAGCGGCTGCGCAACCAGGTCGAGAGCACCGATGCGCAGATCCTGCCGCTCTCGGCCTCGGTCGAGACCTATCTCAACGCGCTGGCGATCCTGATCGGCGAGGCGCCCGGCACGCTCGACCAGCGACTGGGCCAGCCGGGCAAGGTGCCGCTGCCGCCCGCGCAGGTGGCGGTGGGCGATCCGACCGCGCTGCTCCAGCGTCGCCCCGACATCCGCGCCGCCGAGCGCAACCTGGCGGCGCAGACCGCGCGGATCGGCGTGGCGGAGGCGGCGAAATTCCCAAGGCTCAACCTGATGGGGATCATCGGCATCGGCGGCACCTCGCTCGACGCGCTGACCGATCTCGACAATCTGGTGACGCTGGGCGCGCCGATGTTGCAATGGAATGTGCTGAACTTCGGTCGCGCCAATGCCCGTGTCGGCCAGGCCGAGGGCGCGCGCGACGAGGCGGAGGCGCAGTATCGCGGCGTGGTGCTGTCGGCGCTGCGCGATGCCGAGGACGCGTTGTCGCGCTTCCGCGCGCGGCGAAACACGGTGGCGACGCTGGCGCGGGCCAAGGCGTCGGCGGATCGCTCGGCGATGCTGATGCAGCAGCGTTACCGCGCGGGCACCGCGACCCTGATCGACACGCTGGATGCCGAGCGCCAGCGCGTGTCCGCCGACCAGTCGCTGTCGCAGGCGGTGGCCGGGCTGACCAACGATTACGTTGCGCTGCAAAAGGCGCTAGGCCTGGGCTGGCGGGCGTCGTCCTAAGGCGCACCCATATTCAGGATAGTTTCCCCTCTCCCCTGGACAGGGGAGAGGGTTAGCGGAGCTTGCCAGCCTGCTGGCTAGCGCAGCTTGGGTGAGGGGTTGAGCGAGCCCAAAGGCT
>NZ_JBEPKL010000050.1:0-13025 GCF_040544655.1 Sphingomonas sp. 1185
AACGCCGCGCGTTGCGCCTTGGTGTAGGTACTGTCGATCGCAGTGCTTTTCGTCACCACGCCAGCATCCACCAACGCGTCGAGCAGTCTGAGCCAGAACCACGGCGCGACCAGCGGTTGAAACGGTTGTAAATCGTCGTGGACGGTCCGTAATCAGCCGGGCAGCCGACCTTCAGCACATGCACGATGCCCGAGATCACCCGCCGGTCATCTACCTGCCGGGCTCCGGGTTGGTTCCTGGGCAGATGCGGCTCGATCGCCGCACACGCCTCATCCGACAACCAGAACAGCGCCATGCCTCAATCCTCCTGATTCACTGGCCAGTGAATCAGGAAAGCTGGTACTCCTCAAGAGGCTGATTGGGTTTCGACCCTAAACCGCGGCCTGCGCTGGAGCAGGCTTTTCATCGCCAGCCTGCGTTGCGATGGGTTGACCGTGCCATGGATCAGCGACAAGCCGATGACCAAGGAAATCTTCGAGGCCTATGTTGAAACCCAGATCGCTCCGGCAATCGAACACGGCGATGTCGTAATTCCCGACAACCTGCCTGCCCACAAAAGCGAGAAAGCCAAGGCGCTGTTACGGGGGCGTGGTGCCTGATTCCTCTTCTTCCCGCCGTACAGCCCTGATCTCAATCCTATCGAAATGGCCTTTGCGAAAATGATGGCTCATCTTCGCCGCATGGGCGCCAAGACCATTGACGACCTCTGGAAAGCCGCTGACTCCATCTGCAACCCGTATGCCCCGCACGAGTGCCACAAATATTTAGTCGCTGCCGGACATGCATTCGATCAAACGATCGGCGCGATAGAAGCTAACTTGATGACATTGTCGTTGAATACGAAGAACTGGTCGCCGTTTTTTTGGGGTACTTTACCTGCCAGAGAATAACTTCCGTTTTGTTCTCCTGACCCGATGCTGAGCAATCGGGGAATATTTTGCATGAGAAATATGAAACAAAGATCGAATAAAATATTATGTGTGACACCTGTAATAAATAATATGATAACGCACATTTGCGCTCGACTTTCTTGCAATAAATAAGAATATATAAGCGAATAAATTGCAAATGATTTTAAATGCGAGAAGATCGAGTTGGAAATTTTGAAATAACCTCATCAATCGTTTTTCTCACCTTCGATAAACTGTAAATTTCATTGGCTTTTTTCTTAGCAATTTTTGCGTTCTCTGATGCCTTGTTTGGTTGATTCAATAGTAGGGTGACAGCGGATGCCAAAGCTTCTGGGTCTCGGGGAGGGACTGATATGGCTCCCAGAGTCTGGGTTGCAATTTCTGTTGCTCCTCCGCCGCGCGTCACGACCACGGGAGTCCCAGCCATCATCGCTTCCACGATTACTCGTCCAAAAGGTTCGGGCTCGGTAGAACAATGCAACGCGATATCCACGCCACTTAGCAATTCCGGAATATCGTGGCGAAATCCTAGAAAATGAACTCTATCTAACAAGCCAGCTTCTGATGCCTGATATTTTAGTTGTTTAAGATAATCGTCTTCACCAAATAACGCACCACCTATAAGCACGAGGTGCGCCCCCGATATCGTTTTTAATGCTTCAATGGCGACATCTTGTCCTTTCCAGGACGATATGCGTCCAAAAAGACCCAAAATTGGATGGTCACCGATACCCAACTCCTTGGAAAGTTTAAGTCGATTTACTTTCCTATTCTGACCTTCAAAAATATTTGGATCAATTCCAACTGGAATTACTTTAACAGGTTTCTTACCTCCGATAGCATAATAGGCATTGGCGGTCGCTTGCGAGTTAGCAATAACCAGCTTTACCGCGCGGTTGG
This sequence comes from Sphingomonas sp. 1185, assembly GCF_040544655.1. NCBI lineage: Bacteria > Pseudomonadati > Pseudomonadota > Alphaproteobacteria > Sphingomonadales > Sphingomonadaceae > Sphingomonas > Sphingomonas sp. 1185. The sequence continues at coordinate 1,812 of NZ_JBEPKL010000050.1, forward strand.
TCAACGCGATAGCGATCTTGCGCGCCGTGCCGCTGAAGCTGGGAGACGTCATGATATCATGCAGATGCCAAATCATCGGACGTCGGGCAATTATAGCAGCAATTGCGCCTATGACCGTCGCCTTCTGGGAATTGGTATAGACAAGATCCGCCGATTTCATTTTTTTGGCTAGTCGGCAAATACCGGCTAATCCACCAAGCGCGGTTTTAATACTTTCTGCAAATCCCGACGATCGCTTCATGGCCAATATGCCGTCCATGCCAGGAGTCACCTCTACTGAAATGTTACGCCTACGTAATTCGGCATAAAGAGGCCCCCTCTCAAATAAAATAACAGTATCATTTCCTTGTCGAGCTGATATGTAATCAAGAAGCGATAGTTCACCACCGCCTAGCTCAGACGTATGATTTATAAAAAAAACGCTTCTATGCTGCATCAGTCTTCCTAATTAAAAATTTTTTATCGACAATGTTATATAGAATTTTAAATTATAAGATTGTAGTGGTAATTATATTTATGGCAACGTGATTTGCAAGCTTTGGGCATGTTTGAAGTTCCGCATACCCAAACCGAGAACGTTTCGCATGTGCATGATAGATTACCGTTACGCTGTGCAAGCAAGTGCGTCGACAAGCAATGAGTCATCATCCCCTGCTGCTGGCAAAAGCGACGAAGTTGGCTGTCCGCTCCCCCATCTCAGCGGGCATGGAACCAAGATCGCCGACTACCTTGTCGTTTCCGAGACCATCAACTGGTGTTGTTGCCCCCTAAATGCCTGACGGAGCCTCGCGGGTTTGCGCGATGTACTCGCGGGGGGATCGTTAGCCCAGCGCCTTGTGGGGATGGACTTCGTTGTAAAGGGCCAGCCAGGCGGGCAGCTGCTCGATGACGGTGCGCGGGTCGGGTCTTGGGTTCACGCGGACATAGTCGCGCTTAAGCGCTCGGACGAAGGCTTATGCCATGCCATTGGACTGTGGGCTGCTGACCGGGATAGTGCGGGGCAAGAGGCCGAATGTCGCGCGCGAAGCGCCTGGTGTCGCCAGCGACATAGGGGCTGCCGTTGTTGATGAGCCACTCGATCGGCTCGACCAAGGCATTCCACGGGACCGAAGCATTATTCGACGGTGGCGACCATCAGGTTGCGGACGTCCTCGGCGGTGATGCCGCCGGTGGTGGCGACGTGCCCTATGGCTTCCCGGTCGCAGCAATCGAGCGTGAAGGCTACACGGACCTTCTCGCCATTGCCGCAGCCGATTTTCAGCGCATCGGAGCACCAGCGTGTATTGCGCTGCCCACGGCGACGCGACCATTGTGGCGCCGCTCCCCGCCCTTGCCGCTGTGGGGCTGGAGCAGCAGGCCATGGACCTTCTCAAACAACGGTAGATACGCTTCGGGTTCGGCGCTGCGCGCCTGGTCTGGCGGGCCTGGCGGCGCACAAGGCATAGATGCGCCGGTAGCCATAGGCTGGCAGATCGGCGATTAGCGCGCGGATCTCCGCTACCAGCTCGGCGTCGGGCAGCGGCGGTCTTCCTCGCTTGCCTGGCGGCGCCCCGTTGCGCATGGTGGACAGGTGCGGGCGGCTGATGCCGACCGCGGTCACCGATCTTCCCCCGGCAACGAGGTCGAGCGCAACAGAAGTTTTTTGGGCCTGCGGCCTTGGACACGGCCTCGCAGGATCTCCGCTTCCATGGTCTTCTTGCCGAGCAGGCGCTGCAACTCGCTCACCTGCGCCTGCAACGCCCGGTACTCGGACGCGGGCACCACCTCTTTGCCGGCACCCGCCGTGGTCAGCGCACCTTGCGTCATCAACCGCCGCCAAGCGAACAGCTGGCCGGCACCAATGCCGTGCCGGCGGGCGACCCGCGACACCCTCATGCCCGGCAGGTACGTCGCCTCGACGACTCGGAGAGGACCTCGCCGTCATTGTAACGTCTGGTCGTATGCTCAGTCATATGCCTCACTCTTATCCAAGAGTGAGCCCCCGTCGTTTAAGGGGCCACCTCAACTGGGAGGTGCAACACCTTTAGCCCCGGGCGGTATCCAGACGGAGAGCGCGTCCCGTCGGTTAAACCCATTGGTACATGGTTCGTTCTTATACGACGATAGCAAGTCGCTTGGCCTGTAAAAATCATTTTGGTAGGGGCGTGCGTATGCAGACCTGTCTCCTGTTCGATCACGTACCCGCGCCGTCATGGCTTGCAATTCTCCAGCGGCTTGCTGGCCGGATATGATCGCATTTAAACGATGGCGCGCTCAGGCGTCCAATCCGCGCTCTATCACTGCTGGCTTACCGTTCTGGCTGCTCGTGACATTCCTGGCAATGGTATTCGCGACAGGTGGCAGTTCGTTTGGCAATGTTCCGCAACTGGTTGTGCTGCGACCTGTTGCGGTGCTGTTGATAGGTTATGGCATCGCTACGTTGCGACGCGAACACTGGCGCACGTATCGCATCATTTTCTTGATGGCCATCGCGATCGTTTCACTGACGGTTCTGCATCTTGTGCCGTTGCCCCCTACATTGTGGCATTTTTTACCCGGGCGCGGTCTGCTGCGTATGATTGACGAGACTGCGGGGCTCAATGGTCAGTGGCGTCCCTTGACACTTACGCCCAGTCGGACGGTCAATGCGCTTTTTGCCCTCACCATTCCGGTCGCGACACTACTTTTAGCTGCGCAATTGCAGGCGCGTGATAGGGTCTGGATTTTATACGTTCTGCTCGTCCTGATTGCCGTTAGCTCTTTAATCGGCCTATTGCAGGCGGCGGGCCTGCCCATAAGCCTTTTTCATGTTATTGTTGATTCTGAAAAGGTTGAGGCAACCGGGCTATTCGCTAATCAAAATCATCAAGCTGCGCTGCTGGCCTGCGCTATTCCTATGATAGCGGTGATGGCACGAACGATCGGCTATGAACAGAAAGCGGTTCAGCGACTTGCGAAACCGCTGGCGATGGTCGCGGGGCTTGTTTTTATTGTTCAGCTGATTGTAACCGGATCACGGGCGGGGTTGATGCTCGGCGCGATCGCACTCGGCTTTACACTCTTTTACGGCTTACTGCAGTCTGACCGGCTCGAACGGCTGCCACTGCGGGTGAGGCTGGCAAGCAAAATGGTATTAATCGTGATCGTCGCGGGGGGAGCTGCGATCGCAACCTCTTTTGCCGCACGGGGGCTCGCCTTGCAGCGCCTCGGAACCGTGAGCGCGGATCTGCGACCACGATTGTGGGCAAGTATATTACCTATCTTGTCAGATTACCAACCGCTTGGCAGCGGCATTGGCTCCTATGTCGAGGTATATAGATCGCACGAACCTCTTTCTTTGCTACGCACAACCTATTCCAATCATGCTCATAACGAGTATCTCGAAGTATTGCTCACTTCGGGTTTGCCAGGAATACTCATATTGCTCGTTGCGGCGGTATTGTTAGTGACGGCGTTTTGGCGGAACCGGCGGGGAGCTGAATCTGGCGCGATCTTCGCACGTCTCGGCGTAACAATCATTATAATCCTCGCCAGCGCCAGTATAACGGATTATCCGTTGCGTACGCCGCTGCTGTCTTCGGTGTTCGTGCTGGCCGCACTGTGGTGCGTCAGGCCAGCAGGAAATAGATGCTGATAAACTGGGTGTGATGCCTCTTTGGGAGAAGAGGTGCGGTCATTGGCCCATCGCTACCGAGAGACTGAATGCCCTTCGAATTTTCCCGGCGCAAAATCGTGCGGCGACTCGCCTCTGCTATTGCGCTTGCTTCTGTACCTGTCTCCGAGGCGGTTGGTCGAAAAGCCGTCGCCCCCCCCCGTCTCGGACAGGAGGGGGCGGATGAGCCGGCTTTGCGGCAGGTGATCAATGGGCTACGCTCTACGATTGGGGCATCACTGGTCGGCTTTGGTCGACGAGATCCTGGAGCTGTCGGCCGCACCGTGCAGGATAAGCTGCTAGAATGGCCAACGATTACCGATTTTGGTGCATTGGCAGACGATCATACAGACAATACGCCGATCATTCAGCACGCAATTGACGTACTTTATGCGGCTGGCGGGGGGACGTTATGCATCCCGGTGGGGACGTTCCGTATCACTTCGTGCGTTCTGTTACGATCGGGAATAACGCTGAAGGGCATGGGGCGGGCTTCTGTGTTACATTGTGTAAATAATCGTCGCAGTGACGCCCTACGTGGTGAGGGACGAGCAGATGCACGATTGACACGGATTGAACTGCGCGATTTCGCTATTCTTGGTGATGTGGAATTCGCTGGGGGGAAACCAAGTGTCGTCAATGGAGGGGGGGTATCACTGATTCATGCCGACGATTGCTCGGTAAGCGGGGTAAGTGTCGTAGGCTTCTCCGACGGCGGTATCGCCTTTCTAAATGGTAATCGTAACAGTGTGAGCAATTGTTACGTCGAGCGTACTGCTCAGGGGATCTCATTCAACGCCAGCGATATATCCGTGTCCGGTAATATCGCCGTTGGTAATCGTATTTTCGATACCGGCGAATATAACGGCCTCCATCTCGAAGGCGGATTTGGGGGAAAAACCAACGGCGAGGTGCGCCACACGACACTAAGTGGCAATTCCGTCTCGGGCGCTTGGGAGGCAGGAATTAACATCGAATTGGCGCCTTATACGGCTTGCGTCGGCAATACTGTCGATCGAGCCGGCCTGGGGTATAGTTCGATCAACATGGGGATCAAAGTCTATGGCGGATATCGCAGCGTGGTTTGCGGTAACACCGTCATCGGGTGTAGCGGTAACGGCATCGTCATCGGCGCGAATAGTGGAGAATGCGCCATTGATAGTAATGTGACAGCGGGAAATGGCGGGTCACTGCTGCTAACTGATAGTGGCGCGCAAGTCTCCAACGATGTCGCGATAGGGTCCAACAGTTTTACAGAGGCAGACATCCGCTTCGAAGGCAATGTACGATTGCGGAACCGCACATTCGGATTCAGTTTCGCCAACCATAGTAGCGCTGATCCACATACACTCGATTGGTACGAAGAGGGGCGTTTCGCGCTTCATTCTGCAGGTCATGCGAACAAGTGGGTTGTACGGCATGCAACCTTTACACGTATCGGCAACGTTGTTTACATAGTCGTCAGTATCGAGGGGGTGGGGGCTTTTGATTCTTATGAGATTTCTTTCGAGGGGCTGCCTTATCCTGCGTCTTTTGACGCGCCGATGAGCGCGACGGGGTCGGATGCAGGTCAAACTGAGTTGGCACATTGCCTGGCTGCTTGGGCAAGGGGCAGCACGATAACCCTCTCCAAATCGATGCAGGGCGAGGGGCCTCCGATCAAGAAAGGCGAGTCTGGCATGCGCATCGCGATAGCAGGCCATTATACAACGACTGGTTGATACGCGCTTATCAGGGGGCAATTGGATGCATCGCGGTTTTCATCAGGGGATAATGCCATTATAGCCTAAGGAACGACGCGAAGGGCGGCGAGCGGAATAATAACTATGAACCCATTGTTTTCAAATACCGTCCAAGATGGGCAAAGCCGAACTCGGTTTTCACCCGCCTTTGCCGATAACCAAAAAGAAAATTTGCGACTCCGGTGCTATGTTATTCTCGCCTTTGGCGATATATGCGCTTTGGCGATAGCCTTTCTCGCGGCTAACTATATATATATGAGAGATTTAAGTAGCCCGCAGGGTCTGACAATGCTGGCTGCCGTGATACCCGTTTATATTATAATTGCAGCCTATAATAAGGCTTATAGCGGTATTACATTGGAAAATGCGCGTATAGGATGCTTATTTGCTGTACAGACTTTTGTCTGGACGGCTGTAGCAGTCCTATTTTTTGTTTATTTTTTGAAGGCGGGTAATCATTTCTCCCGTATTGTCTTTGCTTTTGGCGGGATCGGAAGTGTAATTTGTATATGCGTAGTTCGGCTAATACTGGCGCAACATTTGTTGCGCATGCTTGGCGGAACGCCGTTCATGACAATCGTTATTCGTGATGGTATGGACTATACGCCGGTTCCTCATGAGATCGTCGTCGATGCTGGCGATCTTGGCTTTGATCCGGAAACGCAGGATCCCTATCTTTATCATGCTTTTGCTATGGCTGTAGGTTCAGCAGATCGGCTAATCATTGCCTGCCCCCAAGAACGCTATTCTGCTTGGTCGGTCGTGCTAAAGAGTCTATCTGTCGAAGGCGAGATCCTAGCCGATCAGCATCAAGAAGTGGGTATTCTGGGTATTAATCGCCATGGGAACTGCCAAACGCTTGTTGTTTCAGTTGAGCCTTTACACTTACGGCAGCGTATATTTAAGCGTATTTTTGATATAGCCTTTGCAGCTGTTGCGCTTATTTTATTGTCGTGGATACTAGTTATTGTTGCAATTGCAATTCGATTGGAGACTCCCGGGCCAATATTTTTTATGCAGGATCGCATTGGTCGCGATAATCGGATATTCCGCATGTACAAGTTTCGCAGTATGTATGCGGCATCTTGTGATCGGAATGCAGTACAATTGACTCAACGCAGTGATCCCCGAGTGACGCGAGTAGGTGCTTTTATTCGTGAGCGTAGTCTCGATGAGCTGCCACAATTGTTCAACGTGTTGAATGGAACAATGAGTGTGGTAGGGCCTCGGCCACATGCGATTTCTGCTAAAGCAGGAGATCTACTATATTGGCATGCCGACGATCGTTATCGGTTCCGTCATTCCATCAAGCCGGGACTGACGGGCTTGGCTCAGATCCGTGGATTTCGTGGCGCGACCGAAAGGGTCGAGGATTTATCTAACAGGCTTTCTGCCGATCTCGAATATTTGTCTCAGTGGTCAATCGGGCGTGATCTATGGATTATTTTACGAACCTTCGGTGTTCTACGTCATAGCAATGCCTACTGATTGGCTATAATCGTGTCCGATAATAAGGCAGTAGCTCTACCGGCTCGAAATGAGGGCAAATACGTGCAGGAAAAAGTGGCTTATTTTTCTGTTACGACATGCCTAATGCTGGGCCTAACAATCTCGGTACCGATTGCGCCAGAGGCTCGCCTGACGCTTTTTGATGCTATTGCACTACTACTTATTTTGGGTAAGTGGAGGGCTGCCTTCAATTTATTTAAGCCCGCAATCGGATTCTTGGCGGTAAGCGCAATTGCTATGGCGATATCTGCCTATGTGAATGGTTCGGCAATTGTCGCGCTAGTTGGGCGAGAGTATCAAGGAATAGCTCTTCTCATCGAGATTATGGGTTATAGTATTATCATCACACGGGCTGGCAATAGAGCGTGTGCCGCCCTTGTGTTTGGCGTCGCAGCGGGTATCTGTTTTCATTATTTTTATCCCGTCGATCAGCGGGTCGCGGAAGAGCCAATTAAATTTCTAGTCGGTATTCCGCTAGGTGTCAGCCTGCTTGCACTTTATGCTTTGATGCAACCACGGGGTGGCGTATCTACACTGATCATCATCGGGTTAATGCTGGCCTATTCCTTGTTCTGCTTCCTTGTTGGGTCAAGGTCGGTAGGAGGCGTATTCTTCGTTTCTTCTCTAATCACTGCAGGTATTGGTGTAGTCCGCATTCCTCGAAACTATAGAATGATCGCTCCTCTGGTAATCACTATATCTGTTTTCTTGGGATATATGTTGACAGAGGTATATACCATGCTTGCGCTTAATGGCGTGTTCGGTATTCGTGCGGCGAATATTGCGGCATTTCAGAGCTCCTATGGGTCAATTTTGTTGGGCGGCCGACCGGAAGTCATTATTAATTTATCTGGTATTAAGGATGCTCCTTTTCTTGGGGTTGGAATAATAAACTACCCATCTATTTACTTATACGAGATGATCAGGCTTTCGGTGTATTCTCAGGATACAGTTTTAGAGCTGGAGAATGTTCTTTATCATTCGGCATTGTTCGGTACCGCTTTTGAATCTGGGACTATAGCAGCACTATTTTGGTTCTATATGCTTTACATGACATTGCTTGCTGTTCCTTTGCTAAAAATGGTAAGCCTTGGGCAACGCGCGTTTATTGCACCGCTCTTGCTTATCTCCATATGGCATATCTTATATTCGCCTCCGATACCGTATAACCGGTTTGTTATGGGAATTGGTTTAGCTTTCGCTATTCTTATATATGCTGAATGGAAGCAGCAGCTAGGGTCGGAACCCAATCAGCATCTTGAGGGGTGATGGTTTTCTTGATTCACTGGCGCGTGGATCAGGAGGAGTGAGGCATGGCGCCGTTCTGGTGGTCGGATGAGGCGTGGGCGGCGATCAAGCCGCATCTGCCCAGGAACCAGTCCGGCGCGCGACGCGTGGACGACCGGCGGGTGATCTCCAGGATCGTGCATGTGTTGAAGGTCGGCTGCCGCTGGTGGATGCCGGCGTGGTCACGAAGAGTACTGCGATCGACAACACCTACATCAAGGCGCAATGCGCGGCCTTCGGCGGAAAAGGAGGCGCCAGATCCAGGCGATCGGCCGCTCGCGCGGTGGCTTGACTACCAAGATCCACGCGCTCACCGACGTTATCGGTCGCCCCTATGCTCTGATGCTCACGGCCGGTAACGTGAGCGACGTGAAAGCGGCGCCTGCGCTTCTCGAACGTGCTGGCCGGATGCGTTACCTCCTCGCTGACAAAGGCTACGATGCCGACCGGCTGCGCCGTTCGCTACGCGACGCTGGAGCCGTTCCCGTCATTCCGGGGCGGTGCAATCGGAAACGAGCCATCCGGGATCGGTTCCGGCTGAGGGCGAAATGACACCCTAAGCATTGGCGTCCTTCGACCAGAGGTATTCGTCGGTGAGCAGGATATGCGTCCACCCGAGCGGTGAAACATGGGCGAGCAGGTGGTCCGGCGTATCCAGCCCCTCACGTCGCCGTGCCTCGACGACACGACTGAGATGCAACGTGTTCCAGTAGACGATGATGGCGGTGAGCAGGTTGAGACCCGCGATCCTGTAGTGCTGGCCTTCGCCCTTGTTAGAGCGGATTCTGATCAGTCTGGATCATAACCACAGGAGGTGAAGTAGTTGGCGCATTCCTGTGGTTGGAACAGATCGACCAACCTGCCGATGAGGGACCACAAGCCCGACACGGTGCGTTCGCCGGCCCTGCGCAGCATAGCCTTGAGGCGGGCGAAGGCCTTCTCGATCGGGCTGAAGTCGGGGCTGTAGGGCGGGAGAAACATGAGGCGGGCGCCTGCGGCTTCGATGGCTTCACGGACGCCGGCACGCTTGTGGCTGGACAGGTTGTCCATGATGACCACGTCGCCGCGTCCGAGGTCGGGCACGAGAACCTGTCGGACGTAGGCCTCGAACCAGTCGCCGTTGATCGGGCCGTCGAGCACCATCGGCGCGATCATGCCGGTCATGCGCAGGCCAGCGACCAGCGTGGTCGTCTTGCGATGACCATGTGGGTAACCCATCCGCAGCCGCTCGCCCCGCCGGCAGCGGCCGTGGCTGCGGGTCATATTGGTCGCCGTCCAGGTCTCGTCGATGAAGACGAGCCGCGCAGGGGCGAGGTCGAGCTGGCCATCAAACCAGTCCTCACGCGCACTCAGGACGTCGGCGCGATCCTGCTCGATCGCATGCCCGGTCTTTTTTTGCGCGTGATCCCGTGACGGGCAAAGAAGCGGTGCAGCGTCGAGATCGCCACCGTCACGCCCGCCTGACCCAGCTCGCGACGCAGCTCGTCCAGCGTGATGTCGCGACGCGCTTCGTGCAGCGCCAGGATCGTGGGCGCATGCGCTTCGATCCGCCGCGACCGCGTGTCCCCGCCCTGCGGCTTGGCGGCATAGGTGCCCGTGCTGCGGCGCTGGTCGTGCCACCGGATCACCGTCGCGGCCGCCACACCGAACCGCACCGCCGCAGCCCGGCAACTCATCCCCTCGTCAACCGCGGCCAGCGCTCGCGATCGTAGATCCATCGACAACGGCTTGCCCATCAATGCCGGCCTCCATCCAGCCAGCACCGTGAATCAGATCAGCTCGGCCATGGGAATCCCCCTTCGACTCAGGTCGGCCGGAAAACGCTCTAAGGCCAACCTGGGCGCGGCGCTGCATCCCGGTATCGAGAATCCATTCGATGATGAACAACGTGCGCTCGATCCGCCCGACCTCGCGCAGGGCTGCGGCCAGGTCGTTCTGGCGCGGATAGGCGGCGAGCTTGCGCAGGATACGGCTCGGCGCGATCTGGCCGGCGCTCATGCTGGTCGCACAGCGGAACAGGTCGGCCAGTTGGCGACGATCAGCGCCTCGCGGGCCTTGCCGCCCGCCATTGGACGCAGTTCGGTCGGTGTGGCACCAGGGCAAAACACATAGAGCCGCTTGGACGGCAGGTCGCGGATGCGCAGCACCAGGCAGTAGCCGAGCATGGCGGTAATTCCGAACAGATGGTCGGTGAACCCGCCGGTATCGGCATATTGTTCCTCGATCCGTCGCCAGGCCTCGTTCATCGTCAGCCCGTCAAGTAGATAGGGCGCCTCGCTGACAGTCGCGGGGATGGTGTGCGACGCGAACGGCGCGAAACGGTTGTTGACGTGCGTGTAGGCCTTGATGCCGGGGCCGTTGCCGTAGCGGGCATTGACCCTATTCATCGCCTCTCCCTGTCGGGCGGCAGGGTAGAACTGGCCATCGGCGGACGCGGTGGTGCCGATGCCCCAGACCCGCGCCATCGGCAGGTCGCCCTGAGCCGCGACCACGACGGTCAGCGCCTGGTCGATCGCCTCGCTCTCGACATGCCAGCGCGCGAGTCGGGAGAACTGCCAGTAATCGTGAGTATTGCACGCATCGGCTATCTTGCGGAGGCCGAGGTCCAGCCCCTCGGCGAGCAGGCCGATCCGGTCGCCGCACGGTGTAGCGGTGCGCAGATGGGTGAAGCCGAGCGTTGCATTGACCTCAAGCAGCAGGTCGGTGATGCGAACGGGCGGCAGGCGAGGGTACAGATCGAGCAGCAATTCCTCGATCCCGTCCGGCGGACGGCGGTGAGGCGGTCGATGTGCAGCGTTCGATCCTCGATGCTGCCATGCGGGATGGTGCCGTTGCGCGCAGCGCGACCGAACCGGGCGAGGGCATCGGCAAGCCGCGCTTTGCGGTCGGCCAGCCAGACCTGCGGGTCGGACGGGACCGCCAGCTTCATGCTACGCGCGACTGCCATCGGCACGAGGACATGTCGCGGGTCGCCGTAGTGATGTGAGCGGTCGAGCCATATGTCGCCCGAGCGAAGCGCGTCGTGCAGGTGGAACATCACCGTGA
>NZ_JBEPKL010000051.1:0-12093 GCF_040544655.1 Sphingomonas sp. 1185
AAGCTCATTCGGTATCGCAGGCTCTTTGCGTCGGGACATATCGGGCTCCTTCTTTCTCGTTATGCCCGCCCGCACACGAAATTCCTGACACTCCCAGGCTGAACGGGGGTTGGCTTGTAAACCCCTCAACAAATCCGTTCCCCGGCGAAGGCCTGGGCCCAGTTTCTAGGTCGCCGAAGAAGCGGGACAACGATGCGTGGGAGGCACTTTCCTCCCACCGCCAACGCCCAGCAACTGGACCCCGGCCTCCGCCGGGGTAGAGCCCCCTTCACCCCCGCCGGACCACCACCGCCCCCGCAATCACCAGCGCGACACCGATGACCTTCCCCAACGTCACGGGCTCAACCCGCACCCCGAACAGCCCGAAATGGTCGACGATCAGCGCGGCGACCAACTGGCTGGCGATCGCCGCCGTCAACGCCACCGAAATCCCCAGCCTCGGCGCGGCATAGGCCAGCACCGCCACGAACCCCGCGCCATAGAAGCCGCCCAGCCAGGCCCAGCCGGGCGCGCCCTTCAGCGCCGCCGGACTGGTCCGATCCATTACCGCCCAGGCCACCGCCAGCACCACCGTCCCGATCAGGAACGAGGTCAGCGCGGCCAGCACGACCGACCCCGACACCTTGGCGAGTTCGGCATTGGTCGGCGGCTGGATCGCCAGACCGATACCGGCGATCAGGACCAGGACGAGCGGAAAGACAGCAGCCATCCGCGCTCAACGCCAGCCAAGCCGCTTCGTTCAGCCCGAGCGCAACAGCGCCACGCCCGCATCCCGCTCGAACAGATAAAGCGCCGTCCGCGCCGCCTGGCCTCTCGGCGCCTCCAGCCCGCCATCGCGGTCGATCAGCAGCCGCGCATCGTCCTGCGCGCATTGCATCAGGTCGGCCATATTCTCAGGGGTCGCGAGGCGGAATGCCATCTCCCCCGATTGCCGCGTGCCGAGCAACTCGCCCGCCCCGCGCAGCCGCAGATCCTCCTCGGCGATGCGGAAGCCGTCATTGGTCTCGCGCATCAACGCGAGCCGCGCCCGCGACGTCTCCGAAAGATGCGAACCGCGCAGCAACAGACAGCGCGACAGCCCCCCGCCCCGCCCGACACGCCCGCGCAGCTGGTGCAGCTGGGCCAGGCCGAAGCGGTCGGCATGTTCGATCACGATCAGCGTGGCGTTGGGCACGTCCACCCCCACCTCGATCACCGTCGTCGCGACCAGCACGCCCAGCCGCCCGCCCGCGAACGCCTCCATCACGGCGTCCTTCTCGGCGGGCTTCATCTTGCCATGGACGAGGCCGACCCGATCCCCGAACCGCGCCCGCAGGCTCTCGGCGCGCATCTCGGCGGCGGCGAGGTCCGACTTCTCGCTTTCCTCGACCAGCGGGCAGACCCAGTAAGCCTGACCGCCATCGGACAGATGCCGCCCGAGCGCGTTGACCACCTCGTCCAGCCGGTCCTCCGACACCACGCGCGTCTCGATCGGCTGGCGACCGGGGGGCATCTCGTCCAGGCGGCTGACATCCATCTCGCCATAATTGGCCAGCGTCAGCGTGCGCGGGATCGGCGTCGCGGTCATCGCCAGCAGATGCGGCGGCGCCTTGCCCTTGGCCGACAGCATCATCCGCTGCGCCACACCGAAGCGATGCTGCTCGTCCACCACCACCAGCGCCAGGTCGCGGTACGTCACCGTCTCCTGGAAGATGGCGTGGGTGCCGACAAGGATGTCGATCTCCCCCGCCGCCAGCGCCATCAGCGTGGCCTCGCGCGCCTTGCCCTTGTCGCGGCCCGTGAGCACCGCGATCTCGACCGGCAGCCCGGCGAGCGTCTTGCGCAACGTCTCATAATGCTGGCGCGCGAGGATTTCGGTCGGGGCCAGCATCGCTGCTTGCGCCCCCGCCTCGACCGCGATCAGCATCGCCATCGCCGCGACCAGCGTCTTGCCCGCGCCCACATCGCCCTGGAGCAGCCGCAGCATCGGCGCATCCTGCGCGAGATCGCCCTCGATCTCGCGCACCGTCCGGCTCTGCGCGCCGGTCAGCGTATAGGGCAGCCTGAGCATGTCCCGCAGCCGTCCGTCGCCGTTCAGCGCCCGCCCGCGCCGCTTGCGGGTGTCGGCGCGGACCAAGGTCATCGCCAGCTGGTTGGCGAAGACCTCGTCATAGCCCAGCCGCTCTCGCGCCTTCGCATCGGCGGGGTCCGCGTGGATGCGGGCGAGCGCCTCTTTCCAGTCGGGCCAGCCTCGCTGCGCCTTCAGCCCCGGCTCGATCCATTCGGGCAGTTCGGGCGAACGCTCTACCGCCTGCGCCGCCAGCGCGCCCAGTCGCCGCGAGGTGATCCCCTCCGACAGCGGATAGATCGCCTCGCGCTCGCGAAACCCCTCGGCGCTGTCGCCCAGATCGGGATGGACGATCTGCAAATCCTGGCCGTAGAGATCGAGGCGGCCCGAGACGACCTTGCTCTCGCCGATGGGAAGCAGTTTCTTCACCCAGCCAGAATTGCCGCCGAAATAGACGAGCGCGACGCTGTTGCCGCGCGCATCCTCGGCGCGCACCCGTGTCGGCCCACGTGGGGAGGAAGAAACGCGGTGCTCCTTCACGGTCAGCGGGATGGCGATCACCCGCCCCGCGTCCGACACCATCAGTTCGTCGCGGGGAAAGCGGTCGATATGCCCGGTCGGCAGATGAAAGGCGACATCGACCACGCGCGCGATGCGCAGGCGTTCGAGCGGCTTGGCGAGGCCGGGCCCGACGCCTTTCAGCGACGTGACCTCGGCGAACAGCGGATTGAGGATATCGGGACGCATGACTAGATGGGTCTGTATAGCCTCTGCTTCGCGCGCCGCCAGAGCGTGCGGAGCCTATTCTCGTTGGATCGGAATCCCATGGACCACGAAACCCGTATCAAGCGCCTTCGCTTCCGCGCATGGCATCGCGGCACCAAGGAAGCCGATCTGATGATCGGCGGCTTTTTCGATGCGCATCACGAGACGCTGAGCCCCGAAGAGCTTGACTGGTTCGAGGCGCTGCTGGAGGAACAGGATGTCGACATCATGGCCTGGGCCATCGGGACGCAGCCCTGCCCGCCGCAATGGGACGGTCCCGTGATGCAGCGGATGCGCGCGCTGAATTTCGTGCCGATCGCCCGCTAACATCGTCGCCCCAGCGCAGGCTGGGGCCTTTGGCGGCTGTTCTTCCCTTGCCGCACAAGATCCCGGCCTTCGCCGGGATGACGGATGAAGGGGAAATTTCCCGCGACACGCGTTTGGCCCTTTGCTTTCCCCAGCTTCGGAACCCCATGCCCGATATCAAGACGATCCTGACCGCCAAGAGCCCGCTGACCCTGTCGGGCGTTCCGGCGGGGTTCCTGCCGGTGCTGCTGGCCGACCTGTCGCGCGCCGCGACGACCCGCGCGGTCTTCATCTGCGCCGACGAAGCGCAGATGCGCGAGCTGGCCTCGACCGCGCCCTATTTCGCGCCCGAGCTGGAGATATTGCAGATTCCGGCCTGGGACTGCCTGCCCTATGACCGCGCCTCGCCGACCCTGCGCGTGATGGCGGAGCGGATCGCGGGGCTGCACCGGCTCCAGGCCAAGCCGAAGACGCCGCAGCTGGTGCTGACCACCGCCAATGCCGCGACCCAGCGCGTATTGACGCCGTTCCGCATCCGCCAGCTGGTCGCGCGCCTGGCCCCCGGCGAGCGGATCGGGCTGGAAAGGCTGTCCGCGCTGCTCCAGGCGAACGGCTATGTCCGGACCGAGACGGTCCACGACCAGGGCGAGTTCGCGGTGCGCGGCGGACTGGTCGACCTGTTCCCCAGCGGCGAGGAACAGGCGCTGCGGCTCGACTTCTTCGGCGACGAGATCGAGAGCGTGCGCACCTTCGACCCCGCCGACCAGCGGACCACGGGGCGGATCGAGGGCTTCACCCTGCTCCCCGCCTCCGAAGCGCTGCTCGACGAGGAATCGATCAAGCGCTTCCGCACCCGCTATCGCGAGACCTTCGGCGCGACCGCGACCGGCGATCCGCTCTATCAGGCGGTGTCCGAGGGGCGTCGCATGGCGGGGATGGAGCATTGGCTGCCGCTGTTCGAGGAGAAGCTGTCGACGCTGTTCGACCATCTCGGCGACGGCGCGGTCGTCGTGCGCGACAATGGCGTCGCGGCGGCGGCGAGCGGCCGGTTCGACGCGATCGCCGACTATTACGAGAACCGCAAGCGTGCCGAGGCCGCGCAACCGGGCAGCTTCCGCCCGCTGCCCGCCAAGGCGCTTTACCTGACGGACAAGGAATGGGGCGAAGGACTGGAGGCGGCGACCGCGCACCTCGTCTCGCCCTTCCACGAGCCCGAAAGCGCCACCGTCCTTGATTTCGAGGTGGACGGCGCGCGCGACTTCGCCCCCGAACGCGCGGCGCACGCCAATATCTATGAGGCGGTGGTCGATCATGTCGAGGCGCTGCGCAAGGAAGGCCGCAAGCCCGTCCTCGCCAGCTATTCGGTCGGCGCGCGCGAACGGCTCGGCAGCCTGTTGAAGGATCATGGCCTGAAGGGCGCCAAGGCCGCCGAGAGCTGGCAGGAAGCGCTGGGCATCGCCGATACGGCGAAGAGCTTCGGTGTCGCGCTGGTCGTCCTGCCGCTCGACCATGGCTTTACCGCGCCGGGCATCGCGGTGCTGACCGAGCAGGACATGCTGGGCGACCGGCTGGTCCGGCGGCAGAAAAGGCGCAAGTCGGCCGACGCTTTCCTGGCGGAGCTGGCGACGCTCTCGCCCGGCGATCTGGTGGTGCACTCGGATCACGGCATCGGCCGCTATGAGGGGCTGACCTCGATCCCCGTGGGCAAGAGCCCGCACGACTGCGTCGCGCTCTCCTATGCGGGCGGCGACAAGCTGTATGTGCCGGTCGAAAATCTCGAAGTCCTGACCCGCTACGGCTCGGGCGAGGACGGCGCGACGCTGGACCGCCTCGGCGGCGAGGCGTGGCAGCGGCGCAAGTCGAAGATGAAGGAGCGCATCCGCGAGATCGCGGGTGAGCTGATCGCCACCGCCGCCGAACGCGCGCTGCGCCCCGGCGAAGTGGCCGAGCCCGACAGCGCGGGCTATCCGGCGTTCGTCGACCGTTTCCCCTATGAGGAAACCGACGATCAGGACCGGGCGATCGACGATGTGCTGGGCGACCTGACCGCGGGCAAGCCGATGGACCGGCTGATCGTCGGCGATGTCGGCTTCGGCAAGACCGAGGTGGCGTTGCGTGCCGCCTTCGTCGCGGCGATGGCGGGGATGCAGGTGGCGGTGGTCTGTCCGACCACGCTGCTCGCGCGCCAGCATTACAACAACTTCGTGGCGCGGTTCGAGGGCTTCCCGATCAAGATCGGCCGCCTCTCCCGCCTGGTCACCGCAACCGAGGCCAAGAAGGTCAAGGACGGCGCGGCCTCGGGCGATATCGACATCGTCGTCGGCACCCATGCGCTGCTGGCCAAGAATGTCGAGTTCAAGCGGCTCGGCCTCGTCATCGTGGACGAGGAACAGCGGTTCGGCGTGACCCACAAGGAACGGCTGAAGGCGCTCAAGGCCGATGTGCATATGCTGACGCTGACCGCCACGCCGATCCCGCGCACGCTGCAAATGGCGATGTCGGGCCTGCGCGAGCTGTCGGTGATCCAGACGCCGCCGGTCGACCGTCTGGCCGTGCGCACCTATGTCATGCCTTGGGACCCGGTGGTCCTACGCGAGGCACTGCTCCGCGAACATTATCGCGGCGGGCAGAGCTTCCTCGTCACCCCGCGCGTCGCCGACCTGCCGGATATCGAGGAATATCTGCGCAAGGAGGTGCCCGAGGTCCGCTATGTCGTCGCGCACGGCCAGATGTCGCCGACCGAAGTCGAGGAGCGCATGTCGGCCTTCTACGACCGCAAGTTCGAGGTGCTGGTGTCGACCACCATCATCGAGAGCGGCATCGACATCCCGTCCGCCAATACGATGATCGTCAACCGCGCCGACCGCTTCGGCCTGGCCCAGCTCTACCAGCTGCGCGGGCGCGTCGGCCGGTCGAAGACGCGCGCCTATGCCTATATGGTCACGCCGCCCGAACGGATGATGACCGAGGCGGCGGAGAAAAGGTTGAAGGTGCTGTCCGACCTGGATTCGCTGGGCGCTGGCTTCCAGCTGGCCAGCCACGACCTCGACATTCGCGGGGCGGGCAATCTGCTCGGCGACGAACAGTCGGGGCATATCAAGGAGGTCGGTTACGAACTTTATCAGTCGATGCTGGAAGAGGCGATCCTGGAGGCCAAGGCGGGTGGCGCGTTCGAGAAGAAGCGCGACTTCTCGCCCCAGATCACCGTCGATGCGGCGATCCTGATCCCCGAGGACTATGTCCCCGATCTCGACCTGCGCATGGGGCTGTATCGCCGCCTCAACGACCTGGAAAAGCACAGGGAAGTCGAGGAATTCGCCGCCGAGATGATCGACCGCTTCGGCCCGCTGCCCGAGGCGACCGACAATCTGATCCAGGTCATCAAGATCAAGCTGAACGCCAAAACGGCCTGCATCGCCAAGATGGACGTCGGCCCGCGCGGGGTGCTGATCAGCTTCCACGACAATCGTCCGCCCAATGTCGACGGTCTGTTCGCCTATGTCGAGCGGCTGGGCGACCTCGCCAAGCTGCGCCCCGACGGCAAGCTGGTCCTCAACCGCGCCTGGCCCGACGCCAAGGCCCGGCTGCACGGCGCGCTGCAACTGTCGAAGGGATTGGCGAAAGCGGCGGGGTAAATAGCGTCGCCCCAGCGCAGGCTGGGGCGACAACATGTGCCTAGCTGCTGTGATCCGCGACGATCTTCCAGCCGTCGGCGCGGTGCTCGAAGACCAAGGTGGTCATCCCGCTCTCGTCCTTGGCGCCGCCCGTCAGCATCCAGCGCGCGAACAGGATGCGCCGCTCGCCGATCCGCTTGCATTCGAGAAAGGCGAAGCGCAGCTGTCCCCGGCTGTTGCCGCCGGCTGCGAAGCTCTTCCGGTAATTGTCGGCGATCGCGGCCTTTCCGCGAACCAGCCCCTTGCTGCCGACGAAAACCGCATCGGGGGCATAGATCGCCATGAAGCGGTCCAGATCGCCCGCATTCCATCCCGCCGCGCTCGCCAGCATCGTCGCGCGGATCGCCGCTTCCGCCGGATCGACGGCGGGGGCCGCCGCATGGGCGGCCATCGGGGCCAGCGCGACCGCCGCCATCACCATCACTTCGCGCATTCCATCTCCTCCTCGACCATCGCGAGCAGATCGGGCTCGTCGAGCGGTGCAGCGCGCAGGAAACCCTGATAGGTCTCGCAGCCCAATCGGCCGAGCAACTGCGCCTGCTCATGCGTTTCGACCCCCTCGGCGATGATGCCCATGCCCAGTTGCGTCGCGATCCCGATGACCCCGCGCACCACCACCCGGTCGCGCTGCGATCCGTCGACCTCGGCCACCAGCGTGCGATCGAGCTTCAGATAGTCGATCGGCAGGCTGGTCAGATAGGCGAGGCTGGAATAGCCGGTCCCGAAATCGTCGATCGCCACCCGGACGCCCGCCGCGCGCAGCGTGTCGAGCACCACCGCCGCACGGTCGAGCTCGCTGATCAGCCCCGTCTCGGTGATCTCCACGGTCAGCCGGTCGAGAGGAAAGCCGCTTGCCGCCACCCGGTCGAGGAACAGCCGGGCAAAGCCCGAGCGGCCGACATCGGCGGCGGTGATGTTGATCGACAAGCGCAGCTTGGCCAGCGGCGCGGGCCAGCATGCCGCGCGCTGCAACGCGATCTGCTGGATATGGTCGGACAGCGCCAGCCCCAGATCGGCGCGCTCGGCCGCCGCGAACAGGGGATCGGCCCCCAGCGGCCCCAGCGTCGGATGCCGCCAGCGCGCCAGGGCCTCGACGCCGGTGATCCGTCCGGTGGCGATCGCGACCTGCGGCTGGAAGACGATGTCGATCTCCCCCCGCTCGATGGCATGGTGCAGATCGGCGCCCAGCACGTCGAGCGGCGCGGCATCGCCCGGATGGGCAAAGCGCAGCATCGCCCCGTCGCTCGCCCGCGCCTTGCGCAACGCCTCGCCCGCGCGGGTCAGCAGCATGCCGGGGTCCTCGCCGGGGCGATGCTCGGCCAGGCCCAGCCGCACGCCCAGCCGGATCGGCACCGCCCCCGCCTGGAACGGCAGCGCGAGCAGCGCCTCCAGCGTCTCGGCGATGGCGCGCCCCTCGCCCGGTGGCGCGATGCCCGCCATGACGAACTCGGCGCCGCCCGACCGCGCGACGATCGCCCCGTCGCCAAAGGCCTCGGCCGCCGCCGCCTGGATTCGCGCCTCGACCCCGCGCAGCAGCATGTTGCCCGCCGGACGCCCATGCGCGGCATTGACCAGGTCCAGACGCGACAGCGATATGACGATCGCGACGCAAGGATGACCGCGACCGATGGTGTCGGCGATCCAGCGATGGATCTCCCCCACCTCGCCATCGGCATGGCTTCGCCGCCGCCGCACGTCGAGCGTGCGCCGCGCGTGCCGATCCGCCATCTTCAGCGCGGCGCGGATCATCGCATCGTCGGCCCCCGGCGTCAGGATATGGGTCGCACCGGCAGCCAGAAAGGCGTCCAGCGTCATGCCGTCGCCATCGGGAACCGCGACCAGCATCGCCGCCCCCGTCGCCGCGATCACCGCGCCGAGCGCCTGCGCCGCGCGCAGTCCGGCATCCCCGTTCCACCGCGCATCGATCAGCGCGATGCGCGCCTCGCTCGTCAGGAAGGACCCGATCAGCGTGTCGCCACCGGGCGGATCGCCGTCGCGCGGCGCCATCGACCAGATCGCCCAGCCCGCGCGGATCACCGCCTCGTCCAGCGTGGGCATGGCTTTGCCGGATGCCGGGTCGCCGGGGTGGAACGAAAGCGCAAAGACCGCCGTTCCCCCCATGTGGGCGTTAAATCCGAATTCATCCTGCGTCATGAACGCATCCTATCCCCCGGCATCGGCATCACCAACGCCTATCCGTCTTGTCGACGTCCCGTCATGGGTCTAGCGATATGACCATGGGTTGCGCCTCCGCCTCACCCGGTGGGTCCTCGCGTGGGTCCCTTGTCGACCAGCATGGCCGGACCATCCGCTACTTGCGGATTTCGGTCACCGACCGGTGCGACCTGCGCTGCCGCTACTGCATGGCCGAGCAGATGACCTTCCTGCCGCGTGCCAAGCTGCTGACCCTGGACGAAATCGCGATCATCGCCGAGCGGTTCATCGCGCGCGGCGTGACCCGGATCCGCCTGTCGGGCGGTGAGCCGCTGGTCCGGCGCGACGTCGCCGATCTGGTCCGGCGGCTGGGCAGCCATGTCGGGCAGGGCCTGGACGAACTGACCATGACCACCAACGGCACCCGGCTGGCGGATCATGCCGGGGCGCTGGTCGATGCGGGCGTGCGGCGAATCAATGTCAGCCTGGACAGCCGCGATCCCGAACGGTTCCGCTACATCACCCGGCACGGCGACGTCGCGCAGGTGATCCATGGCATCCTGTCCGCGCGCGACGCCGGCCTGTCGGTCAAGATCAACATGGTCGCGCTCAAGGGGCTGAACGACGACGAGATCGGGGCGATGCTCGCCTGGTGCGTGGCCGAGGGCCTCGACCTGTCCTTGATCGAGACGATGCCGCTCGGCGCAATCGACGAGGATCGGGTCGACCGCTTCCTGCCGCTGACCGAGATATTCGACCGGCTGTCCTCGCAATTCCCGCTCGTGCGCGCCGGGCATCGGACCGGGGGCCCCGCACGATATTGGCAGGTCGAGGGCACCGGCACGCGGCTGGGCCTCATCTCCCCGCTCACCGCCAATTTTTGCGACGGTTGCAACCGGGTGAGGCTGACGACCGAGGGCAAGCTGTATATGTGTCTGGGCCATGAGGATCAGGTGGATTTGAAGGCGGCCCTGCGCGAGGGCGGGCTGCGCGCGCTGGACGAGGCGATCGATGCGGGTCTGGCGGCCAAGCCCGCGCGACACGATTTCCGGATCGAGGCGGGATCGGCCCCGGCGGTGTCGCGTCACATGAGCGTGACCGGCGGATGACGCTTCCCGTCCGGCGGGCGCTGGTCGCCTCGCCCACCGCCCCGGCGCAGGCCGCGGTCGCCGATCTGCAGAACAGCGCCGACTGGGTCGATTTCGACGAAGCCGATTATGTCATCGCACTCGGCGGCGACGGCTTCATGCTCCAGACGCTGCACCGGATGCTCGAGCGGCGGCGTGGCCCGGTGCCGGTGTTCGGCATGAACCTGGGCACGGTCGGCTTCCTGATGAACGAGTGGCGCGGCTATGGGCTGGAGGACCGGCTGGCCCGCGCCAAGCCGTTCCGCGTCACCCCGCTGAAGATGACGGCGACCGGGATCGACGGCCGCGTCCACACGCTGCCCGCGATCAACGAGGTGTCGCTGCTGCGCGAGACGCGCCAGACCGCCAAGCTGGAGGTCATGGTCAATGGCCGCATCGTCCTGCCCGAACTGGCCTGCGACGGCATCCTGGCTGCCACTCCGGCCGGGTCGACCGCCTATAATTTCTCGGCGCAAGGGCCGATCCTGCCGCTCGGCTCCGCGCTGATTGCGCTGACCCCGATCAGCCCTTTTCGTCCCCGGCGCTGGCGTGGGGCGATCCTGCCCGACAAGGCGCGCATCTCGATCCGCGTGCTCGATCCCGGCAAGCGCCCCGTCTCGGCGGTGGCCGACCAGCGCGAGGTGCGCGACGTGGCGCAGGTCGATATCTGCATGGACCGCTCGCGCGAGCTGACGCTGATGTTCGATCCCGAACACGCCCTCGATGATCGCATCACGATGGAGCAGTTCGTCGCCTGACCGGCGACGGGGGAGCAATTCATCGCCCAACCCGCATTTTATCCACAGCTTTGACGGCGGGGCTTACGCGAAACCGTCAAAAAAGGGGTTGCGGCTTTTTTCGAGCCCTTTATAGGACCCCTCCACAGCGCCGGAACATTCCCTGATAGCTCAGCGGTAGAGCTCTCGACTGTTAATCGAGCGGCCGTAGGTTCGAATCCTACTCAGGGAGCCACCGTCGTTGTTTTGGATGGAGCCCCCCCCTTTCAGGGGGAGTACCGCCCCCTCCTGGCGAACCAACGTTAGCCAGTAAGTCGAATGGCTTACGGAACGTGGTAGACAGTTCGCCGTCTGCAAATGTGCAGTTCGATAGCACGAGATTCAGAGCCCTGCGCTTGCTGGAAAGAGGCAGCGTTTCAAACCGGTGATGAGCTGTGCGGGCAAAGTCGACGAGTGCGATTCCGTCGTCGATCACGTCATCTTCCGCCGAAGCAAGACTCTCAAGGTCGCGGACGCACCCGTCTCGCTCCTCCCTCCATGTAGTTGCTACGCGATCGTGAAACTCGCTCGTTACCCGCCCCTCAATTTTGTCGAGGTAGAGGGTGTCGAGTCGGTGCTGGAGGCGATCGGCTTCCGCTCGAACCTTTGCCACGCGCTCGTCGCGCTCGCGGATCTCGTTTGCTCGGCTTTCGCGAATCGCCTGTCCGATCATCCGAAATACGTCATCGTCCAACCTCAATTTCCTGAGCTGGGCCGCAAACATGAGGTCCAGCACCTCTTCCCGAACGTAGGGCTCCGGGCACCGCGCTTTGAACTTAGAGCAGTGATAATAGATGTACCTGCCCTTCTTGATCTCGGCCGTCATCGCACACCCGCAATGACCGCAGGTCATCAAACCGGTGTACGCGAACGCGTGGCGATTCCCGTGAACGTTCGAAATGCTTCGCCCATCCAGGATTTCCTGCACATTCATCCATGTCGCGAACGTCGTCAGAGGTGTGTGCGACCCTCATACAGTTTGCCGAGCCACTCGAAGGATCTTGTATAAATCCGGCTCCGCAAAATCCTGTGGACGCCGCTCGACCCAACCGGCTTTCCGGTTCGGCGGTAGCGCAGACCGGCGACCCGAGCCTTGCGAGCGACCTCGCTTAGGTGTTTGATCCCAGAGTTTGATGGTGTGATCCTTTGGCTGGGATGGAAGGAAGCCGCATGGGACAAGTTCGTCATGGGTGCGCCACGACCACGCACGCCGTCCGAGCAGCAATACAGCGCGCCAAGCTTCG
>NZ_JBEPKL010000052.1:0-10862 GCF_040544655.1 Sphingomonas sp. 1185
GGTTTGCGATGATTTGGCCTTTGCGAAAGCAAAGGCTTAGTCGGAGCTGGGTGAGGGGTGGGCGCTCGCTTGGCGAGCGCCCACCCCTCACCCAAGCTGCGCTAGCCAGCAGGCTGGCAAGCTTCGCTAACCCTCTCCCCTGTCCAGGGGAGAGGGAAGAAGATGCAATACTTAATGTCGCTCCGCCCTAAGGCCGAAGCGGGACTCGCCGGGACGACGGTCATGCCCGATCGCCTGAACTATCCCCCGGCGGGCCGATGGATCACGCCCCCGGTCATCGGTTGCGGTACGCCGGTCGTGCCGGGAAAGCTGATCGGCCGCTTTTTCAGCCGACGCACCGCCATATAGGCGAAGCCCTCCGCCTCCATCGCGTCGCCGTTCCAGCCGAGCGCATCGCTCGGCTCGGGGGGCAGCCCCGTCGCCGCCGCGATCATCGCCAGCATCGTGGCATTGTGCCGCCCGCCGCCCGCGACCAACAGACGCCGGGGCCGCGCGGGCAGATGGTCGAGCGCGCGCGCCACCGTCTGCGCGGTGAAGGCGGTCAGCGTCGCCGCGCCGTCCGCCGCCGACAGCCCCCGCGCGGGCTGGATGGTGAAATCGTTGCGGTCGAGCGACTTGGGCGGGGCGAGGTCGAACCACCCATTGTCCATCATCGTATCAAGCACGGTCGGCTCCACCCGTCCGCTGCCCGCCAGCGCACCATCGGCGTCGTAACGCTGCCCGGTCTCGGCCTCCATCCAGCTGTCGATCAGGCCATTGGCCGGGCCGGTATCGAAGGCGACGAGCGCGCCATCGTGGCCGATCCAGGTGACGTTGGCCACCCCGCCCAGATTGAGGATCGCCACCGGCTTCTCCAGCCCGGCCGCCAGCGCGGCGTGATAGACGGGGATCAGCGGTGCCCCCTGCCCGCCCGCCGCGACATCGGCCGAGCGGAAGTCGGAGACGGTGACGATCCCGGTCGCATCCGCCAGCGCCTGTCCGTCACCGATCTGCCAGGTCCAGCCGCGATCGGGACGATGCGCGACCGTCTGGCCGTGAAAGCCGATGACATCGACCGCGTCCGCGCCGATCCCGGCATCGCGCAGCAGCTTCTGGACGACCATCGCATGGGTGCGCACGATCAACTCGCTCGCCGCGACGATCGGCGGGCTGGCGCGCGGTCGGTCGAAGGTCAGCGCCATGGCGGTGGCCTCCGCCAGTTCGGTGCGCGCGGCATCCGAATAGGGTTCGCTGCGAAAGGCGATCGCGCAGGCCTGCGCCTCGCCGTCCGTCTCGATCAGCGCGGCATCCACCCCGTCGAGCGAGGTTCCCGACATCAATCCGATCGCCAGCATCGCGCTTAACCCTTGTGAATTTGCATCCCTCATGCCGGGATCGCGCGGACGTGTCGACCACCTGGCGCAAGCGCATCTGGAAAAGCGCGATGATTTGGACTATGTGCGCGCGTATCCCATGGCAACCAAACTCCCCACTCCGCCGCGTGTCGGCATGGTCTCGCTCGGCTGTCCCAAGAATCTGGTCGACAGCGAACGCATCCTGACCCAGCTCCGCGCAGACGGCTATCAGATGTCGCCCGACTATGCCGGGGCCGATGTCGTGCTGGTCAACACCTGCGGCTTTCTCGACTCCGCCAAGGAGGAAAGCCTGGAGGCGATCGGCGAGGCGATCAAGGAAAATGGCCGCGTCATCGTGACCGGGTGCATGGGCAAGGAGGCCGAGGCGATCCGCACCCGCTTCCCCGACGTGCTCGCGATCACCGGGGCGCATGAATATGAGCAGGTGGTAGAGGCCGTCCACGCCGCCGCGCCCGCCAACCTGTCGCCCTATATCGACCTGATCCCCGACGCCGGGCTGAAGCTGACCCCGCGCCATTACAGCTATCTGAAGATTTCCGAGGGCTGCAACCACCGGTGCAGCTTCTGCATCATCCCGTCGCTTCGCGGCGACCTGGTCAGCCGCCGCCCCGACGCCATCCTGCGCGAAGCGGAGAAGCTGGTCGCGGCGGGCACGCGCGAGCTGCTGGTCATCAGCCAGGACACCTCGGCCTACGGCATCGACATCCGGAAGGAACCCCGGATGTGGAAGGGGCAGGAGGTCGTGCCGCACATGACCGACCTGGCCCGCGAACTGGGCAAGATCGCGCCCTGGGTGCGGCTGCACTATGTCTATCCCTATCCGCATGTGGATCAGGTGATCCCGCTGATGGCGGAGGGGCTGGTGCTGCCCTATCTGGACATTCCCTTCCAGCACGCCGCGCCGTCGGTGCTCCGCCGCATGAAGCGCCCCGGCAACGACGCCAAGGTGCTCCAGCGCATCCACCAGTGGCGCGACATCTGCCCCGATATCGCGATCCGCTCGACCTTCGTCGTCGGCTTCCCCGGCGAGACGGAGGAGGATTTCGAATATCTGCTCGACTGGCTGGATGAGGCGCAGCTCGACCGGGTCGGCGCCTTCCGCTTCGAGCCCGTCGAGGGCGCGGCCGCCAACGCGCTGCCCGATCACGTCCCCGAGGAGGTGAAGGAAGAGCGTTACGCGCGGATCATGGAAAAGACCGCCGCCATCTCCGCCGCCAAGCTGGCGGCCAAGGTCGGCCGCACCCTGCCCGTCATCATCGACGCGGTGGACGAGGAAGGCGGCGCGACCGGCCGGTCCCAGGCCGACGCGCCCGAGATCGACGGCGAGGTCTTCCTGCGCGATGCCGGGCACCTGTCGGTCGGCGACATCGTGGCGGTCGAGATCGAGGATGCCGACGAGCACGACCTGTACGGCGTCCCCGTCACAGGAAACGGATAAGCATCATCACCAGCCCGGCCATCGACACCAGATAGGCCAGCGACCGGACGTACCGGACGCCGAACAGATAGAGCGGCACATAGGCGACCCGCGCGAGGAACCAGATCCACGCGCCGGTCGCCGCCATCCCGCCGCTCCGGCCGGTCAGGGCCAGCCCCAGTGCCAGCGCGATGAAGACGGGCCAGGTTTCGCGATAATTGGCCGAAGCACGCTCCGCCCGCCCGGCAAGCGGCCCCAGCGGCGCCGGAGTCCCGTCGCGCGGTCCCGCATTCCAGCCGATGCCCCGGTCCAGCGTCGCCAATTGCGATTGCAGCGCGAGATGGACGAAGAATAGGATGATCGACCAGCCGAGGATGGTCAGTTCGGTGGTCATGCGCTTGCCCTCTTGTCTACATCACCCCGGCGGAGGTCGGGGCGCGCCATGCCTTCTACCAACGCGGGGCTTCGCAACGGGACCCCGGCCTTTGGGGATTGGGGCGATTTTTACCGTGCTTTTTATATCGTACGACGTCGAGCGGCTTTCCCATGGCCTTCGACTTCGCTCAGGCTGAACGGAGGAAAGCCCCTTTTCCCGCCATCCGCTCAGGCTGACCAGGGGGCGGCCCCATATCCCCACATCCGTTCAGGCTGAGCGAAGTCGAAGCCCACGCCCCTCACCCACGCCCCACCCTCACCCGCCAACGCTCCCGTTGCACCGCCCCCACAAACCTGCTTCCTTGGCGCGCATGAGATACCCGACCCTGCTGGCGGCCGTCGCGCTGCTCGCCCCCGCTCCGCTCGCCGCACAAGCCCTGACTCCGGCGGAAACCCAGAAGATCGATGCGCTGGTGACCAGGACGCTGGCCGATACCGGCGTCCCCTCCGCCTCGATCGCGGTGGTGCGCGGCGGCAAGATCGTGCTCGCCAAGGCTTATGGCAAGCAGTTCGAGGGGCAGCGCGGCCCTGCCGATCCGGCCCTCCCCTATCAGATCGCTTCTGTGTCCAAGCAGTTCACCGCGACCGCGATCCAGTTGCTGGCGGACGAAGGCAAGCTGTCGCTGGACGACACCGTCGCCCAATATATCCCCGGCATCAGCGGCGGCGACACAATCACCATCCGCCAGTTGCTCAGCCATACCTCGGGCCTGCGCGACTATTGGCCGCAGGATTACAGCTTCAAGGCGATGGCGACCCCGACCACGCCGCAGGGGATCGTCGACCGCTGGGCCAAGGCGCCGCTCGACTTCGCGCCCGGCACCCAGTGGCAATATTCCAACACCGGCTATGTCGTGGCGGGCCTGATCGTCGAGAAGGTATCGGGCCAGCCGCTGCTCGACTTCCTCCAGGCGCGCGTCTTCCGGCCGCTGGGCATCCGCGCGGTGGATCAGGACAAGGCGGTCGGGCCGGGCTTCCCCCAGGGCTATCTCCGCCATGCGCTGGGCCCCGTCCGGGTCGAGACGCCCGCGGCCCCCGGCTGGCTCTATGCGGCAGGCGAGCTGTCCATGGCGCCGCGCGACCTGGCGAAATGGGACGTGGCGCGGATGAACCGCACGCTGCTGCCCGCGAAGGACTGGGCCGAGCAGGAGACGCCGGTCAAGCTGGCCGATGGATCGAACACCAGTTACGGTCTGGGCGTCGCGGTCGGCACCGCCGATGGACGCCGCGTGGTCGAGCATAGCGGCGAGGCGGTCGGCTTCCTGACCGAGAATATCGTCTATCCGGACGACAAGGCCGCCGTGGTGGTCGCGGTCAATGCCTGGTTCGCCGATGCGCAGGGGCGGATCGCCAAGGGCATATCCGACATCGTCCTGCCCGCGCCCAAGGCCGATGCCGGGGATGCCGCCGCGCTCGACCGCATCCGCCGGGTCTATGCCCAGCTTCAGGCGGGCCGCCTCGACCGATCGCTGCTGACCGAGGACGCGGCCTATTATTTCACCCCCGCGACCATCGCCGACTATCGGTCGAGCCTGTCGCCGCTCGGCGCGCCGAAGACGATCGAACAGACGGGCAAGACCCGGCTGCGCGGCGGGTTCGTCAACCGTTCCTACCGCGTGACCTATCCGAACCGGACGCTGCGCATCAGCACCTATGCCGAGCCGGGTGCGACCGGAAAGATCGAACAGTTTCTCGTGAGTCCCGCCGAATGACCGACTTTGCCCCCCTGCTCCAACCCGATCGCGGCCAGAGCGCGCATGCGATCACGCTGCTGACCGCCGACGGCTTTGACGGCTGGCTGAGCCGCCAGCCCGCCGCGACCCGCGCGCTGGCGGCGGCGCAGCGCTTCTCCGCCAAGCCCAACAGCCATATCCTCGTGCCGCAGGATGACGGCATCGCGGTGGTCGCGGGCGTCGCCGATCCCGCCGCGCCCTGGGCGCTGGCAAAGCTCGCCGAGACGCTGCCCGAGGGCAGCTATCGCCTGGACGGCGCGGAGGTCGGGGCCAATGCGCTGGGCTGGCTGCTCGGCCAATATCGTTTCACCCGCTATCGCAAGGCGGAGGATGCAGGGCCGCGCGTCCTGCTGACCCGCGACGTCGCGCACCGGGACGAGATGCTCCGCATCGCCGCCGCGACCGCCCTCGTCCGCGATCTGGTCAACACCGGTGCCGGCGATCTGGGCCCCGCCGAGCTGGAAGCGCAGGCCGAGGCGCTGGCCCAGGGCCATGGCGCCACCGTCACCGTCACGGCGGGCGAGACGCTCGCCCGCGACTATCCGATGATCCATGCGGTCGGCCAGGCCGCGACGCGCGACCGTGCGCCGCGCCTGATCGAACTGGCCTGGGGAAATCCCGCCCATCCGCGCATCGCGATCGTCGGCAAGGGCGTGTGCTTCGACACCGGCGGGCTCGACATCAAGCCGTCGGCGGGCATGCGGCTGATGAAGAAGGACATGGGCGGCGCGGCGCACGCGCTGGCGCTGGCCGGCCTCGTCATGGCGGCCAAGCTGCCGGTCCGGCTGCACCTGCTGATCCCGGCGGTGGAGAATGCGGTGTCGGGCGCGTCCTTCCGCCCCGGCGACGTGCTGCGCACCCGCAAGGGCCTGACCGTCGAGAACACCAATACCGACGCCGAGGGCCGCCTGATCCTGGGCGACGCGCTGACCCGCGCGGGCGAGGAGAAGCCCGAGCTGATCCTCGACTTCGCCACGCTGACCGGGGCGGCGCGCGTGGCGCTCGGCCCCGACCTGCCCCCGCTGTTCACCGATGACGAGGCGCTGGCGGCCGAGCTGCTCGCGGCGGGCGTGGCGGAGGACGATCCCGTGTGGCGGATGCCGCTCTGGGACGGCTATGACGATATGTTGAAGTCCGACATCGCCGACATGGTCAACGCACCCGATGGCGGCTTTGCGGGGGCGATCACGGCGGCGCTGTTCCTGCGGCGCTTCGTGCCCCGGAATACGGCCTGGGCACATCTCGACGTGTTCGCATGGCGGCCTTCGGGCAAGCCGGGGCGCCCCAAGGGGGGTGAAGCCTATGCCCTGCGCGCGGCGTATCGGATGTTGAAGGGGCGCTATTCGGGGGGGTGATCGGCGGTCGAGCGTGGCCTTCGACTTCGCTCAGGCTGAACGGAGCTCGGGGATCAATCCCGACAGCCGTTCACGCTGAGCGAAGTCGAAGCGCACGGGTCACGCCAACCCCAATCACAACCCCGCCGCCGCCTCGATGATCGGCACGAACTTCTCGGCGGTCAGGCTGGCCCCGCCGACCAGCGCGCCGTCGACATTCTCGACCGACAACAGCGTCGCGGCATTCTCGCCGATCACCGAGCCGCCATACAGGATGCGCACGTCGTCCGCCGCATCGCCGATCAGCATGCGCAGCTTGGCGCGGGCGATCGAATGGATCGTCGCGATCTCCTCGACGGTCGGCGTCCGCCCGGTCCCGATCGCCCAGCGCGGTTCATAGGCCAAAGTGAACCAGCTGCCATCGGCATTGTCGGGCACCGACTTCTCGATCTGTGCCTGCACCACCCGCTCGGCGCGGCCCGCATTGCGCTCCGCCTCGGTCTCGCCGCAGCACAATATGACCTTCAGGCCGTTGCGATGCGCCGCCGCCGCCTTGGCCCAGGCGTCCTGGCTCGTCTCGCCCTGGTCGGCGCGACGCTCGGAATGGCCGACGATCGTGAAGCGCGCGCCCGCCTCGCGCACCATCCCGGCCGAGACGCAACCGGTATGCGCCCCCGAATCGCGTTCGTGCACATCCTCCGCGCCGATCGCCAGATCGGGCACCCGCTCCGCCGCCGCGGCGATCAGCGTGAAGGGCACCGCCATCGCGACATCGACATTCGGAGCCGCCAGCGCCGCCGCCGCGATCGCGTCCAGCTCGGCCAGGGCGGCGCGCGAACCGTTCATCTTCCAGTTGCCAGCCACCATTTTGCGCCGTGCCATAACCGGCCTCCTCATCTGTCGACTGTTATACGTGTTCAACACCGATAGCGGATCATGCGATCCGCGCAAGCTTGATGCGGGCGCGACGGGCCCCTAAAGCACATCCGTTTTTATCCTTTGCCGATCGGTCGTCCATGCTCAGCTTCTTCCGCCGGATCATCAATTCCAAGGCCGGCGTCGTCGTGACCTTCATCGTGCTGGGCGTGATCGCGATCGCGTTCGCCGCGGGCGACGTGTCCAACATCTCGGGCATGGCGGGCGGGCTGACCGGCTCGTCGGTCGCCAAGGTCGGCGATGCGAAGATCACCGCCAACGACCTGCGCACCGCCGCGCAGAACGAGGTCGCCGCCTATCGCCAGGAACAGCCGACCTTCGACATGGCGCAGTTCATGGCGGCGGGCGGGTTCGAGGGCGTGCTCCAGCGCGAGATCACCGGCCTGTCGCTCGAACAGTTCGGCAAGGACCAGGGCATGGTCGTCTCGCGCCGCCTGATCGACGGACAGATCGCCTCGATCCCGGCCTTTCGCGGCCCCAATGGCCAGTTCGATCCGGCGCTTTACCAGCAGCTTCTGGCCCAGCGGAAGATGACCGACGCGCAGGTCCGCACCGACCTGGAGCGCACCCTGTTCGCGCAGCAGCTGACCGTGCCGACCATCGGCGCGACCCAGATGGCGATGCAGATGGCGCTGCCCTATGCCTCGCTGCTGCTCGAAAAGCGCGGCGGTGAGGTCGGCTTCATCCCGACCCGTCTGGTGCCCACCGGCCCCGCGCCCAGCGACGCCGACATCCAGGCCTTCTACACGCGCAACGTCCAGCGCTACACGCTGCCCGAGCGTCGCGTCGTCCGCTATGCGCTGGTCACCCCGGCCGCCATCGCGGCCAAGGCGACCCCCAGCGAGGCGGAGATCGCCCGCTATTATCAGAGCAACCAGTCGCGCTACGCCGCCGCCGAAAAGCGCGACGTGACGCAGGTGATCGTCGCCGATCAGGCGGGCGCGAACGCGCTGGCCGCCAAGGCGAAGGGCGGCACCAGCCTGGCCGATGCAGCGCGCGCCGCCGGGCTCGAGGCTTCGGTGCAGAAGGGCCTGGACAAGGCGGCCTATGCCGCGCTCGCCTCCGCGCCGGTCGCCGATGCGGTGTTCGCCGCCGCCAAGGGGACGGTCGTGGGCCCGGTGCGCGGCACCCTCGGCTTCGTCGTCGCCCGTGTCGACGGCGTGACCCAGGTGCCGGGCAAGACGCTGGCGCAGGTCCGTCCCGAGATCGTCGCGGAGCTGACCAAGCAGAAGCAGGCCGCCGCGCTGGGCGAGATGCGCAACGCGATCGAGGATTCGCTGTCGGGCAACGCGACCTTCGAGGAAGTGGTCGCCGACCGCAAGCTGCAGGCGCAGACCACCCCCGCCGTCACCGCGCAGGGCACCGCGCCCGACGCGCCCGCCTTCCAGCCGACGCCCGAACAGCGCGCGATGATCACCGCCGCCTTCACCGCCGAGGAAGGCGACGCGCCGCAGCTGGTTCCGGTCGGGCAGGACGGCGGCTTCGCCATCGTCGGCGTCGGCCAGATCCAGCGCTCCGCCCCCCGCCCGCTGGCGCAGGTCCGCGCGCAGGTGCTGGCCGATCTGAACGCCGACCGCACCCGTGCCGCCGCGCGCAAGCTCGCCAATGCCGTGCTCGCCAAGGTGAACAAGGGCATGCCGATGGCGCAGGCGCTGAAGGAAACCGGGCTGGCCGTGCCGCCGGTCCGCCCGATCGCCGCGTCGCGTCGCGACCTCGCCGCCGCGCAGAACACCCCCGCCGCCGCCCCGCTCGCGCTGCTGTTCTCGATGCCGCAGAACAAGGCGCGCACGCTGGAGGCCCCGCAGAACGAAGGCTGGTACATCCTGCGCGTGACGAAGATCGAGGCGGGCAATGCGACCGGCAATGACGCCGCGATCCGCGCCGCGCGGGGGGACATTGGCCGCCTGGTCGGCCGCGAATATGTCTCGCAATTCGCCCGCGCCGTCCGCGACACGCTGGGCGTCAAGACCGATCCCAAGGCGATCGCTAAGGTCCGCTCGGAGCTGCTGAACAATGGCGGCAACTGAGCCCCACGCCGATGACGCCGCGCTCGCCCAGCTGAAGGCGGGGCGGCCCGCGCTGGTGTGGCGGCGGCAGATCGCCGACACCGAGACGCCGGTCGCCGCCGCGCTGAAGCTGATCGAGCCGGGGCGCGGCGACTTCCTGCTCGAATCGGTCGAGGGCGGCGCGACGCGCGGGCGCTACAGCCTGATCGGGCTGGCCCCCGATCTCGTCTTCCGCGCCGATGGGCATGACGCCGCGATCAACCGCCGCTGGGCGACCGATCGCGACGCTTTCGAGCCCTGTGCTGCGCCGACGCTCGCCGCGCTGCGCACGCTGGTCGCCGAATGCCGCGCCGACGTGCCCGAAGGGCTGCCGCCCGCGCTCGCCTGCCTGGTCGGCTATTTCGGCTATGAGACGGTGGGGCTGGTCGAGACGCTGCCCAAGCCCCCGGTCGATCCGCTCGGCCTGCCCGACATGATCTTCGTGCGGCCGACTGTCATCCTGGTGTTCGACCGGCTGGCCGACGCGCTCTATCTCGTCGCACCGGTCTGGCCCGAGAATGTCCGCGATCTCGAACGTGCGCTGGCCGAGGCGCAGGAGCGGCTTGACGCCACCGCCGCGCGGCTGGCCTCCACCCGCTTGCCGCCGCCGGTCCGCGCCGACCTGCCCGAGCCCAGCTATGCCCCCGCTCTGCCCAACGGGCGCTATGCGGAGATGGTGGCGCGCGCGAAGGACTATATCGTCGCGGGCGACATATTTCAGGTGGTGCTGGCGCAGCGTTTCTCGGCGCCCTTCGCGCTGCCGCCCTTCGAGCTGTATCGCAGCCTGCGGCGGATCAACCCCTCGCCCTTCCTCTATCATCTCGACCTGCCGGGCTTTTCGCTGATCGGGTCGAGCCCCGAGATCCTCGTCCGGGTGCGCGCGGGCGAGGTCACGATCCGGCCGATCGCGGGCACCCGCCCGCGTGGGCGGACACGTGCCGAGGACGCCGCCAACCGCGACAGCCTGCTCGCCGATCCCAAGGAACGCGCCGAGCATCTGATGCTGCTCGACCTGGGCCGCAACGATGTCGGCCGCGCCTCGGCGGCGGGCAGCGTCCGCGTGACCGACAGCTATACGGTCGAATTCTACAGCCATGTGATGCACATCGTGTCCAACGTCGTCGGACGGCTGGGCGACGACAAGGACGCGCTCGACGCGCTGTTCGCGGGCTTCCCGGCGGGCACGGTCAGCGGCGCGCCCAAGGTCCGCGCCTGCCAGATCATCGCCGAGCTGGAACCCGAACAGCGCGGCGCCTATGCGGGCGGCGTCGGCTATTTCTCGCCCGACGGATCGATGGATTCGTGCATCGTGTTGCGGACCGCGGTGGTCAAGGACGGCACCATCCATGTCCAGGCGGGCGCGGGCATCGTCGCCGACAGCGACCCGGCCTATGAACAGCGCGAATGCGAGGCCAAGGCAGGCGCGATGCTCGCCGCCGCACGCGATGCGGTCGCGCGGGCGGGTGACGGGGGTTTCGGGCAGTAGGGCGGATCGACATTCAGGATCGCTTTTTCTTCCCTCGCCCCTCGCAGAGGGGAGAGGGTTGCGCAGACTTGGCCTTTGCGAAAGCAAAGGCTTAGTCGGAGCTGGGTGAGGGGTGGGCGCT
>NZ_JBEPKL010000053.1:0-9603 GCF_040544655.1 Sphingomonas sp. 1185
GAGCCTTTGGGCTCGCTCAACCCCTCACCCAAGCTGCGCTAGCCAGCAGGCTGGCAAGCTCCGCTAACCCTCTCCCCTGTCCAGGGGAGAGGGAAGAAGACGCAACACTGAATGCCGATCCGCCTAGAAGGCACGGTCCAGCCGGGCGTGCAGGGCGCCGACCGGGCTGGTCGCGGGGGGCTCTTCGTCCGCCATCTGGTCGAGCCGGTCCAGCCGCCGGTGGAGGTCGAGGCTGGCATGGATCAGCATCCGCGCGCGGGTCGGCAGGCTGGCCACGACCGCATCCTCCGACTCGGGCGACGCGCCCAGCCGCCGGACGGGCTCGCGCGCCTGCGACCAGCTGATCTCCCCCGCCTCGACCGCGCGCTGGGTCAGGACCCAGGCGATGACGTGCATCAGCCGTGTCGTCACCTTGAGCGACTCGCAGGAAAAGGCGACGCGCGCGATCGGGTCGAGTGTGCCGCGTTCGTCGCGCCCCGCCTCGTCGAAATAGCCGCGCGCCGATTCGGCCAGCAGCATCGCCTCGGCATAAAGGCTGTCGATCAGCCGTGACTGGAACTGGGACCGGAACGCCGCACAAAGCATGGCGCCATCGCTCGCACGACCGCCAAGAATCGGACAAGCCCCGGAAATCCGGCCCCTTGTCCCGTTACGATGCGGTCAGGCGATGATGTCGGGGATCAGGCGATCCTCCAGCTCGGCCAGTTCGTCGCGCAGCCGCAGCTTGCGCTTCTTCAGGCGCGCGATCTGCAACTGGTCGGGGGTGGCGGATTGCAACAGGGCCGAAATCGCATCGTCGAGATCGCGATGCTCGACACGCAACATGTCGATGCGCGCGCGTGCCAGCGTGACGTCCATCCTGCCCCCTTTTTCGACGCGACCGACGCAGGGTTGCGCGTCGATCCGCCCCACCTCTAGCAAGGCCGGGCGATGCGCGCGAGAGGCCTTCGCATCGTCGCACGGATCGGCTCGCTTGGTCGATTCTGACGAAATTGAGGGGGGACAGACGCGCGTTTTGGTGTTTTACTTCCTGCCCCAAAGCAATGGATCAGGAGGTTGAAGCCCTATGCATACGGCGCATCAAACGGCCCTGGAGACCAAGCACGCGACGCTGGACCGGCGAATCAGTGCCGAGACGCAACGCCCCGTGCCGGACGCGATGATCCTGGCGGATCTCAAGAAACAGAAGCTGAGGCTGAAGGAAGAGATACAAGGCCTGTAACCCTGACCGGCCGCGCGGGTCATGCCGACCCGCCGCGGCCCTTTCGGCGCACCGACCGCGCCGTCACGATAGGCCATGGCGATCATCGCCGAGCCCGACGCCCGGAGGCGTCCCGCCACCGCCCGTCACCCAACGCTCAATAGGTAAAGGGTCGGGTCCGCCCGGCCATGTTGGGCTTGGCATATTCCGGCGTCGAGGTGCCGCCGCCGACCGGCTTGCGGACCAGCTTCGGATCGATCGGCCGGTCGAAGGCCACCCCGACCCGCCCCTGGGTGCACCAGGCGACCCGCCCCGCGACCAGGCCGATACCGCGTAGGTCGAATTGGATCGGCGTACCGATCTCCACCGCGACCGGCAGTTCGGCCATCAAGCCGCCCTCGGAGATGTTGCGTACCCGGACTTCGCGCGTCGCCGGATCGTCGCCCAGCGTCATCGCCGCCATCAGCAACAGGCTATCGCGACGTCCGTTGCGGTGGCCTTCGTCCAGTTCGTCTTCCGCCATGTCAGCCCTGCTGTCAGGCGTACGGCCATCGCGTCCCTGTCGATGCCCGTGGCGCCCGTATGTCTCTCGCGCCGTCATGCGATAACCGCATGCCGATTGCCAAGCCGTTAATGCGACAAACCGGCTGGATACGCCCGCGCCCACCGCCCGAACGGCCCCAACTCCGCAAGAGAAGCGGGGGCCGCCATCACGGCTCAATCGTCGCGCGAGACCTTTTCGTTGCGCTCATGCCGTTCCTGCGCCTCGACCGTCATGGTCGCGATGGGCCGCGCCTCCAGGCGGCCCAGGCTGATGGGCTCGCCGGTCACTTCGCAATAGCCATATTCGCCCTCGTCGATCCGTCGCAGCGCGGCGTCGATCTTGGAGATCAGCTTGCGCTGGCGATCGCGGGTGCGCAGCTCGATCGACCAGTCGGTTTCGCTCGATGCGCGATCGGTCAGATCGGGTTCGCGCAGCGAATCCACCTGAAGCTGCGACAGGGTTCCCTGCGCCTCGCGCTGGATCGATTCCTTCCAATCGATCAGCTTGCGCCGGAAATAGGCCTGTTGCTTCAGGCTCATGAACGGCTCGTCCGCGCTGGGACGATAATTTTCGTCGAGATCGTTGGCCACATCCGGGCCTGTGGAGTCCGTCACGTGATTAAACACCGTCGCCATACCACTCTCCCAAAGGGCCCGTCGGTGCGACACCCCGCACCGCGTCCCCGGGGCCGCCCCCTGATGGTCGAGAGCGCCTATAGTCGGTGCCACCGTCTGCCGCAAGCGACCGGCATTTCATCGAAGTTCGAATTTCTATAATAAAGTTGCAAACTTAACGCGAGATGCACGAAACCATCGATTGCAAAGGATTTTCCAGACCCGAACATCGAAAATACGGGCACAGTGTGACAGGGCGATCGGACGGCCCTAGCGCCAACCAACCGGCGGACAGGCCCGGCACGACATGCCCGCGAATCCCATAACTGAACGTGGCCGGGCACAAGAGGCTTGGAGCTTAAGCCTTTGTTGGTCACTATGATGACAGGATAGGGTGCAAAAGCCGTGCGGACGGTCGGGAGAACCGGATGCCGCCATATTGTGCCGTTTGAGGAATTGTGGATGTCAGTGCGAATGGCCTTGGCGAAGCTGACGGCATGTGCCGCTGGTGGCGCCGTGATCGGCGGCGGCGCCGTCCACATGGTCGAAAGTCCCAAGCGGCCGCCGCTGGTCAAGCAGACCAAGGTGAAGAAGCGGATCGTCCATCGCCGGCCCAAGGCGCCGCCGCGTCGCATCGTCACCCGTCGCACCGTCACCACCACCACGCCGCCGCCGACCATCGTGACCGTCACGACCCAGGCGCCGCCGATCCCCGTCCCCCTGCCCGATGCCGGTCCGGCGGTCACGTCCGGCGGCGGCTATGTCCCGGCGGTGATCGGCGGCTGGGGCGGCGGCGGCGGTTGGGGCGGCGGCTTTGGCGGCGGCTTCGGCTTTGGCGGGGGCTTTGGCGGCGGCGGATCGAGCGGCAACATCGTGATCTCGTCGACCAGCAGCGGCGGGTCGACCTCCACTTCCTCGGCCTCGGGCGGTTCGGGTGGCTCGGGCGGGTCCTCCTCGTCCACCTCCACCGGCGGGGTCAGCAGCACCTCGTCGTCCGGAAACGTGTCCAGCACGTCCTCGTCGGGTAACGTGTCCAGCACGTCGTCTAGCGGCAATGTCTCGTCGACCAGTTCCTCGTCGGGCAATGTCAGTTCGTCGACGTCGAGCGCATCGAGCGCGTCCTCGGCATCCTCCGCCTCGTCGGCATCGTCCGGGGGCTATGCGTCGAGCAGCAACGGCTGGTCCTCGAACGGTTCGTCGGCCAGCTCCGCTTCCTCGGCCTCGAGCGCGTCGTCCGCGTCCAGCGCCTCGTCGGCCAGCAGCGCCTCGTCGTCGGGCAACGGCAAGCCACCCTATACGCCGGTGCCCGCACCGCCGATGATCCTGCTCTTCGGCAGCGCGGCGGCGGCGCTGGTCATCCGGCGACGGCTGGCCGCCAAAGCGGGCTGAGCCGCGCCGCCGCCGGGGACGGTCGGTTACGCCTTTTGCAGCGCGGCCTCGATCTCCGGCACCGGATGGCCGGTCAGGTCCTTGGCCAGTTCGCCGACCAGCCGGTCGCTGACTTCCTTGTGATAATGTTTGCGCAGCTCGCCCAACGTCTTGGGCGGCGCGACCACGATCAGCGATTCGAACTCATTGGCCAGCGCGCGGCGCTTCAGCATGTCGGCGGTCTCCGCCGCGAAGCGATCCTCCTCCTGCTGGTGATAGTCGGTTTCGCCCATCGACCCGCGCGAGGCGGCGAACTGCGCGCCCTGTCCCCCGCCACCGGCCTGGTTCGATCCGCCCTGCGCGATGGCGGGCGCGCCGGGGCCGCTCTGGGTCGAGGAGGCCGAGCCCGCGCGGTCGGTCTTCTGGTCGCGATCGGCGGGATTGGGATGCTCCACGGCATGCTCGACCTTCAGATTGGGATATTCGGCATCCCCCTCGTTGCGGAAGAACAGGCTCTTGCGACCATCGACGACCAGTACGAAACTGTTATGCGGCACCTGCATCGCGTCTCTCCTTGATTGCGCAGCAAGGTTAACGCGGACGCGTCGCCACGGGTTGCGTGACGGCGGAGCCGGGGCCATAGCCTCCGCCCCATGCACGACATTCGCCTGATCGGGGCCGACCCCGCCGCCTTTGACGCCGCACTCGCCAAGCGGGGCGCCGCCCCCCTGGCCGACTCGCTGATCGCGATCGACGAGCGCCGCCGCGCGATCATCGCCGAGGCGCAAGCCGCGCAGACCCGCCGCAACGACCTGTCCAAGCAGATCGGCCAGGCCAAGGCGGCGCGCGACGAGGCGCGGGCCCAGGCGCTGATGGACGAGGTCGCGGCGCTGAAGGCGAAGCTGCCCGAGCTGGAGGAGCAGGAACGCGCCGTCGAGGCGGAGCTGAACACCGCGCTCGCCGCCATCCCCAACCTGCCCGCCGCCGACGTGCCGCAGGGCGCGGACGAGAATGACAATGCGCTGGTCCACCAGAAGGGCGAGCCCACCAGCTTCGCCTTCGAGGCGCGCGAGCATGACGCGATCGCGCCCGCGCTGGGCATGGATTTCGAGACCGGCGTGGCGCTGTCGGGCGCGCGCTTCACGCTGCTGCGCGGTCCCATGGCGCGGCTGTCGCGCGCGCTCGGCCAGTTCATGCTCGACCGGATGACCGAGCAGCACGGCTTCGAGCTGGTCCAGCCACCGCTGCTCGTCCGCGACGAGGCCGCGTTCGGCACCGGCCAGCTGCCCAAATTCGCCGAGGACCTGTTCCGCACCACCGACGGCCGCTGGCTGATCCCGACCGCCGAGGTGTCGCTGACCAATATCGTGCGCGAGGCGATCCTGAGCGAAGCGGAGCTGCCGCTGCGCTTCACCGCGCTGACCCCGTGCTTCCGCTCGGAAGCGGGGGCGGCGGGGCGCGACACGCGCGGGCTGATCCGCCAGCACCAGTTCGACAAGGTCGAGATGGTGTCGATCACCACCCCCGACCAGTCGGATGCCGAGCATGAGCGGATGACGGCGGCGGCCGAGGGGGTGCTGGAGGCGCTGGGCCTGCCCTATCGCCGGATGCTGCTGTGCACCGGGGACATGGGCTTCTCGGCGGCGCGCACCTATGACCTGGAGGTCTGGCTGCCCGGACAGGCGCGGTATCGCGAGATTTCGTCCTGCTCGACCTGCACCGATTTCCAGGCGCGTCGGATGATGGCACGCTATCGCCCGACCGAGGGCAAGGGCACGCGCTTCGTCCACACGCTCAACGGCTCGGGGCTGGCGGTCGGTCGGACGCTGGTCGCGGTGATCGAGAATTACCAGCAGGCCGACGGCTCGGTCGTGGTTCCCGAGGCGCTTCGCCCCTATCTCGGCGGACAGGCGGTGCTGGAGCCGCGCTGATGCGCATCCTGCTGACCAACGACGACGGCTATCACGCGCCGGGGCTCGCCGCCTTGGAGCGGATCGCGGCGACCTTGTCCGACGATGTCTGGATCGTCGCGCCCGCCGAGGACCAGTCGGGAACCAGCCGCTCGCTGACCCTGACCCGGCCGATGCGACTGCGCCAGTTCGGCGAGCGGCGCTTCGCGGTGACGGGGACACCGACCGACTCGGTGCTGATGGCGCTGGGCGAGGTGATGGCGGATCATAAGCCCGACCTGATCCTGTCGGGGGTCAATCGCGGCGCCAATCTGGGGGAGGACGTGCTCTATTCCGGGACGGTCGCCGCCGCGATGGAGGGCGCGCTGGCGGGTATCCGCTCGATCGCGCTCAGCCAGCGCTATCCGCATCAGGGCAAGGGCGATGCGGTGTCCTTCGCCACCGCCGAGGCGTGGGGCGAGCGGGTGCTCCGGCCGCTGCTGACCCGTGATTTCGGGCCGCGCACGCTGGTCAACGTCAATTTCCCGCCGGTCGAACCCGAGGCGGTGAAGGGCATCCGCGCCACCCGCCAGGGCCTGCGCGACTATGGCCGCGCCAGGCTGGAGCGGCGCAGCGATCCGCGCGGCTATGACTATTACTGGCTGGCGCTGGGCCGCCTGCCGCACCAGCCGGGGGACGATACCGATTTGGACGCGATCGCGGACGATCATATCGCGGTCACGCCGCTTCATCTTGATCTGACGCATCGAACATCGCTTGCTATGCTCGACGCGGCATATCGCTGACACAGTGCCTGGGGGGAAACGGGGCGTGGATCGGAGTTTGAGACTATCGGGGAGCGTGGTCGGAATCGGCCTGTTACTGTCGGGCTGCATCCCGAACATGGAGCCGCCGGTCGGCCCCGCCCCGCCCGTCGCCCAGCCAGCAGCCCAGCCCCCTGCCGTCGAGGTTCGCCCGCTGCCGTCGCGCCAGCCTGTTCCGGTCCGCCCGACCGCGACCGTGCCCCCCCATGCGACCAGCACGCGGCCGCCGATCCGGCGATCGGTGCCGGTCCGCCCGGCCCCTCGCCCACCCGTCGCATCAACGCCGGTCCGGCCCGTGCCGCCCCCGGTGCAGGCGCACGCGCCCTCGCCGCCTGCGCCGCGTCCCAGCTGGGAACTCCATCCGGTCACGCCCGATGCGCAGGTGATCGAGGGGTCGACCTATATCGTCAAGCCGGGCGACACGCTGCGCGTCGTGGGCGACCGGACCGGCGCGGGGACCGAGGCGATCGCGCGCGCCAACGGCCTGCCCCCGCCCTATGTGATCCGCACCGGCCAGAAGCTGATCATCCCCGCCGGGCGCTTCCACCTCGTCCGCCCCGGCGAAAGCGGCATCGCGATCGCGCGCGCTTACGGCGTGCCCTGGTCGCGGATCGTCGAGGCCAACGCCTTTGCCGAGCCCTATGTCCTGCGCGCCGGGCAGCGCATCCTGATCCCCGGCAATCCGGTCAGCGCGCCGCTCAGCAGCGCGGCCGAGCGCGCCGCCGCCTTCACCCTGGACGTCGACGACATCCTGACCGGCGGCGAGCCCGCGCTGGCGAGCAACCAGGCCCCCGCCCGGCCCAGCCCGACGCCGCGCCGCGTCCTGCCGCCGACCGCCGTGGTGGCGGCGCCCGCGCGGCTCAGCTCGGGCTTCGCCTGGCCGGTCGAGGGCCGCGTCGTCAAACGCTTCGGCGCGGGGCCCAGCGGCGAGCGCAATGACGGGATCAAGATCGCGGTGCCCGCCGGCACGCCGATCAAGGCGACCGCGGACGGCGTGGTCGCCTATGTCGGTGACGGCATCGCCGCGCTGGGCGGGCTGGTCATCGTCAAGCATGGCGGCGGCTGGACCAGTGTCTATGGCCATGCCTCCAAGCTGCTCGTCCAGCGCGGGCAGAGCGTGAAGCGCGGGCAGACGCTGGCGCTGTCGGGGCAGAGCGGCTTTGCCGAACGGCCCGAGCTGCATTTCGAGCTGCGGCGCGGGCGCGCCCCGGTCGACCCGCTGAGCCAATTGCCCGGACGCTGACCCCTGTTATCCGAATCCTGAACGCTGCCTAACGGCCGGTTCAGGATTCGGAACGCCACGACCTGTCATAGGTTGAAAACGACATGGGGCCGTTGCCCCCGGGAGTTGGCGTATGAAGAAGATGTTCAGGATGCTGGCCATGATGGGCCTGTCGGTGGCGGGTGTCGCGACCACGACCGCGCTGCCGCTCTCCAACGCGCAGGCCCAGTCCTGGCGCGATGACGGGCCGCGCCGGGATCGCGACCGCGACCGGGCCGAGTGGCGCCGCGACGATCGGCGGGACTGGCGGGACGACCGGCGCGGCGAACGCCGTGGCTGGCGCGACGATCGCGGCTGGCGGGGTGACGACTGGCGCGGCCGTCGCGAGGCACGCGTCCAGCGCGAGATGGACCGGGCCCGCCGCACCCCCGGCTATGTC
Organism: Sphingomonas sp. 1185; assembly: GCF_040544655.1. Taxonomy (NCBI): domain Bacteria; kingdom Pseudomonadati; phylum Pseudomonadota; class Alphaproteobacteria; order Sphingomonadales; family Sphingomonadaceae; genus Sphingomonas; species Sphingomonas sp. 1185. The sequence continues at coordinate 8,102 of NZ_JBEPKL010000053.1, forward strand.
GATCCGCGCTCGCAGGGCGACTATACCGATTATAACGGTCGCGGTTATCGCCCCTGCCGCTATGTCCGCCAGAATGGCCGGACGCTCTGTCGTTAAGCCCTTCGTCGGAGGGTGACGAATGCGGATCGGCGGTGTAACGAGCCAGCCCTATGGCATACACGTCCGATCTGCTTCGCACCCTGGATGAACGGGGTTACGTCCACCAGATGACCGATGCCGCCGCGCTGGACAAGCTGGCGGCGTCGGGGGTGGTGCCCGGCTATATCGGCTTCGACCCCACCGCGCCGTCGCTGCATGTGGGCAGCCTGGTGCAGATCATGCTGCTGCGCCGGATGCAGCAGACCGGCCACAAGCCGATCGTGCTGATGGGCGGCGGCACCGGCAAGATCGGCGACCCCAGCTTCAAGGACGAGGCGCGCAAGCTGCTCGGCGAGGACGGGATCAAGGACAATGTCGCCTCGATCAAGCGCATATTCGAACGCTTCCTGACCTTTGGCGACGGGCCGACCGACGCGGTGATGGTCGACAATGCCGACTGGCTCGACAAGCTGGAATACATCCCCTTCCTGCGCGAAGTGGGGCAGCATTTCTCGGTCAACCGGATGCTGTCGTTCGACTCGGTGAAGCTGCGGCTCGACCGCGAACAGTCGCTCAGCTTCCTCGAATTCAACTACATGATCCTCCAGGCGTACGACTTCCGCGAACTGGCGCAGCGTCATGGCTGCCGCCTCCAGATGGGCGGGTCGGACCAGTGGGGCAATATCGTCAACGGCATCGAGCTGGCCCGCCGCATGGACGGGACCGAGGTGTTCGGCGTGACCACCCCGCTGATCACCACGGCGGATGGCGGCAAGATGGGCAAGACCATGGCCGGTGCGGTCTGGCTGCACGAGGACCAGCTGCCGCACTTCGACTACTGGCAGTTCTGGCGCAACACCGACGACCGTGACGTGGGCCGCTTCCTGCGGCTGTTCACCGACCTGCCGCTCGACGAGATCGCCCGGCTGGAAAAGCTGGAAGGCGCGGAGATCAACGAGGCGAAGAAGATCCTCGCCAACGAAGCCACCGCCATGTGCCGGGGCCGCGCGGCGGCGGACGAAGCGGCGGAGACGGCGCGGCGGACCTTCGAGGAAGGCGCGGCGGGTGCGGCCTTGCCGAGCTTTGCGGTTTCGGGCGGATCGGTCACGATTGTCGACGCGCTAATCGGCCTGGGCTTCGCCAAGTCCAAGGGCGAGGCACGCCGCCTGATCGCGGGCGGCGGCGCGCGTATCGATGGCGAGAAGGTGGCGGACGAGAATGCCGTCATCGCGGTCGGCGGCGAGCCGGTGAAGCTGTCGTCGGGCAAGAAGAACCATGGGCTGCTGACGGCGGGGTGATTCTCCTAGCCTTCGACTTCGCTCAGGCTGAAGGGAGTGTCAGGAATTTCGTGTGCGGGCGGGCGGATGAACATTACGCCGCCATGGCCCGGATGAAACGCTCGCCGAAGATGACGGCGAACTGAG
>NZ_JBEPKL010000054.1:0-7273 GCF_040544655.1 Sphingomonas sp. 1185
TCGTCCTGTCATTCGCCCGTTTCCGGCGGCATGTTATGGCCCAGCAGCCTCAGCACATCCTCGGCCGCCTTCACAAGATTGGTGCCGGGGCCGAATATCGCCTGAACCCCGGCATCGTAGAGCGCCTGATAATCCTGTGCCGGAATAACGCCACCCGCGATGACCTTGATATCGGCGCGACCCGCGTCGCGAAGATGGCCGATCAGTTCGGGGATCAGCGTCTTGTGACCCGCCGCAAGGCTGGACGCGCCGACGACATCGACATCACGGGCCAGCGCGACCTGCGCGGCTTCCTCCGGCGTCTGGAACAGCGCGCCCGGCACCACCTCGAACCCCAGATCGCCGAACATCGAGGAGACGAGGTTCGCACCCCGGTCATGCCCATCCTGGCCCATCTTGGCGACGAACAGCCGGGGTTTGCGGCCCAGACGGCGCTCGACCGCCTCGACGCCGCGCAGCAGGCGGGCCCAGCGTTCGTCCTCGGCGTAGGCGCCGCCATAGACGCCCGACACCGGGGTCGGCTGGGTGCCATAGCGGCCGAACGCATCCTCCAGCGCCGAGGAAATCTCGCCCAGGGTCGCCCGCGCCCGTGCCGCCTCGACGGCCAGCGCGAGGAGGTTCGACCCCATTCCTCCCCCGGCGGGGGAGGTGGCGGCGGCGCCAGCCGCTGACGGAGGAGTGTCCCCCCTCTCGAGCGTCGACACCCCTCCGTCATCGCGGCGCGATGCCACCTCCCCTTGCAGGGGAGGATTTTGGGCCGCGTCGCGCAACGCATCCAGCGCCGAGCGGCACGCCGCCTCGTCGCGCGCGGCCTTCACCGCCGCGATCCGCGCGACCTGGGCCCCGCGCACCGCGTGATTGTCGATGTCGAGGATCTCGACCGGCGCCTCGTCGGCCAGCCGGTATGTGTTGACCCCGACGATCACATCCTCGCCCCGGTCGACCCTGGCGGCGCGGGCGGCGGATGCCTCCTCGATCATCGCCTTGGGCCAGCCCGCCGCGACCGCTTTCGCCATGCCGCCCTCGGCCTCGATCCGCTCGATCAGCGCCCAGGCGCCGTCGACCAGGCTCTGGGTCAGGCTCTCGACATAGTAACTGCCGCCCAGCGGATCGACGACCTTCGTCATCCCCGTTTCCTCCTGCAACACGATCTGCGTGTTGCGCGCGATCCGGGCGGAGAAGTCGGTGGGCAGCGCGATCGCTTCGTCCAGCGCATTGGTGTGAAGCGACTGGGTGCCGCCCAGCATCGCGGCCATCGCCTCGATGGTGGTGCGGATGACATTGTTATACGGGTCCTGCTCGGTCAGCGACACGCCCGACGTCTGGCAATGGGTGCGCAGCATCTTGGAGCGTTCGTCCCTCGCGCCCAGTTGGGCATGCTAACCGCGCTGACGCAGCCGACGCCCGACGATCTGCGCCGTGAGATCGACCGCTGCCGGACCATGACCGACAAGCCGTTCGGAGTGAACCTGACGATCCTGCCCTCGGTCTCCCCGCCGCCCTATGCCGAATATCGCCGGGCGATCATCGACAGCGGCGTGGCGATCGTCGAGACCGCAGGGCATCGTCCCCAGGAGCATGTCGAAGACTTCAAGGCGCACGGCATAACCGTCATCCATAAATGTACCGCCGTACGCCATGCCGTGTCGGCCGAGCGGATGGGCGTGGACATCGTGTCGATCGACGGGTTCGAATGTGCGGGCCATCCGGGCGAGGATGATATTCCGGGGCTGGTCCTGATCCCCGCGGCGGCCGACAAGGTGAAGATCCCGATGCTGGCGAGCGGCGGTTTCGCCGATGGCCGAGGGCTGGTCGCTGCGCTGGCTTTAGGGGCGGAGGGGATCAACATGGGCACCCGCTTCTGCGCGACGGTCGAGGCCCCGATCCATGATGCGGTCAAGCAACTGATCGTCGCCAATGACGAACGCGCGACCAACCTGATCTTCCGCCGCTTCCACAACACCGGGCGGGTGGCCAAGACCAGCGTCTCGGACCGGGTCGTCGAAATCTCTGCGCGGCCAGACGCCGTGTTCGAGAATATTCGGCCGCTGGTGTCCGGCGCCAAGGGACGGACGGCTCTTGAAACCGGCGATCTCGATGCGGGGCTGGTATGGGCCGGGCAGGTGCAGGGGCTGATCCATGACGTGCCGACCTGTCGCCAGCTGATCGAGCGGATCGTCGGTGACGCGCAAGATCTGATCGCCGGTCGCCTGTCCGGCTTCGTCACCCAGGGAGCGGCATAATGGCGACGATCGAGGTCATTACCCGTGACGGTGCCCGTTTCGAGGTCGAAGGCACTGACGATGTCAGCGTCATGCAAGCGATCCGGGATGCCGGTATCGACGAACTGCTGGCGATGTGCGGCGGATGCTGTTCCTGCGCGACCTGTCACGTCTATATCGAGGCGGGGGGAGGGGACTTGCCGCCGCCCGGCCCCGACGAAGACGACCTGCTCGACAGCAGCGCCTATCGCACTGACCGATCCCGCCTGGCCTGCCAACTGACCATGCGGGATATGGGCACGGGCTACCGGATACGCATCGCGCCCGAGGATTGAGGTGGGCGCGATCTCATCCGCCGCGCCCCTGGCTCGACTGCGGGACGTCGGGTCCGTTGGCATCGGCCCCCAATGAGAAAGGCTTTAAAGACGGTTCGACGTGTTCTTGAATAAGAGCTACTTACGGCTCGCCTTTGCCTGTTTCACGTCAAATCCGCACCACCATCCTCCGAGACCAAACACCTACTGCGCGCGGGTGCTGCGGATCAGAGGCGACCGCGCACCGTGATCCCGAAAGTTCGCGGTGCGCCCGGATACCCCTGTACGATCCCGGTCGACTTGGTCACTCCGAGCAGGTTCACGTAATAGGCCTTGTCGAACAGATTCTCGACCCAGAGCTGAACCTCCAGCCGCTTGTCATCCATCAACAGGCCGACCCGCGCCGAGGTCAGTGCATAGCCCGCAATCTCCGCCGCCGGATCGAGCGTGATCGTCGTGTTTTGCCGGGTCCGCCAGTTGACGTCGACCAGACCATAGACCGCGCTATGGTCCGACACCGGCCGGGTATAGTCGGCGGTGATGTCGGCGGTCCATTTCGGCGCCCAGGCCACCTGCCGCCCGGCCAGGTCGCAGGTCGGCGCGCTGATCTGCACCGGGCAGACCGAATTGCGGAACGAGGCATAGATCGCCCGGTTATAGGCCAGGAACCCCTTCAGGTGCAGCGGGCCCAGAAACGCCTCGCCTTCGCTCTCCACGCCCTCGGACACCAGCGCGCCGACATTGGCCAGGAACTTGGTGGCGGTGTTGCCGACGCCGATCGACTGGTTGGCCTGATAATTCTTCACATAGGTATGGAAGGCGGTCAGGTTGAAGACCAGCCTGCGGTCGAACCATTCGGTCTTGATCCCCGCCTCGATGTTATCCGCCTGTTCGCCGTCGATGTGCTGGCCCGCGCCCAGTGCGATCGCCGTGGCGATGCCCTTGTCCGGATTGCTGCTGTTATAGGGCAGCAGGTTGAACCCCTTGGATTTATAGCCTCGCGCACCGGTGACATAGACCATGACCGTATCGACCGGTTTCCAGTTCACGCCGACCTCGCCCGACAGCGAATTGTCGGTGACATGGTCGGCCGCCGAGCCGAGCTGTGCATTCGCGCCGCTGGATGACAAGGCGAGGAGCTGCACGGTGCTCAGGCCACCACGATTGGCGATGACGCCGTCATAGCGCATCCGCTTTTCCTCCCAGGTCTGACGAAGCCCCAGGTCGAAGGCCAGGCGACGGGCTTCGTCCGGATGCCATGTGGCATGGCCGAATACCGCGCTGGTCCGGGTGTTGAACACCGCATGGCTGTCGAAGCCCGCGCCGGTCAGCGCCGAGGCCCAGCCGCCCTTGCCCCACATCAGGCCATTGGCCGGATTGGTGCCGAACAGCGTCGCGTTCGGATTGCCCGCCCAGAGATGATATTGCGACCCGAAGCGGATGCGCGAGTCGACATCGAGCTGCTGCCGCGAGAAGAAGGCACCAACCAGTCCCTCCAAGGGATGGCCGGTGATCGAGGCCCAGCGCACCTCCTGCGACCATTGCTGGACCCGGTTGCACGAACCGTAATCGCGGATCGCATCCAGCTGGGTATAATCGTTGTCATTGTTCGTGAAGCAGGACCAGCGGCTCCACGCGCCGATCGAGGTGATGGTGCCGAGCGCGTGCAGATCGATGTCCTGCTGCAGGCTCAGCGCATCGGTCTTGGTCCGCGCGTTCAGCGGGGAGTCTATGTTCATCTCCCGCTTTTCCTTGGAGCTGACGAGCAGCGTGTAACCGGCCGCCGCCATTCGCGCCTGCAGAGCGCTCGGGTTGTACACGCCCAGCGTGATCGGCCCCATGGAGGGGAAAGCCTGGGTCGCATGGGTGCCGATCACGCGGATCGTCCAGTCTTCCGTCGGATTGGCCAGCAATTGCGCACGCACGCCCTCGCCCTGCCGGGCATTCTGCCAGCGACCATTATAGACGTTGCGGTAATAGCCGTCGGTGCTGCTGGAAAAGGCCGAGAGCCGCAGCGCCAGCTTGCCGTCGATCAGCGGGCCGGTGACGGTCCCCTTGATCTGGCGGAACCCCTGATTGCCGATGGTGAACTCAGTCGCGGCACCCAAGGTATAGCTGGGCTTTAGCGTGTTGATCAGGACCGCGCCCGCCGTCGTGTTCTTGCCGAACAATGTGCCCTGCGGCCCGCGCAACAGCTCGACGTCGGCGATGTCGTTGAAGTCGTTCGACACCATGCCGAGCCGCGCATTATACACCCCGTCTACGAACACACCGACCGAGGCGTCGATGCCGTCGGTGTTGAAGCCGTTATTGCCGATGCCTCGAATGCCGAGGTTCAATTGCTTCGGGTTGGTCAGATAGACCGAGAAGGACGGAAATTTGGTCTGGAAATTGGTGAAGTTGACCAGGTTCTGCCGCGCCAGTTCCTGCGAGGTGATGACGGTGACGGGGATCGGCACCGACTGGATATGCTCGTCTCGCCGACGTGCGACGACGACCAGGTCGCCCTGATCCGGGGCGGCGGCGTCCGAACCGCTATCGGCGGCGGCGGCGGGCGAAGCCGGGGCTTGCACCGTCTGCGCGTGAAGCGGCATGGCCCAGAGCGCCGCACCCACGAGCGACAGGGACGCGGCACTACGGCCCGTGCGGCCCCCGCCGCGCGAAGTCTTGACCACCATCTTCATTGCTCCCCCAAGGACTCATGTCCGTATTTCGGGGGCGGATAGGCACGGTCAGGGTCAGTTTCATGACAGATTTGCGGACGCTATGATGACAATGTTGTCGTAACGGAAACATTTTCTTCATCTTCCTATCATTGGTGGTCGGATATTCTGGCGAGCGGAAGAAATGGGGCGTAAGGCGTAGCCATATCTTCCTTCAGGAACCGTGATCCCATGACCTTTCGTCCCTCGCGTCGGCAGATCATCGGCGCCCCCATGGCGATGGCTCCGTTCGTCATCGCATCGGGGGGCATGGCACTGGTGCGCGGCCCTGCCGCTCCCCTTTTCTCACTCGGCGTCGCATCGGGCGAGCCATGCGCCGATGGCGTCGTCCTGTGGACGCGGCTCGCCCCCGAACCGCTGGCGCCCGGCGGCGGCCTGGGCGACGCTCGCGTGCCCGTCCGCTGGGAAGTCGCGGAGGACGAACAGTTCCGCCGCATCGTCCGTCGCGGTGAGGTACGCGCGACGCCCGAGGACGGGCACAGCCTGCATGTCGAGGTCACCGGCCTGCGCCCCGCCCATGTCTATCATTACCGTTTTCTCAGCCTGGGGCAGGTCAGTCCGGTCGGCCGCACCCGGACTGCGCCCGCCGCCGACGCGACGGTCGATCGGCTGCGCATCTGCTATGGCTCGTGCCAGAAATATGAGGTCGGCCATTATGCCGCCTGGACCCATGCGATCGCGGAAGACCCCGACCTGATCCTGTTCCTGGGCGACTATATCTACGAAGGCGCCCCCAATTCCAAGGCGCTGCGCCCCCATCTGAACCCCGAGCCGTTCGACTTGCCCGGCTATCGGCTGCGTTATGCCAGCTACAAGCTCGATCCGCTGCTTCAGGCCGCCCATGCGGCGGCACCCTGGATGACGATCTGGGACGATCACGAGGTCGCCAACGACTATGCCGGACAGTGGGACCAGCATTATGGCGATCCTGCCCGCTTCCTCGCACGGCGGGCGGCTGCCTATCAGGCCTATTGGGAGCATATGCCGCTGCGCCGGGTATCGCATCCCGCCGGGCCATGGGCGCGTCTCTATCGTCGGCTGGACTGGGGGCAGCTGGCGCGGATCGTCATGCTCGACGACCGGCAATATCGCGACGATCGCCCGTGCCAGCCCGCCCCCGATGCCAACGGCCAACGCCGTTACGACTATCTGGTGGCCGATTGCGCGGCCCGGCGCGCCCCCAAGCTCTCCATGCTCGGCGCGCGGCAGGAAGGCTGGCTGAACGGGGAACTGGGCGGGCGACAGGCGCGCTGGAACCTGCTCGCACAGCAGACCCTGATGACGCCCTTTCCGACCATCGATCCCAAACAGCCGGACAAGGGAGCAATGTTCCACTCGGTCGACCGCTGGGAAGGCTTTCCGGCGGCGCGGGACCGCATCTTCCGACGCTGGGTCGCGGCGGGGACGGCCAATCCGATCGTGTTGAGCGGCGACATCCATGCCTTTGCCGCGACCGATCTGCGCGATCCCGACCGGCCGGACGGAGCGCCCATCGCGTCGGAATTCGTCGGCGGGTCGATCACCTCGCTCAACCCCGATCCGCTGTTCAAATCGACGGCCGCGAGGACGACCGGCTTCCACTATGCCGAAAATCTGGTGCGCGGCTATGGCCGAATAGACTTGTCGGGCGGTCATTGCGACGTGACCTTTCGTGGCCTGGCCGACGCAAGCGATCCGCGATCACCCATCGCCGACCTGGCGCGGTTCACCGTAGAGGCTGGAAGGCCGGGGCTTCAGATGGCCTGACGCCATGATCGGAGCAGCCGGCACTGGACAGCGGGCATGGCTACTCCGCCCAGAAGTTCCGCGACAATAGCCGCCCGTGCGGTGCGCCGCAGGGGCGCGATCCGCCGGGGGCGCCGCCCAGCGCGCCCGTCCTTCGGTAAAATGCCGCTGCAATGCTAAAACAGTACGACCGAGCGGATGCTTTCGCCCTTGTGCATCAGGTCGAAGCCCTTGTTGATCTCCTCCAGCGTCAGCCGGTGGGTGATCATCGGATCGATCTCGATCTTGC
>NZ_JBEPKL010000055.1:0-6527 GCF_040544655.1 Sphingomonas sp. 1185
GCACGCCCGGCACACATAGCGTTGATGCCCCGCCTTCCGGCCCCGCTTGATCAGGTCAGTCCCATCACACCTTGGGCAACGCATTCCATCCCCCCCGCCTCAAATCACAGGAACAGACAAGAATCCACAATGCGGCCGGTGTAAACAGTCCCCCCCTGCAAGGGCAGGAATAACGTCAATCCTCTGCGGCGGCGGAGATCGTCTGTTGCTTGCCCAGCCGCTGCTCGCGCCAGACGATGAACAGTCCGCTGGCGATGATGACCGGGGCGCCCAGCCAGGTTCCCGCCGTGGGCAAGGCCCCGAAGATCAGCCAGCCATAGACGGTCGCCCAGATCAGGCCTGAATAGTCCATCGGCACGACGGCAGCGACGGGGGCCAGCCGCGATGCGCCGGTCAGCGCCAGCTGCCCCATGCCGCCCGCCAGCCCGATCAAGACGAGCACCACCCAGGTCAGCGGATCATGCATCTTCAGGTGGAAGGCATAGGGCAGGGCGATGAAGGGCAGGGTCAGGATGGTGAAATAGAAGACGGTCGTGGTCGCGGGCTCGTCGCGCAACTGGCGCAGCACGATCGCGACGATCGCCACGAACATCGCCGCCATCAACCCGACGCCCGCCCCGAACAGCGACATGTCGCTCGCCCCCGGCCGCACGACGAGCAGCACGCCCGCAAAGCCGACCAGCACCGCGCTCCACCGTTGCAGCCCGGTCTTCTCCCCCAGCACCAGCGCGCCGAGCAAGGTGGCGAAGATCGGCACGGTGAACTGGAAGGTCGTCGCCTCGGCCAGCGGCAGCAGCATCACCGCTCCGAAGGTGAAGACCATGCCGACCAGCCCGACCATCGCCCGCTTGGCATGACCCTTCAACCGGGTGGTGCGCAGCGACGCCAGCCCCGGCCCCGCCATGACGAAGGCAAGCACGACCGGCAGCGCGCAAAGCTGTCGAAAGAACATGGTTTCGGACAAGGTCGCCCCACGCGACTCGGCCAGCTTCACAAGCGCCGACATGGTCGACAGGAAGAAGATGGCGATCAGGCGCAGGCCGATGCCTTTGAGCACGCGGTCGCCGGTCATGATCCTGCGCTTAGAAGAGCATTTCATAAACGGCAATGGGCGAAGCCGGTCTGCGGTCGCCCTGTGCCCCGGGCTATGGCGTGGCCTGGCCCACCGACAGGGCGGGGTGGCAGAGCATGGCAACCAGTTCGCTTTGGCGGGTGCAGCCGATTTTGCCGAATATGGAGCGCAAATGCGTGCGCGCGGTCGCATAGCTGATGCCGCGGATGATCGCCGCCTCCTGCAGCGATCGACCGGCCGCCAGTTCGACCGCCAGCATCGCCTCCGCCGGGGTGAGGTCGAACAGCAGTTTGAGCAGCCCCGCCTTCGGGACGGACCGGTTGGCAGGGTCGGCGGCTATGATGATGAAGCCGTCGGCGTCGAAACGCGACCTGGCCATTTGGCGTAGCGGGATGAAGTGGAGGGCACAGGGCGGCATCATGGCATGCGCGTCCAGCAGGATCGTCGCGCTGACCACCGCATCGGTGCGGCTGGCGGCCAATGCCCTTCGGACCTTGGCATCGATGGCGGTGTTCCGAAAGCGAATCCGTCCCTGGAACGTCGTGATACGATCGCCCATCCCGACCTCGAATTGTCGGTTATGGGCGCGCAGCCGTCCGCTGCGTTCGATGACGGCGGGGGTGTTGAGCAGGTCGAGAGCATCGACCGTCGCCTGGGCGGCGACCTGGTTCATCTGCATCGAAAGGCTGGCCGCGCGTGCCAGATGAGGGCGCAGCCGATCCAGCTGAGGCAGGGCGGCGCGGGCACTGGCTTCGCTGGCAAAACCTTCCAGCGTGACGGTGATCATCTTGTCCGCCACGCCCTGGATGACGGTCCCGGCACCGATCGCATATCCTTCGGGGATCAGAAAGTCGCGATAGACCGGGAGAGTGGCCATCATGTCGGGATGATGCAGGTCGCTGTCGGTACGGAACCGGGGCGCGTGTTCGGCGACGAGCGGCGCGGCTCTGACATTGGGTTCCAACCACCCCTGATCGATGTAGCGTTGGAAGAAATCATCATGTCTCAATGACATGATGAATAAATTCTGCCATTCCGAAGTGGCAAACAGGCAGGCGCAGCGAGCACCAAAGTGTCTCGAGAGATTTTCGAGAAGTTGCGGCCAGCGATTGGGATCCGCAACCGTCGCATATATTTCGTCCAAAAGCCTTGGGTCGACCATGGCGCGGTCGCTATCGGAAATTCCTTTACGCGACATACCACAAATGGATGATGTAGACGCAATATCCGGCCGCTTATGATGACGACGATGACATATGGCCATTATGCCATACATCCTTGTTTTCATACCAGAGATGAGCGGCGGGGGATATGATCGATCAGCATGAAGGGTGCGTGGACATTCACAACTTGTCGGCGCGTCCGCAAGGAAGGGATGGCGAAGATGGTTCGCATCTATCGAAAAAGACTGATGAAGTCGTGCGCGACAACGGGCGGATGAAGCCGAGAATGGCCCTTTTGGTCATCCTGTTCATTACGATCCTGTCCTGGTCTTGGATTTTCCTGCTTTTCTGATTGTCGATGCCTTGCGGTGCGTAGCGGCTTGGCGAAACCGGGTCTTTGCCGCTATCGGGCGGGCATGAAGCACGCTCTGTCCGTCACCCGCGACGCGGATTTCTCCGCCTGGTATCAGTCCGTCATCGCCGAGGGCGATCTGGCCGAGGAATCGGGTGTCCGGGGCTGCATGGTCATCCGCCCCTGGGGCTATGGCATATGGGAGCGGATCCAGCGGCTGCTCGACGACCGGATCAAGGCGACGGGGCATGAGAATTGCTATTTCCCGCTCTTCATCCCGCTGTCCTATTTCGAGAAGGAGGCCGAGCATGTCGACGGCTTCGCCAAGGAGATGGCGGTCGTCACGCATCACCGGCTGATCGCCGACGGCAAGGGCGGCCTGGTCCCCGATCCCGAGGCCAAGCTGGAAGAGCCTCTGGTCGTGCGCCCGACCTCGGAAACGGTGATCGGCACCGCCTTTGCCCGCTGGGTTCAGTCGTGGCGCGATCTGCCGGTGCTGATCAACCAGTGGGCCAATGTTGTCCGCTGGGAAATGCGCACCCGCATGTTCCTGCGCACCGCCGAATTCCTGTGGCAGGAGGGGCATACCGCCCATGCCACGGTCGACGAGGCGCGCGCCGAGACGATCCAGATGCTGGAAGTCTATCGCAGCTTCGCCGAGGATTGCCTCGCCATGCACGTCATCGCGGGCGAGAAGCCCGAGAATGAGCGCTTCCCCGGTGCGGTCGAGACCTATTCGATCGAGGCGATGATGCAGGACGGCAAGGCGCTTCAGGCCGGGACCAGCCATTTCCTGGGCGACAATTTCGCGAAGGCGCAGAATATCCGCTTCCAGAATGCCGAAGGCGGACTGGACTTTGCCCAGACGACCAGTTGGGGCGTGTCGACCCGGATGATCGGCGGCATGATCATGGTCCACGGCGACGATGACGGGATGCGCGTGCCGCCCAAGGTCGCGCCGTGGCAGGTGGTGATCGTGCCGATGCTGCGCGACCAGCCCGAGGACGAGGCGCTGCTCGCCTATTGCCGCGATCTGCAAAAGGAACTGGTGGGCCAGTCGGCGCTGGGCGAGCCGATCCGCGCCATGGTCGATGCGCGCGCGCAAAAGGCTGCCAACAAGCGCTGGGGCTGGGTCAAGAAGGGCGCGCCGGTCATCATTGAGGTCGGCGGCCGCGACATGGCGGGCGGCAACGTCTCTGTGATCCGTCGCGACCGGCTGTATCGCGAGGACGGCAAGCTCGACTCGGTCGTAAGCCCGCGTGGTGACTTCGTGTCGGGGATCGAGGCGCTGCTCACCGACATCCAGGGCGAACTCCACCGCCAGTCGGCCGAGCGGCTGAAGGCGCAGATCGTCCCCGTCGACGACTGGGCGGGCGTCGAGGCGCATTTCGCCGACGGCGTAAAGAACCCCGGCTGGGTCGATGTCCGCTGGGCCAAGCCGACCGGCGAGGAACTGGAGCAGGTGGTCGAGAAGCTGAAGGGCCTGAAGCTGACCATCCGCAACGCGCCGATGGGCCAGACGGGATGCGATGACGGCCCCTGCATCTTCACCGGCCGCGCGGGCGTAGAGCGGGTGCTGATCGGCCGGGCATATTGATCCTGGCACGCCCCTCCCGCAAGCGGGAGGGGATGGGGGAGGGAGGGACACAGGCGATGGTCTCTGCGAGACTCCATGCCCTCCCCAAACCCCTCCCGCCTGCGGGAGGGGCTTAAGAAGAGGGGCTAGCCTCGCACCAATCCCGCCCAGGGCAGGTCCGGCCCGGCGGGTATGATGCCGGTCGGGTTCAGCTCCAGATGGCTGGCGTAATAATGCGTCTTGATGTGATCCAGATGCACCGTCTCCGCGATTGCCGGAATGGCCAGCATCCGCTCGAGCAGACCCTCCAGCGCCGGATAGTCCTGCACCCGGCGGACATTGCATTTGAAATGGCCGTAATAGACCGCATCGAAGCGGACGAGCGTGGTGAACAGCCGGATATCCGCCTCGGTCATCCGGTCGCCGACCAGCCAGTCGCGCCCCGTCAGCCGCTCCTCCAGCGTATCGAGTTCGGCGAATAACGGCCCGACCGCCGCGTCATACGCGTCCTGGCCCTTGGCGAAGCCGCATTTGTAGACGCCGTTATTCACCCGGTCATAGACGGTCGCGTTGACCGCATCGATCTCGTCGCGAAGGTCTGTCGGGTAATAGTCCCCTTCCAATGCGCCCAGGCTGTCGAAAGCGGTGTTGAACATCCGGATGATCTCGGCCGACTCGTTGCTGACGATCGTGTCGCGCGCCTTGTCCCACAGCACCGGCACGGTGACCTTGCCGCTATAACCCTCGCGCGCACGACCATAGAGCTGCCAGAGATAGTCCAACCCGTGCAGCCTATCGCCGGTCCCGCCCCGTGTCGTCGCGAAGGTCCAGCCATTCTCGCGCATCAGCGGATCGACGACCGACACGTCGATCATCGACTCCAGCCCCTTCAGCGCGCGCAGGATCAGCGTCCGGTGCGCCCAGGGGCAGGCATAAGAGACATAGAGGTGATAGCGCCCGCCCTCGGCCCGGTGGCCGGGCTGGCCATCGGGGCCGGGGCCGCCGTCCGCCGTCACCCAGTCGCGGAAGCCCGAGTCCGGGCGCTTGAAGCTGCCTTTCTCGTCCGACTTGAACAGCCCGTCCGCGTGCCAGACGCCGTCCACCATATTGCCCATGCGCGTGTCTCCTATGGGGAGGGTACGCATGGGGGCGGGGGAGCGATCCCAGTTTTTACTTCCCGGTCAGGGGAGGGGGACCGTGCGCAGCATGGTGGAGGGTTGTGCCCCCTTTCGATAGCGGGACACCCCTCCGTCGCGCTTCGCGCGCCACCTCCCCTTGCAGGGGAGGAATTGTTCACCGCACCTCCCACCGCGTCGGCGCATTTTCCTGCCACCCCGCGCGGTGGAGCAGCGGGGTGTCGTCGTCCCACTCGGCATGACCCAGGCAGAGATAGGCGGTGAAGCTCCAGTCCTCGGGCACCTCGAAGATCCGCTCCATGGCGGCGGGGTCGAGGATCGAGACCATTCCCATGCCCAGATTGGCCGCCCGCGCCGCCAGCCAGAGCGTGTGGATCGCCATCGCGGTCGACTGACGCAGCGTCTCGGGCATGGTGCGGCGGCCCAAGCCGTGCCCCTCCGCCGGATCGATATGGGTGAAGACCGCCAGTTGAACCGGCGCGGCGTCCAGGCCCGCGAGTTTCAACGCACGATACGCCTTGGCCTGTTCGTCGGCATAATCGGCCGCCGCCTCTTCGTCGCAGCGTCGGAAATCGGCGCGGACGGCGGCGCGGAACGCGGGATCCTCGACGCGGATCACCCGCCATGGCCGGGCATTGCCGACCGAGGGGGCGAGCGCCATCGCCTCGGCCAGCCGCGCCAGCACCACCTCGTCGACCGGATCGGTGCGGAAATGGCGGACGTCGCGGCGCCAGCGCAGAATCGTCTCCAGCGTCGTCGCGTCGCTTGTCTCAAAGCGCATGCTGGTCCCTTTTCCGCCCCGGAGCATCCTGCCCCGCTTGCGCGTTGCAGCACCAGGCTTCAATCGATTTATCTGTCATGAAGAAGGAGACCAAACGGCTGTGAGCGAACGGAAATTGATGCTGCTCGGCTGGATCGCGACCGCCACGGCGGTGGCCATGTACCTGTCCTATATCGACCAGATCCAGCTCAACCTGGCGGGCCAGAAGGGTTCGGTGATTCAGCCGCTGGCGACGATGGTGAACTGCTCGCTGTGGGTCGCCTATGGGTTTTTGCGCGAGAAGCGGGATTGGCCGATCGTCTTCGCCAATGCGCCCGGCGTGATCCTGGGCGGGATTTGCCTGTTCACGGCGCTCTAGAGCAAATTCCGAGCGTCTTGAATCGATGGGGGATTCCCAAGCGGCTTGAAGTCTGATTCAAGATCGTCACCGGCGACAGGAGGCCGGTC
>NZ_JBEPKL010000056.1:0-6030 GCF_040544655.1 Sphingomonas sp. 1185
TGGTCGGGCGGCAGCGGGGCGCCCGGCGGGGGGGGGCGGGTGGGGTGGGGGGCCCCCAATCCCCCCCCTCCATGGGTTGGTGCCCCGGGGCGCCGGGCCGGGGGGGGTGTCGCCGCTCGGGATTCACTCCCTCGCTGGCGGTTACACCCCTCCGTCATGCCGCCGGCCTGCCACCTCCCCTTGCAGGGGAGAAGGTGGCTTCACCCTGATCGAGATCATGGTCGCGCTGGCGGTGTTCAGCCTGGCGGCGATGGCGATCGTCCGGCTGGAGAGTGCGACGATCCGGGGGGCCTCGATCCTGGACGAGACGCTGGTCTCGCAGATGGTCGCGCGCAACATCGCGATCGCCGCCGTCACCGACCCGCAGGCACCCGCGCTCGGCCGGACGTCGGGGGCGGAGGTGAATGGCGGGCGCAGCTGGAAATGGACGCGGATCGTCAGCGGGACGGGCGATGTGCGCGTGGTGCGGATCGATGTCGCGGTGACCAATGGCGCGGGAAGCGTCGTGGGCCGGATGACGATGGTCCGCCCGCCATGGCCCGCGCCGCCGGTCGGGGTGGTGACGTCGTGATGGTCGTCTCGGCCGACCCCGTCGAAGGCCGGAATGGAGGGGAAGCCAACGGCTTCACCCTGGTCGAGGTCATGGTGGCGCTCCTCATCTTCTCGATGCTCGCCGCCGCCGCCGTGGCGATCCTGTCGCTGAGCGTGCGGACCCAGGCGGTCACGGGGCAGAAGCTGGACGCGATGGCGGCGGTCAGCCGGACGACCGCGATCCTGTCCGCCGACCTGGCCCAGGCGGTCGACCGTCCGACGCGCGACGAGGGCGCGGTGCTGACCCCCGCGATGGTCGCCGGGCCCGATGCGATGCGGCTGGTCCGCGCCGGGTGGAGCAACCTGGACGGTGCGCAGCGCCCGTCCTTGCAAAAGGTCGCCTACCGCCTGAACGGCGATGTGCTGGAGCGGGTGGCCTGGCCGCTGCTCGACGGGGCCGCCCCGATGGAGCCCGCCGCGCTGATGGACCATGTCCGCGAACTGCACCTGCGCTATCGCTTCAACGGCGCATGGCTCGACCAGTGGCAGGGGCAGCCCGGCATCGCCCTGCCACAGGCGGCCGAGGTGACGATCGTGCGCGACGACGGCATGATCTTTCGCCAACTGTTCCTGGTCGGCACAGGCTATATCGGCGACGCCGCGGCGGCTCCGGCGCCCACCCCCACACCGACGCCTGCACCGACACCCAATGGCTAGGCGTCCGCCCCCCTCCGGCGAGCGCGGCGCGGCGTTGCTCACCGTGCTGATCCTGGTCGCGGTGATCGCGGTGATGGCCGCGACCGCATTGGAAAAGCTGCGTCTGTCGACCCGGCTGGGCGGCAATTCGGTCGCGATCGAGCAGGCGCGCGGCTTTGCCTATGCGGCCGAGGCGCTGGCGATCATCCGCATCGGCGATCTGCTCCAGCGGTCGCAGGGGCGGGTGTCGCTGCTCGGCGGATGGAGCGACCGGCCCTTCGCGCTGCCGCTGGGCGATGTCGCGGGCGGGGCGGTCGCGACCGCGCGCGTCACCGATGGCGGGAACTGCTTCAACCTCAACGGCCTGGCACAGCGCGCGCCCGGCCAGCCCGGTATGCTGATCGGCAATGCCGTCGAGACGGCGCATTTCGCCAAGCTGATGCGGTTGATCGGCGTGCCGGGGCAGGTGGCCGAACAGGTCGCGGCCGCCACCGCCGACTGGATCGACAGCGACCAGAACCCGCAAGGCGGCGGGGCGGAGGATGCGCTCTATCTGGGCCGCGATCCGCCTTACCGGACCGGCGGCACGCTGATGGCCGATGTCAGCGAGATGCGGATGGTCAACGGCGTCACGCCCGAACTCTATGCCCGGCTGCGCCCCTGGCTGTGCACGCTGTCCGATGCCAGCCCGACCATGGTCAACATCAACACGCTCGCCCCCGAACAGGCGCCGCTGGTGGCGATGGCGCAGGTCGATACGATTTCGCCCGGTGCCATCGCCCAGGCCCTTTTGCGCCGCCCGCCGCAAGGCTATGCGGACGCGAGCGCCTTTTGGGCACAGGTGCCGGGGGCGACGGGCGCGGGGGGCGTGGCGGTGACGACCCGCTGGTTCGCCCTGAGCATCGACGTGACGCTGGGCGGCGTGACGGTACAGGAGCGCGCGCTGGTCGATGCCAGGCGGGTGCCGCCGCAACTGGTGGCGCGGATATGGGGGGAAGAGTGATGAGTGCGACCAACCTCCTGTTCCTGCCGCCGGGCGAGGGCGGCGACTATCGCTGGATGCGGATCGAGGATGCGCGCGTCGCGGCGGCGGGCGAGGGCTTGCCGCAGGGCGATGGCGAGGTGATCGCGGTCGCGCCCGCCGATGCGGTGTCGCTCCACTGGGCCGAGATCCCCGCCCGCTCGACCGCGCAGGCCGCCGCCGCCGCACGGCTGCTGGCCGCGGAGGTCAGCGCCGCGCCGATGGACGAGCTGCATGTCGCGGTGGGCGAGGATGACGCGGGCAACCGGGCCATTGGCATCGTCAATCGTGGCGCGATGGCGCGCTGGCTCAATCGGCTGGCGGGGATGGGCGTCGATCCGGTGGCGGTGGTGCCCGCGCCGCTCCTGCTGCCGCGCCCCGACCAGGGCTATGTGCGGGGCAGCCTTGCCGGGCAGGGGGTGGTGCGCGGACGCGCCTCGGGCTTTGCCGATGAGCCCGGCTTTACCGAGATCGTGACGGGCGACGATCCGCTGGCCGATCTGGATGCCGATGCGCTGGCGGACATGCTGGGCGCGGCGGCGGCGGCACCCGCGCTCGACCTGCGGCAGGGGCCGTTCGCGCGGCGCCGGTCCTTCGCGATCGACTGGCGGCTGGTGCGGCGGCTCGGCTGGCTGGGGCTGGCGATCGTCGCGGTGACGCTGGCGATCGATCTGGTGCGCTGGACCAAATACAGCTTTGCCGCCGACGCGACCGAGGCCAGGATCGAGCAGGTCGCGCGCACCGCATTGCCGCGCGGGGAAACGCTGGTCGATGCCGATCGCCAACTGGCCGAGCGGCTGTCGGCGGTGCGCGGGCCGGGCCAGGGGTTCAGCCGGACGGCGGCGGCGGTCTTCTCGGCGGTGCGCAGCGTGCCCGGTTCCGAGTTGACCGCGATGGATTTCCAGCCGAGCGGCGACATAAGGCTGGGCGTGGCGGTCGACCGCGAGGCGTTGGCCACCGACCTGAAGCGCGCGATCGAGGCGCAGGGCTTCACCGTCCAGGCGAGCACCTTCGTCGCGGCGGGCGGGCGGATCACGGGAGAATTCACGGTGCGCGGACGATGACCTCGCTCAAGCTCTGGTTCGACGGCCGCTCGACCCGCGAGAAGCGGTTGCTGCTGGTCATGGCCGCGCTGATGGTCGTCACGCTCCTTTGGGGCGGCATCCTGCGTCCGCTGGGCGACGGCCTGTCGAGCGCGCGCGAGCGCCATGCCGATGCGGTGATCCGGCTGGGCGAGGCGCAGGCCATCGCCGACGAACTGCGCCAGCGCCGCCGCCGCCCCGCCTTGTCGGGGACGCTGGCCGACACCATCCGCCTGTCGGCCGAGCAGGCGGGCTTCACCCTGTCCGGCCTGACCGAGGACGGCCCCGGCCGGGTGCGCGCGCAGATCGCCTCGGCACGCGCCGCCGCGCTGACCCCCTGGCTGGCGCGGCTGGAGCGCGGCGGGGTGCTGGTCGAGCAGGCGACGCTGACCGACAATGGCGACCGGACGCTGGGCGTCGCGCTCGTCCTGCGGGCGCGGGTGTCGTGATGCGGTTGCGGCTCGCTACCCGTCCGCCGGTGCTGTTCGCCGCGATGCTGGTCGTGGCGCTGATCGTCTTCCTGCCGATGCGGCTGGCGCTGGGGGCCACGGGGCTGGCCGATCAGGGATTGAGCGCGCGGCGGATCGGCGGGACGATCTGGGGCGGCAGCATGCTGGAGGCGCGGTTCGGCGACGTGGCGCTGGGCGACCTGCGCGTCTCGCTGTCGCCGCTGGCGCTGCTGGTCGGGCAGGCGAAGCTGGCGTTCGAGGGGGCGGGGGCCGATGGGCGTCCGATCCTGGGCGCTGCGACGATCAGCCGCCATGCGATGGGGATTGACGGCGTGACCGCCAGCCTGCCCGCCGCCACGCTGTTCGCGCCGCTGCCCGTCACGACGCTGGCGCTGGAGGATGTGACCGTGCGGTTCCGCGACGGGGTGTGCGAGGAAGCGGGCGGGCGCGTGCGGGCGACCGTCGCGGGCGAGGCGGGCGGTCTGCCGCTGCCGCCGGTGATGACGGGCAATGCCCGGTGCGAGGCGGGGGCGCTGCTGCTGCCGATGACGGGACAGGGGGGAAGCGAGGCGGTGAACCTGCGCATCCGCCCCGATGGCCGCTATACCGCCGACCTGGTCCTGACGCCGGGCGACCCGGCGGCGGCGGCGCGGCTGGAGCAGCTGGGCTTCGTCGCCGGATCGGGCGGCGGATACCGGCTTTCCGCGCAGGGGCGTTTTTGAGGGAGAGGTAATTTTTGACGGGGACGGTTTTGGGCGCTTGACGAGACCGGGTGATCCCGTTTAGGGGCGCAAGCCTTCGCGGCGACCGTAGTTCAATTGGTTAGAGCGCCGGCTTGTGATGCCGGAAGTTGCGGGTTCAAGTCCCGTCGGTCGCCCCATTCTTTCCGGCCACTCGCTGGCCACGGCACCGGCCCTTTTCAGGCCCGTGTCCCCCCAATATCCTCGCCGATCTGGGTGGCCGGGTCAGAAGCCTCGGTCCGGTACCGCTTTAGTCGGACCGAAGGACGAGCATGACGAACTGGGGCTTTCCCGATTTCGACGCGCATGAAGGCGTGCACCTGTTCACCGATCCCGCATCGGGGCTGCAAGCGGTCATCGCGGTGCATTCCACTCATCTGGGCCCGGCGGCGGGTGGTGCGCGCTTCTGGCACTATGCCACGCCCGCGCTCGCCATCACCGACGCGCTGCGCCTGTCGCGCGGCATGAGCTACAAGAATGCGATGGCCGGCCTGGCGCTGGGCGGCGGCAAGGGCGTGGTCCTGGCGGCCAAGCCGGGCGACGTCATCACCACCGCACAGCTCGAGGCGTTCGGCCGCGCGGTCGAATCGCTGGGCGGCCGTTACGTCACCGCCGAGGATGTCGGCATGTCGGAAGAGCGGATGAAGGTCATCGCGACCCAGACCCGCTATGTCTCCGGCCTGCCGGTCGCGAGCGGCGCGGCGGGCGGCGATCCCGGCCCCTACACCGCGCACGGCGTCTATCTGGGCGTGAAGGCGGCCGCCGCGCGCGGACTGGGCGCGACCGACATGAAGGGCGTGCGCGTCGCGATCCAGGGCGTGGGCTCGGTCGGCGGCGGTCTGGCTAAGCTGCTGGCCAAGGACGGCGCGGTGCTGACCATCGCCGACGTCAACCAGGCGCGGGCCGAACAGATGGCGGCGGAACTGGGTGCCAGCGTCGCCCCGGCCGATGAGATACTGTTCGCCGATGTCGATCTGGTCAGCCCCAATGCGCTGGGCGCGGTGCTGACCGCCGATTCGATCCAGCGGCTGAAGGCCAAGGTCGTCGCGGGCGGCGCGAACAACCAGTTGGCGACCCGCGAGGACGGCGCGCGTGTGGCGGAAGCGGGCATCCTCTATGCCCCCGATTACGTCATCAACGCGGGCGGCATCATCAATGTCGGTCTGGAATATCTGGGGCAGGGCGACGAGGCCGAGGTCATGGCGCGCATTGCCAAGATCCCCGAACGGCTGGAGCAGGTGTGGCAGCGCTCGGCCGAGACGGGCCATCCGGCGTCGGATGTCGCGGATGAGATCGCACAGGGCCTGATCGGGCGGTAAGTGAGTCTCACGCCCCTCCCGCAAGCGGGAGGGGATGGGGGAGGGCAAGGAGTCTCACCGAGACCATCGCCTGGGGCCTGCCCTCCCCAAACCCCTCCCAGACCGTCCGAAAACGCGATGCGAGGCGGTTCGGCGGGAGCGTTCACGGACGAAATCGCTGGAAATCGGATATTTGCCGACGCCTGCGCCTCA
>NZ_JBEPKL010000057.1:0-3826 GCF_040544655.1 Sphingomonas sp. 1185
AGCTCATTCGGTATCGCAGGCTCTTTGCGTCGGGACATATCGGGCTCCTTCTTTCCCGTTATGCCCGCCCGCACACGAAATTCCTGACACTCCCCACCGCCATCGGGTCAACTGGAGAGCATCACCGCTGGCGAAGGGAGCTTACCTCTTTTCAGGCCTCGAACAAGGTGCCGTCGCGCAGCATGGCGTGCAGGATGACGGCAAGGCGGCGGGCGAGCGCGACCCGGGCCTTCTTGAGACCGCGTCGCTTGGCGATCTTCAGCGCCCAGGTCTTCAGCGCGAAGGTCTGGCGCGTGCGCGTCAGGATCGAGTTGGCCGCTTCGTAGAGCAGCTTGCGGACGGTGCCATCGCCCTGCTTGGTGATCCGGCCCGTCCAGTCGAGTTCGCCGGACTGGTGCCGACGCGGGACGAGGCCAAAATAGGCGCCGGCCGTGCGGGACCGCTTGAACCGGCCTGCCTCATCGACGGCGGCAGCGAACGCAGCCGAGGTCTGCACGCCGACGCCCGGGATGCTCATCAGGGCCTGGCAAGCCGGAGACGCGATGCTGATCGCCTTGAGCTCGCGATCCATCCGACGGATCTCGTCAACTAGGCCGGTCCGCGCCCGGAGCAGCGAGGCCACCGCCTCGCCGAGACCCGGGATGGCGACGGCGGCCTGCACCCGTACGAGGAACCGTGCCCCCTGGCCTGCCCCCGGCCTGATCCCGAAGGTGGCGCAGAGGCCGCGGATGGTGTTGTCGAGGCGGACACGTGCTTCGACCAGATGCGCGCGGGCGGTAATCACCGAGCGCACCCCATGCGACGTCGGCGATTTGACGTGCATTTCCTTGTAGAAGCCGGTCCGAGCCAACTGTGCAAGGCCTGCCGCATCATGCGGATCAGTCTTGTTCGCCTTCATCGCCTTGAGGCTCTGGTGGGCCTGGCGCGCATCGATGCACACGATCGCGACGCCCAGCTCGCGCAGGCCACGCGCAATCCATGGCGTCATCCGGCCGGTCTCGATCACCACGCGTTCCATTGGACCATGGCGTTCCAGCAGCGAGGCGATTGCTTCCGGCGTGCTGTCCACGCATTGCGCGACGACCTTGCGCCCTTCGGCATCGACAATGCAGACGTGCGACGTTTCCATCGACAGGTCTATTCCGGCATAGTGCTTCATAGCTGCTTCCTTCCTTCAGGTCCGACAACCAGAAGGTGCGCCGCTCAGCCAGCCCGAGGAAGCAGCCGCAAATTACACGATGACTCATTGATTGATCCAGAAGATGAAGGATGCGGCGAGGGCGATGGCCGACATGAAGGTGTGTGCGCATCGATCGTAGCGGGTGTGAATGCGCCGCCAGTCCTTCAGGCGGCCGAACATGTTCTCGATCCTGTGACGACGGCGGTAGAGTGCAGCATCATGCGGGATCGGTGCCTTGCGGCCTTTGCGTGACGGGATGCAGGCGGCGGTTCCACGCGCGGTGAGCGCCTGGCGGAATCAGTCGGCGTCGTAGCCGCGATCGGCGAGCAGAATGGGAGCGGGCGGCATCGCCTCGAACATGAGGGCAGCGCCCTTGTAGTCGCTCACCTGCCCTTCGGTGAGCAGCATGACACGCGGGCGTCCACGATCGTCGCAGACGACGTGCAGTTTGGAGTTCAGGCCGCCCCTGGTGCGCCCGATACATCGGGAAAGAGCCCCTTTTTGAGCAGGCTGGCTGCCGTCGGGTGCGCCTTCAGATGCGTGGCGTCGATCATCAGCTGATCCGGTGGTCCGCCCTCGGCTGCCAGTCCGGCAAAGATGCGGTTGAATACCCCCATCCGGCTCCAGCGGATGAACCGGTTGTAGATCGTCTTGGGCGGACCATAAGCCGCTGGCGCATCCCGCCAGCGCAGGCCGTTGCGGATCACGAAGATGATGCCGCTGACGATCCGCCGGTCATCCACGCGCGGCACACCATGCGACAACGGAAAATACGGCTCAATCCGCTGCATCTGCTTGTCCGTCAGCCAGAACAGTTCACTCATCGGCCGCACCTCCACCGCCAATGAATCAACCCGTCACCGATCATGCAAGCTATTTAATAGGTCCTGAGCCTAGCATTACAGTTGCGTTCTTGATCGGATATGCGCCTGTTGAGCGGCGGCTTGATGGGCGCGTCGCCAGCATGACCAGGCGATGACGTGACGAGGCTCGATGCGCCGCTGTGCCAGCTTGATGACGATACGGCGGATTTCCTGGACGGACCAGCGGATCAGGTGCGTGGCCTCGTCCAGGCTCTTTTTGGGGGCGCGGCATTGGCGCGGGTGCGGATGGCCGCCAGCATCGCGAAGGCCAGCATGACGAGCGAGACGTGCCGGTGCCAGCCATGCCAGGAGCGGGTCTCGTTGTGGTCGAGGCCGAGTTCGTTCTTGGCGGTCTCGAAGCTGTCCTCGATGGCCCAGCGATGCCCTTCCACCCCGACCAGGGTTTCGATGGTCGTGCCGGCCGGACACCAGGTCGTGAAGAAGGCAAGGTCATCACCGGCGACGTGGCGGCGGATCAACAGGCCTCTGGTCCATGCCCCGACTGCGTCATCGACATATTCGTCGGCTTCGAGGTCGGCGAGTTCGAAATAGGCCCAGTCGTGGACGCGCTCGCCCTTGGTGCCCTGGCCCGCCGACAGACGCTGCCACGCAGCAGGATCGAGGTCATCTGCGATCTGCGTGGCGGTGCCCGCGACGACCGGCTTGTCGCCCCATGAGCCGAAGCGATGGTCGCCCTTCACGCCCAGCACATAGCCCTTGCCGGCACGGCGCAGCACCTGCTCGATGTCGCCGACGCCGTAGACCGCATCCGCCGCGAGCCCTCGCGAACGGCATGTCGGCCGCAATCGCGCGTTTGATCATCTCCACCGCCAGCGCCGGCTTGGTCGCGAATGCCGTGCCCTCCGGCACATGCGCGGCCGCCAGGCGTGCCGGGTCAGCGGTCCAGTTCTTCGGCAGATAGAGCGCACGGTCGACCAAAGCATGGCCCCTGGCCGAGACATAAGCGGCGAACACGCCGATCTGGCAGTTGGTCACCTTGCCGGCCGACCCGGTATATTGGCGCCCCACGCCGCACGATGCCTTGCCCTGCTTCAGGAATCCGGTCTCATCAATGACCAGCACCGCATCATCAGCGCCCAGGTGCTCCAGCGCATAGTCGCGCACAACGTCGCGCAGGGCATCCGCATCCCACCGTCCGCGCCCCAGGATCGCCTGCTGTCGCCATGGTCCCGCATCGCCGGCCGCCTCGGCGCGCATCCACCCCGTCTTGCGGCGCTCGTCGCCCAGCAGGCCGTCCAGAAAACTGTTCGCCGATGCCGCCACACGCGCCTGGCTGAACAAGGGCCGCATCCGCGCCTTTACCTCGCGCAGCGATGATGCCCAAAGCTCCAGCGTCGCCTCGATCGATGCTCCCGTCACCACGACCTCCTCGTCATGCTGACCCATTGATTCAGAACATGATCAAAAACGCAACTGTAATGCTAGAGCAAAAACCGAACATCGTGAATCGTTGAGGGATTCCCAAAGGGGCTGAAGTCTGATTCATGCTCGTCACCGGTGACGGGAGGCCGGTCAGATGGGTAAGCCGTTATCGATGGACCTGCGCGAGCGGGTGGTTGGTGCCATTTCGGGAGGCATGTCACGCCGGGCGGCCGCGGCGCGGTTCGGTGAAGCGCAGCCAGTGCAGTGAGGTGGGCGGCACTTCAGCGTGATCGGGGAAAGCCGGCGGCCAAGCCGCAGGGAGGAGACACGCGCTCGGCCGCGACCGAAGCCAAGGCGGCACGCATCTGGGCGCTGTACGAGGCAGCCCCTGACATCACGC
>NZ_JBEPKL010000058.1:0-2750 GCF_040544655.1 Sphingomonas sp. 1185
GACTTCCTCACCGTCCTCGCCCGCGTCCGCGAAGCCGCGCTTGGCGCCTATGCCCATCAGGACGTCCCCTTCGAGCGGCTGGTCGAGGACCTCAATCCTGTCCGCTCGCAGGCGCACCAGCCGCTGGTGCAGGTCATGATGGTGCTGCAGAACAATGTCGAGCGTCAGGCGACCCTGGCCGGACTGCAGGTCGAGGAACTGCCCACCGCGCTCGACACCGCCAAGTTCGATCTCACCCTGAGCCTGAGCGAGCGTTACGATGCCGCGGGCGCACCGGCCGGGCTGACCGGCGAGCTCGAATATGCCGCCGACCTGTTCGATCCCGCTACCGCCCAAACTCTCGCCGACCGCTTCACCCGCCTCCTCGACGCCGTCAGCATCGAACCGCGCATGGCGGCGTCGCGGTTTGATCTATTCGCACCCGGCGAACGCCAGGCGGTACTGGACCGCTGGAACGAGACTGCCAGCGGCCGGATCCCGACCGATCTGGCGAGTGCCTTTGCCGCGCAGGTCCGCTCTCGGCCAATGGCGATAGCGGTAGAAGATCACGGCCGAGCCTGGAGCTATTCCGAGCTGGACGCCCATGCCGAGCGCACGGCGGAGGCGCTGTGGGCCCGGGGCGTCCGCAGCGGCGACCGCGTGGTGATCCGGCTTGATCGTTCCGCCGAACTGGTCGCCGCGCAGCTGGCGGTACTCAAATGCGCAGCGACCTATGTCCCGCTCGATGGCGCCACACCCTGGCCGCGGGTGGCGGGTATCGTGGCGGATTGCAATGCCCGGCTATGCCTGGTGGCATCGGTGCCCCCTGAGGCAGTTGTCGCCCTGGCGCTCGTCGATCTGGCAAGTTTGACGAGCGAACCGTCCAGTGATCTCACCTGCATGCCAACGCCGGTGCCGGACGCGGTTGCCTATGTGATGTACACATCGGGGTCGACGGGCGAACCCAAGGGCGTGGCGGTACCGCACCGGGCCGTCGCGCGGGTAGTGGTGGACAACGGCTATGCGTCCTTCGTGGCGGATGACTGTATAGCCTTTGCTTCCAACCCCGGCTTCGACGCCAGCACGCTCGAGGTCTGGGGGGCATTGCTCAACGGCGGGCGGCTGGTGGTGATCGACCGCGACGAGCTGTTGTCGGGAGACATGCTGGCCGCCAGGATCGCCGCGACGGGCGTGACGGTGCTGTGGCTGACCGCAGCGCTGCTCGACGAACATGCCGACTGTCTCGCGGCCGTATCACACCGCCTGCGCTACCTTATCGCCGGGGGCGACGTGCTTAACCCCGCGACGGTGGCGCGGATGCTGACCGCCCTGCCGCCCGGCCGGCTGCTCAACGGTTATGGTCCGACGGAAACGACGACCTTTGCGACCACGCATGCGATCGCACCGCACGAAATCCACACCCGAATCCCGATCGGCCGGCCAATCGCCGATACGCGTGCGGTAGTGCTCGATGCGTGGTTGCAACCGGTGCCGATAGGCGTCGCGGGCGAACTCTATGTCGGTGGCGATGGCCTGGCGCAGGGCTATCTGGGCCGGCCCGGCGCGACCGCGACCCGGTTCGTGGCGGATCCGTTCATGGCGGGACAGCGTCTCTATCGGACCGGCGACCTGGTTCGCCGTCGCCGTGACGGGGCATTGGAATATCTGGGCCGCAACGACGCGCAAGTGAAGATCCGCGGCCACCGCGTGGAACCCGGCGAGATCGCGGCACGGCTGCTCGACCATCCCGGGGTTGCTACAGCCAGCGTGGTCGCGATAGCGGACGGCGAAGGCCGCAAGCGGCTGGTCGGCTATTACGTGCCCCGCGTCGCCGGACAGGACGGTGGAGTGGATGCCGCGATGCTGCGGGCCTATCTGGCGAAGCGGTTGCCGGAATACATGGTTCCGGCCGCCCTGGTCCCGCTGGATGCCCTGCCGCTGACGCCCAACGGCAAGGTCGACCTTCGCGCCCTGCCCTTGCCGCCCCTGCTCGTCTCGACAACCGGGCGCCAGCCGCGCACCGAGCGCGAGGCTATTCTGGCGGGATTGTTCGCCGAGGTTCTGGGATCGGGACCGGTCGGGATCGACGACGATTTCTTCGCGCTGGGCGGCCATTCGCTGCTCGCGACACGGCTGGTCAGCCGGATCCGCTCGACGCTGCGGGTCGAGATCGGCATCCGCGCGGTGTTCGAGGCGCCGACGGTGGCCGGGCTGGCGGAACGGCTGGGGGTGGCGGGCGGCGCACGCCAGGTGCTCGCGCCCACCACGCGTCCGGCGGTGTTGCCAGTTTCGCCTGCGCAGGGACGGTTGTGGTTCCTGCACCAGCTCGAAGGGCCGAGCGCCACCTACAACATACCCTATGTCGTCCACATCAACGGCGCGCTCGATGTCGCCGCGCTGGCGCTGGCGGTCCGCGACGTCATCGAGCGGCACGAAAGCCTGCGTACCAGCTTCGCCGAGATCGATGGCATCGCACGGCAAGTCATCAACCGCCTGGACGACACGCCCATCCTGCGGGAGATGATGGTGACACCGGACGCGCTGGTCGCCGCGATCCATGATGCCGCGCACCGCCCGTTCCGGCTCGACCGCGACATTCCAGTGCGGGCCACCTTGATGACACTGGGCGATAACGACCACGTCCTTGCCCTGGTCGTACACCACATCGCATCGGACGGCTGGTCGCTGTTGCCGCTGTGGCGCGACCTTGAACGCGCCTATGCGGCGCGGCGTGACGGCGCGGCGCCGGACTGGGCACCGCTGGCGGTGCA
>NZ_JBEPKL010000059.1:0-2686 GCF_040544655.1 Sphingomonas sp. 1185
ACTGAATACATAGGTTTCGAGAAGCGAACCCGGTGAACTGAAACATCTCAGTAGCCGGAGGAAAAGACATCAACCGAGATTCCGTTAGTAGTGGCGAGCGAACGCGGACCAGGCCAGTGCCTGACATTCAACTAGCAGAACGATCTGGAAAGTTCGGCCATAGCGGGTGACAGCCCCGTATGCGAAAGTGATGTGTCAGGACTCGAGTAGGGCGGGACACGTGTAATCCTGTCTGAACATGGGGGGACCACCCTCCAAGCCTAAATACTCGTACATGACCGATAGCGAACTAGTACCGTGAGGGAAAGGTGAAAAGCACCCCGATGAGGGGAGTGAAACAGTACCTGAAACGGATTGCCTACAAGCAGTAGGAGCCTCTTTATGGGGTGACTGCGTACCTCTTGCATAATGGGTCTGTGACTTAATGTTTCAAGCAAGCTTAAGCCGATAGGTGTAGGCGCAGCGAAAGCGAGTCTGAATAGGGCGCTTTAGTTTGAAGTATTAGACCCGAAACCCGGCGATCTATGCATGACCAGGATGAAGGTGCGGTAACACGCACTGGAGGTCCGAACCGATTAACGTTGAAAAGTTACCGGATGAGTTGTGCTTAGGGGTGAAAGGCCAATCAAGCCGGGAAATAGCTGGTTCTCCGCGAAAACTATTGAGGTAGTGCCTCGAGCGGACACCATAGGGGGTAGAGCACTGGATGGTTGCGGGGGTCGCGAGATCTACCAATACTAACCAAACTCCGAATACCTATGAGTGATACTCGGGAGACAGACGGCGGGTGCTAAGGTCCGTCGTCAAAAGGGAAACAGCCCTGACCTACAGCTAAGGTCCCCAAGTCGTGTCTAAGTGGGAAAGCATGTGGAAATCCCAAAACAACCAGGAGGTTGGCTTAGAAGCAGCCATCCTTTAAAGAAAGCGTAACAGCTCACTGGTCTAAACAAGGGTTTCTGCGGCGAAGATGTAACGGGGCTCAAGACACGCACCGAAGCTTAGGGTGTGCACGCAAGTGCACGCGGTAGCGGAGCGTTCCGTAAGCCTGCGAAGCGATCTGGTAATGGGTCGTGGAGGTATCGGAAGTGCGAATGCAGACATGAGTAGCGATAAAGAGGGTGAGATGCCCTCTCGCCGAAAGACCAAGGGTTCCTGCGCAAGGCTAATCCGCGCAGGGTGAGCCGGCCCCTAAGACGAGCCCGAAGGGGGTAGTCGATGGGAACCACGTTAATATTCGTGGGCCTGGTGGTGTGTGACGGATCTCGTGTGTTGTACGTCCTTATCGGATTGGACGTGCCTCGAAGAGGTCCCGGGAAATAGCCCCACCGTATAGACCGTACCCGAAACCGACACAGGTGGTCAGGTAGAGTATACCAAGGCGCTTGAGAGAAGTGTCCTGAAGGAACTCGGCAAATTGCCTCCGTACCTTCGGAAGAAGGAGGCCCCATGTAAGCGCAAGCTCTCATGGGGGGCACAGGCCAGGGGGTAGCGACTGTTTAGCAAAAACACAGGGCTCTGCTAAGTCGGCTTCAAGACGACGTATAGGGCCTGACGCCTGCCCGGTGCCTGAAGGTTAAGTGGAGGAGTGCAAGCTCTGAAATGAAGCCCAGGTAAACGGCGGCCGTAACTATAACGGTCCTAAGGTAGCGAAATTCCTTGTCGGGTAAGTTCCGACCTGCACGAATGGCGTAACGACTTCCCCACTGTCTCCAGGACATGCTCAGCGAAATTGAATTCTCCGTGAAGATGCGGAGTACCCGCGGTTAGACGGAAAGACCCCGTGCACCTTTACTGCAGCTTCAGAGTGGCATTGGACAAGAACTGTGTAGCATAGGTGGGAGGCTTTGAAGCATTGGCGCCAGCCGATGTGGAGCCATAGGTGAAATACCACCCTGTTGTTGTTTAATGTCTAACCTCGTACCGTGAAACCGGTACAGGGACCCTCTGTGGCGGGTAGTTTGACTGGGGCGGTCGCCTCCTAAAGAGTAACGGAGGCGCGCGAAGGTTGGCTCAGGCCGGTTGGAAACCGGCTGTTAGAGTGCAATGGCATAAGCCAGCCTGACTGCGAGACTGACAAGTCGAGCAGAGACGAAAGTCGGTCATAGTGATCCGGTGGTCCCTCGTGGAAGGGCCATCGCTCAACGGATAAAAGGTACGCCGGGGATAACAGGCTGATAACCCCCAAGAGCTCATATCGACGGGGTTGTTTGGCACCTCGATGTCGGCTCATCACATCCTGGGGCTGGAGCAGGTCCCAAGGGTTTGGCTGTTCGCCAATTAAAGTGGTACGTGAGCTGGGTTCAGAACGTCGCGAGACAGTTTGGTCCCTATCTGCCGTGGGCGTCGAAATTTGAGAGGAGTTGACCCTAGTACGAGAGGACCGGGTTGAACGTACCTCTGGTGTACCTGTCGTCGTGCCAACGGCGCAGCAGGGTAGCTATGTACGGACGGGATAACCGCTGAAAGCATCTAAGCGGGAAGCCTCCCTCAAGATAAGATTTCTCAGGACGGTCGAAGACCACGACCTCGATAGATCGGATGTGGAAGTGCGGTAACGCATGGAGCTAACCGATACTAATTGTCCTATTCGCGCTTGAGAGCTCCACACCCCCACCATCAGCCCTGGGCTGATAGACTGAGGGTGCGGTCATCAATACAGCCAGTGCACGCATCGATTTTATACCCA
>NZ_JBEPKL010000060.1:0-2045 GCF_040544655.1 Sphingomonas sp. 1185
GAAACTGGCAACACCGCCGGACGCGTGGTGGGCGCGAGCACCTGGCGTGCGCCGCCCGCCACCCCCAGCCGTTCCGCCAGCCCGGCCACCGTCGGTGCATCGAACACCGCGCGGATGCCGATCTCCACCTGCAGCGTCGAACGGATCCGGCTGACGAGCCGCGTCGCGAGCAGCGAATGGCCACCCAGCGCGAAGAAATCGTCGTCAATCCCGACCGGTCCCGATCCGAGAATCTCCGAGAACAAGCCTGCCAGAATACCCTCGCGCTCCGTGCGTGGCTTGCGCCCGGGCGCCGAGGCGAGCAGGGACGGCAAGGGCAGGGCGCGAAGGTCGACCTTGCCGTTGGGCGTGAGCGGTAGGGCGTCCAGTGGCACCAAGGCAAAGGGGACCATATAGTCTGGCAGCTGTTTGGCCAGATAGGCCCGCAGCATCGCAGGATCGGCGTCACCGTCCTGTTCCGCGACATGGGGCACATAGTAGGCAATCAGGCGCTTGCGGCCATCACCCTCGGCGATTGCGACCACGCTCGCTGTGGCGACACTAGGATGCTTGAGCAGTCGCGCCAAAATCTCGCCGGGTTCTACTCGGTGGCCGCGGATCTTCACTTGCGCGTCGTTACGGCCCAGATACTCAAGTACCCCGTCGCGGTGCCAACGCACCAGATCGCCGGTCCGATAGAGGCGCTGGCCCGCCATGAACGGGTCCGCCACGAACCGGGCCGCGGTCGCGCCGGGCCGGCCCAGATAGCCCTGTGCCAAGCCATCGCCACCGACATAGAGTTCCCCCACGACGCCTGGCGGCACCGGTTGCAGCCAACCATCAAGTACTACCGTACGGGTATCGGCGATTGGCCGGCCGATCGGAATCCGCGCGTGGATTTCGTGCGGTGCGATCGCATGTGTGGTCGCAAATGTTGTCGTTTCCGTCGGACCATAGCCGTTGATGAGGCCGCCCGGTCGCACGACGGTCACGATCCGCGCCACTGTTGCCGGGTTAAGAACGTCGCCCCCGGCGATAAGGTAGCGCAGGCGGTGGGATACGGCTGCGACGCAGTCGGCATGTTCATCGAGCAGCGCTGGGGTCAGAAAAAGCACCGTCACGCCCGTCGCGGCAATCTTGGCAGCCAGAATTTCGCCCGACAACAGTTCGTCGCGGTCGATCACCACCAGCCGCCCGCCATTGAGCAAGGCCCCCCAGACCTCGAGCGTGCTGGCGTCGAAGCCGGGATTGGAAGCAAAGGCTATGCGGTCATCCACCACGAAGGACGCATAGCCGTTGTCCACCACTACCCGCGCGACGGCCCGATGCGTTATCGCGACGCCCTTGGGTTCTCCCGTCGAGCCCGATGTGTACATCACATGCGCGACAGAGTCGGGAGAGGGCTTTAGCGTGCAGGGAAGGCCGCAGGACTTATCGCTTGTTAAAGTTTCAAGTTCGACGATCGGCTGTCCGTCATCCCCCTCAGCGGGGACCGATGCGACCACGCACAACCGGGCGCGACAATCCTTCATGACCCCGGCTACCCGAGGCCAAGGCGTAGCGCCATCGAGGGGGACATAGGACGCTGCGCATTTGAGCACCGCCAACTGCACAGCAACCATCTCCGCCGAACGATCGAGCTTGATCACCACGCGATCACCGCTGCGAACGCCCTGAGTCGATAGCGCCGCAGCTATACGCTCGGCATAGGCGTCCAGTTCGGCATAGCTCCAGTTGCGACCATGATCCTCCACCGCCACCGCCATCGGCCGAGCGCGGACCTGCGCGGCAAAGGCGCTCGCCAAGTCGGTCGCGCTTCGACCGCTGGCGGTCTCGTTCCACTGGTACAGAACCGCTTGACGTTCGCCGGGTGCGAACAGATCAAACCGCGACGCCGCCATGCGCGGTTCGATGCTGACGGCGTCGAGGAGGCGGGCGAAGCGGTCGGCGAGGCTCTGGGCGGTGGCGGGATCGAACAGGTCGGCGGCATATTCGAGCTCGCCGGTCAGTCCGGCCGGGGCGCCTGCGGCATCGTAACGCTCGCTCAGGCCCAGGGTGAGATCGAA
>NZ_JBEPKL010000061.1:0-1651 GCF_040544655.1 Sphingomonas sp. 1185
CAGACCGTCCGAAAACGCGATGCGAGGCGGTTCGGCGGGAGCGTTCACGGACGAAATCGCTGGAAATCGGATATTTGCCGACGCCTGCGCCTCAGAGACGGCCAGATGGGCTGTGGGATGGCCATATTCTCGGTCGTGACGGGGTATTGCTCCCCGGATCAGGCCTGCACTGCCCGGATCATCCCCGGCACGCCGATGAGGGTGATGACCCGCCTGATATTGTAGGCAAGCGCGGTCAGGCTGAACTCTGCGCGGACCTTCTCCAGTCCGCGCATCAGGAACGCGCCCTGGTTCATCGACTGCTTGATCGTGCCGAACGGGTGTTCGACCGTGGAGCGGCGGATGACGAGGATGTCTGGCCGCTTCTCGAGGCGCTCGGCCATGCGCTCGATGAGGTGTTCCTTCTCCCAGCGGTTGACGCGTCGCCAGCGTCCCGTGGTGCATAGCGCCTTCATCTGGCACCCAGCGCAGGCGGCAGGGCTGGAATACTGGACCGTCACATGTCCGCGCGTGATCGAGCTGTGGCGGGTACCGAGTATCTGCCCGCCGGGACAGTGATAGGCGTCGGCTGCCGGATCGTAGCGGAACCGCTCCTTGGGAAAGAGGCCGTTGCTGACGTTGACGCCCCGGTGCGGCCGCGGAATGTACGGCGTGATGCCGACCGCCTCGCAGGCCTCGATGTCCTCGCCCTTGTGGTAGCCCATGTCCGCCACGGCATCGATCCGCTCGACCCCGAGCACCTCCATCGCCGCGCTGGCGGTGGGTGCCAGCTGACCCATGTCGTTGCAGGCGTTGGTGACATGCTGCTCGACGATCAGGCTGTGCTTCGCATCGACTGCCACCTGCGCATTGTAGCCGATGGTCACCTTGCCATGGGCGACCATCGCGCGCGCATCGGGATCGGTGAGCGAAATCTGTCCTTCGCCGCTTTCCTCCAGCTGGCCCATGAGCGCTGCGCTGGCCTGACGCTGCTCGCGCAATCTGGCGATCTTGGTCGCCAGCGCCTCAGCGCGGCCGGTGCCGGCAGCATCCTCACCGCGGTCGATCTGGTCCAGTTCAGCCAGATAGCGATCCAGTCGTGCATCGGCCGAGGCGAGATAGGTCGCCAGACGCTCGCGGCTGAAGTTGCGTGCCCGACCGTTCACCGCCTTCAGCCGCGTGCCATCCACCGCCAGCAACTCTCGCCCGAACAGGTCGAGCTTGCGGCACAGCATCACGAATGCGCGGAACACCGCCTTGAACGCGGCCCGGTTGTCGCACCGGAAGTCAGCGATGGTCCGAAAGTCTGGATGCACCCCGCGCAACAGCCAGATCAGCTCGAGATTGCGGCCTGCCTCCGCCGCCAGGCGCCGGCTTGACCGCACGCGGTTCAGATAGCCGTACAGATACAGCTTGAGCATATCGCCCGGATCGTAACCGGGCCGCCCGGTTGCCTTCGGCTGCGTCCGCTGAAAACCCGCGCTACCCAGATCGAGGTCGTCGACGAAGGCGTCGATGAACCGCACCGGGTTGTCCGCCGCCACATAGTCCTCGACCGAGGCCGGCAGCAGCAGCGCCTGATCCCGAGCATGACCTTCAATGTACCCCATGCCCGAAGATTACACCGTCCCGGTACGCTCGGGAATCCACAACCCTGTTTTCGGACGGTCTG
>NZ_JBEPKL010000062.1:0-1589 GCF_040544655.1 Sphingomonas sp. 1185
CGATCTCGCCCAGATAGCCGGGGACGACATTGACCCCGGCCGCCTTGGCCAGCTTCTTCGACTCGATCTTGTCGCCCATCGCGGCGATGGCGTTCGGCGGCGGGCCGATGAACGCGACGCCCGCCTCGGCACAGGCGCGCGCGAAGCTCTCGCGCTCGGACAGGAAGCCGTAGCCGGGATGGATGGCATCCGCGCCCGTCGCCTTGGCGGCGGCGAGGATCAGCTCCGCTTTCAGATAGCTTTCGGCGGCGGGGGCTGGCCCCAGGCGCACCGATTCATCGGCCAGCCGGACATGCGGCGCGTTGGCGTCCGCATCGGAATAGACCGCGACCGTCGCGATGCCCATGGCCCTCGCGGTGCGGATCACCCGGCACGCGATTTCCCCGCGATTGGCGATCAGGATTTTCTGGAACACGGGGATACCTCTCCTTTTATGTCGTTGGTCCGTGTCGCCTGTTCCCCGGCAAAGGCCGGGGTCCAGTTTCCAAGACGCTGATGGCGCGCCGTGCCGCCTCGGGGGAGGCCTCTGCCACGCGCCATCGATGGTTCACCGCCACTGGGCCCCGGCCTGCGCCGGGGAACAGGGCGGTGGAAGCCTCACTCCGCCGCTTCCAATTCCACCTTGCACTCCGCCGCCATGGGGGTGAGCCCCAGCCGGGCGAAGAGTGCGGCGTCCTTGTCGTCGCCCGCATTGCCCGCGGTCAGCAGCTTGTCGCCGGTGAAGATCGAATTGGCGCCCGCCAGGAAGCACAAAGCCTGGGTCGCATCCGACATGCTCTCGCGCCCCGCCGACAGCCGGACCATCGAATGCGGCATGGTGATGCGCGCGACCGCAACGGTGCGAACGAATTCGATATCGTCGATCTTGGCGAGCGGCGTGTCGGCCAGCATATCGCCCAGCACCGTGCCCTTGACCGGCACCAGCGCGTTCACCGGCACGCTGCCCGGATGCACCGGCAGGGTGGCGAGCGCATGGATGAAGCCGACCCGGTCGCCGCGCGTCTCGCCCATGCCGACGATGCCGCCGCAACACACGTTGATGCCGGCATCGCGGACATGCTCCAGCGTCTCCAACCGCTCGCCGAAGCTGCGCGTGGTGATGACGTCGCCGTAACGCTCGGGCGAGGTGTCGATATTGTGGTTGTAATAGTCGAGCCCCGCCTCGGCCAGCGTCTGCGCCTGCGCATCGGTGAGCATGCCCAGCGTCATGCAGGTTTCCATGCCCATGGCGCGCACGCCCTTCACCATCTCGACGATGGCGGGCATGTCGCGGTCCTTGGGGTTACGCCAGGCCGCGCCCATGCAGAAGCGCGTCGAGCCGTGATCCTTTGCCTGCGCCGCCGCCTGCAGCACGGCGCGCGGGTCCATCAGCTTGGTCGCCTTCAGCCCGGTATCGGCATGGGTCGACTGGCTGCAATAGCCGCAATCCTCGGGGCAGCCGCCGGTCTTGATCGACAGCAGCGTCGACAACTGAACCTGATCGGCGGCATGATGCGCGCGGTGCGCCTCGGCCGCGCGGAACAGCAGCTCGGTGAAGGGCAGGTCGAACAGCGCGGCGATCTCGGCGCGGGTCCAGTCGGTGCGCGGGG
>NZ_JBEPKL010000063.1:0-1561 GCF_040544655.1 Sphingomonas sp. 1185
GACCGGCCTCCTGTCGCCGGTGACGATCTTGAATCAGACTTCAAGCCGCTTGGGAATCCCCCATCGATTCAAGACGCTCGGAATTTGCTCTAGCCGAGGCGCGCTGCCGCGCAGCAGAACTGCGCAAGATGGTAAGGGCTGGCCTCGAACCCGTGAAGGAAAGGGGGCTGCGGCGCGCCAACGTCCCCACCTTCGAGATCGTAGCGCGGCGGTGCTATGAAGCCCTGAGCGGCGGCTGGAAGGATCGGCGGCATGCCTCTTGGCTGTCCAGCCTCGAGAACCATGTGTTTCCCGAGATCGGCACGAAGCGGATCGATGCGATCGGCACCAAGGAAGTGTTGCTGGTGCTCGAGCCGATCTGGCTGACGATCCCAGACACAGCCCGTCGTATCCTGCAGCGGATTGGGGCCATTCTCGATTTCGCGTACATCAAAGGGTATATCCCGGCCAAAGTATCGCTGCGCTCGGTGACACGAGGTCTGCCGCGTCAACAGCAGCAGGTCACACACCGGGCAGCGATGCCCTACGCAGATGTCCCCGCCTTCTGGTCGCAGTTGGTGGCTGAGGCGAACAGCGTTGGCCGGGACGCCCTGAAGCTCACGATCCTCACTGCAGTTCGTTCGAACGAGGCGCGGCTTGCGACATGGCGTGAATTCGATCTCGACGGGGCGGTGTGGTCAATTCCGGGGTCACGCATGAAGATGAAGCTACCGCATCTCGTGCCGCTGTCTGAACCGGCGGTAGCGCTTCTTCGCCGCCTGCGAAAAGAGCATGAAGCGCTCACGACCGGCTCGATTGATGATCAGTATCTTTTCAGTGCCAGAGGCAAGGCACCCATCAGCGATGTTACGATGCTGAAGGCAATCCGCGACGCCAAGATCGACACCATCACGGTTCACGGTTTCAGGAGCAGCTTTGCCGATTGGGCCGCCGAATGCACCAATGTGCCGAAGGAAGTGACGGAGAAGGCGTTGGCGCACCGTATCCCCAATGCAGTCGAAGCTGCTTATCGGCGAACAGACTTCTTCGAGAAACGTCGGGACCTAATGGCGACGTGGGCGCAGCACGTATGCTCAGGGCAGGGGGTGACCGCGAAGAAGGTGATAGGACGACCTCGTAAAGCCACCATGCCCAGCGGTTAAAAGGGGTGGGCCGGAGCTGCCGTCGCTGGGCACGGCAGCCATCGACCACTTATGCCGTTCCGGCCAAGCCACGGGTACGACCGCTATCGCCGAAAAGGGCCAATCATAGGTTCTCGACCAAAGGCCAGCTTCGCCCGGTCGAAAGCCATTCGTTGCACGCTCCTCCGCCCCGACTATGGCTGCTGCGGCACACCATTTGGCAGTCCCATTTCTCCATCTCTTGGGGACATTTTCGGGAAAGAGCAATTGGGAACAGATTTTGGGAAAACTGCCACCTACAGACGCGGGAAAGGCGCGCTGCGCTCGTCCTGTCCCGCTGGAGGTTCCAGACCGTCCGAAAACGCGATGCGAGGCGGTTCGGCGGGAGCGTTCACGGACGAAATCGCTGGAAATCGGATATTTGCCGACGCCTGCGCCTC
>NZ_JBEPKL010000065.1:0-1264 GCF_040544655.1 Sphingomonas sp. 1185
TGAGTAGCCCCTAGATTTCTGGACGCCTTCGGTCCTAATTTTGAGGACAGGAGGCGATGATGGGGAAGCCGAATTTCAGCGAGGCCTTCAAACGTGACGCGGTGGCCCAGATCACCGAGCGCGGGTATCCGGTAGCGGAGGTTTCACAGCGGCTCGGGGTCAGTGCGCACTCGCTGTATGCGTGGAAGCGGCAACTGGCGAAAGTCGTATCCGGCGATGCCGGCAAGGACGCCGAGATCCGCCAGCTGAAGCGCGAGTTGGCTCGGGTAACCGAGGAGCGCGACATCCTAAAAAAAGCCACCGCGTATTTCGCTCGGGATGCAAAGTGAGATACGCGTTCATTGCCCAGCATCGTGATCACTTTGGCGTGCGGGCAATGTGCCGCTGCCTCGCCGTGCAGCCCAGCGGTTTCTATGCTTGGCAGAAGAGCCCGCTGAGCCGGTGAGCTCGGGAAGATGCGCGGCAAACGGAGCTGCTGCGGCGGGCCTGGCACGACAGTGGCAAGGTCTATGGCTACCGCAAGCTGCACGACGACCTGCTGGATCACGGCGAAACCTGCTGCCCGAACCGGGTTGCCAGGTTGACCGGATTGGCGGACATCAAGGCGCAGATCGGCTATAAGCGCCGGCCCGGCAGCCATGGCGGCAAACCGTCCCTGGCGGTCGACAACACGCTGGACCGCCAGTTCGACGTCGCTGCGCCGGACCGGGCCTGGGTGACGGACATCACCTACATTCGCACCCTGGAAGGCTTCGCCTATCTGGCGGTCGTGATCGACCTGTACTCCCGCCGCGTGGTGGGCGGAGCAGCCAAAGGTTCCGGCGATGCGGAGCATCGTTGGAAGGGCTGCGGAGGGTGGTCGATGCAGAGCCGACAGACCACCGATGTGGTGCTGCAGGTGCTGCACATGGCGGTATGGCGGCGCAAGCCGAAGCAACGGGTGCTGATCCACTCCGACCAGGGCTCGCAGTTCACCAGCATGGAGTGGGCTGGCTTCATCCGGGCTCACAATCTTGAGCACTCGATGAGCCGACGCGGCAACTGCCATGACAATGCCGTCGCCGAGAGCTTCTTCTCCGCGCTCAAGCGTGAGCGCATCCGGCGTTGCACCTATAAAACCCGTGAGGAAGCCCGGCAGGACGTGTTCGATTACGTCGAGATGTTCTACAACCCTGTACGCAAGCAGGTCAGGAACGGGATGCTGTCGCCCGTCGCGTTCGAACGGCAGCAGGTTTTGAAGGCAGAAGGCGTCTAGAAAACTAGG
>NZ_JBEPKL010000066.1:0-1223 GCF_040544655.1 Sphingomonas sp. 1185
GTCCCTCCACAACACCTCCGCGGGGTGGAGCAGCCCGGTAGCTCGTCAGGCTCATAACCTGAAGGCCGCAGGTTCAAATCCTGCCCCCGCAACCACCGCCTTAGAACGCGATACGCCGCCCTCACGGGCGGCGTTGTCGTTTATGGCGTACGCCACCAGCGACGCTACGCTGGCCACCACCTCTGCCGCGGGACCCTCCGGTTCATCCGGATAGATCGTCACGCTCTCGATAAGCCGCGACATGATCGATGCAGCCTGCCCGCGGACCGCAGGATCTTCCAGCGTGCTGCGCAAGGCGGCGATCCGCGCCCGAAACTGAGCCTGCAAAACGAATGGCGTTGGAAGCGGGGGTTGCGAAGCCACCCCTCTGTCGACGGTAGCGTTTCGCGAGATCAGACGGGCCTTCTCCGTCTCCCGTTCGTCGATCATCTGACGGAGGGCAGGGGTCGCGATACCCGCCAGCAGATTTTCATACAGATTGCCGAGTTCGCGCTCGAGTTGCTGCAGCCGGATCCTGGCCGTGTCAGCCTCATGGCTGTCGATCCGCGCAAGCCGCGTGGCTTCGCGCTCATATTCCGCAATGAACAGGCGGACATGGTCTTCGGTGAGCAGGTGGTGCTGGATAACCGTCAGGCTTGCCTCTTCCAGCGGCCCCTTGCGGACCGATAGCCTGTTGTCACAGGTGCCACGTTCCTTCTGACCGGCGCAGCGATAATAGTCCTTACCGCTGATCGTGTAGTTGGAGCCGCAGCAACTGCATCGGATCAGTCCGGATAGCAGATGCCTGTTACGATTACCCTGGGCCAGCGGCAGCGACGTGATGGAGCGCTTGCGGGCGTTCATTTCCGCTTGGACCGCCTCGAAGTCACTATCATCGACGATGCGGAGGTCCGGGACTCCCACCTCGATCCACTCGCTCGGGTCTCGAAGCTGATAGCGCCGTTCGCGTTTTTCCGAGTCCGGATCGCGGCGCCAGTGTCGACGTTTCCAGACAAGCCGTCCTGTGTAGAGGGGGTTGTTGAGGATGCCGACCAGCTTCTTTGGGTCGCCCCGGATGGTCGAGGCATTCCATGGCCCGCCACGGGGCCCGGGAACGCCGTCAGCGTTCAGGCGGGTGGCAATCTGGATGGACGACAGGCCGCCAGCGAACCATCGATAAATTTGGCGAACCATGTCTGCCTTTGCCTCGTCGATCGCGAGCAGCCCACGGACGAGTTCGCCTT
>NZ_JBEPKL010000067.1:0-1072 GCF_040544655.1 Sphingomonas sp. 1185
AAGGCGAACTCGTCCGTGGGCTGCTCGCGATCGACGAGGCAAAGGCAGACATGGTTCGCCAAATTTATCGATGGTTCGCTGGCGGCCTGTCGTCCGTCGATATCGCCACCCGCCTGAATGCTGAGGGTATTCCAGCACCTCGTGGCGGGGAGTGGAATGCCTCGACCATCCGGGGCGACCACAAAAAGCTGGTCGGCATCCTTAACAACCCCCTCTACACGGGACGGCTTGTCTGGAAACGTCGACACTGGCGCCGCGATCCGGACTCGGAAAAGCGCGAACGGCGCTATCAGCTTCGAGACCCCAGCGAGTGGATCGAGGTGGCAGTCCCGGACCTCCGCATCGTCGATGACAGTGACTTCGAGGCGGTGCAGGCGGAAATGAACGCCCGCAAGCGCACCACCACGTCGCTGCCGCTGGCCCAGGGTAATCGCAAGAAGCATCTGCTATCCGGCCTGATCCGATGCGGTTGCTGCGGGTCCAACTACACGATCAGCGGCAAGGACTATTATCGCTGCGCCGGTCAGAAGGAACGTGGCACCTGTGACAACAGGCTATCGGTCCGCAAGGGGCCTCTGGAAGAGGCAAGCCTGACGGCTATCCAACACCGTCTGCTCACCGAAGACCATGTACGCCTGTTCATTGCGGAATATGAGCGCGAAGCCACGCGACTTGCGCGGATCGACAGCCATGAGGCTGACACGGCCAGGATCCGTCTGCAGCAACTCGAGCGCGAACTCGGCAATCTATATGAAAATCTGCTTGCGGGTATCGCGACCCCTGCCCTCCGGCACATGATCGACGAACGGGAGACGGAGAAGGCCCGCCTGATTTTGCGAAATGCTACCGTCGACAGAGGGGTGGCTTCGCAACCCCCGCTTCCAACGCCATTCGTTCTGCAGGCTCAGTTTCGGGCGCGGATCGCCGCCTTGCGCAGCACGCTGGAAGATCCTGCGGTCCGCGGGCAGGCCGCATCAATCATGTCGCGGCTTATCGAGAGCGTGACGATCTATCCGGATGAACCGGAGGGTCCCGCGGCAGAGGTGGTGGCCAGCGTAGCGTCGCTGGTGGC